>NZ_JBXASN010000049.1:0-617 GCF_058809335.1 Ancylobacter sp. GW821-FHT10E12 | reverse complement strand
GCACCGACGGTGCGTCCGCCTTCGCGGATGGCGAAGCGCAGCTTGTCTTCCATCGCGATCGGCACGATCAGCGCCACGTCGACCGTGATGTTGTCGCCCGGCATCACCATTTCCGTGCCTTCCGGCAGCGTCACGATGCCCGTCACGTCCGTGGTGCGGAAGTAGAACTGCGGACGGTAGTTGGTGAAGAACGGCGTGTGGCGGCCGCCCTCCTCCTTGGTCAGGATGTACGCCTCGGCCTTGAACTTGGTGTGCGGCTTCACCGAACCCGGCTTGCACACCACCTGGCCGCGCTCCACGTCCTCGCGCTTGGTGCCGCGGACCAGGATGCCGACATTGTCGCCCGCCTGTCCCTGGTCCAGCAGCTTGCGGAACATTTCCACGCCGGTCACCGTCGTCTTGATGGTCGGGCGGATGCCGACGATCTCGACTTCCTCGCCCACCTTGATCACCCCGCGCTCGACGCGCCCGGTCACCACCGTGCCGCGGCCCGAGATCGAGAACACGTCCTCGATCGGCATCAGGAACGGCAGGTCGATCGGGCGCTCCGGCTGCGGGATGTAGGCGTCGACCGCCTTCATCAGCTCCAGGATCGCGTCATGCCCGAGCTTGGCATC
>NZ_JBXASN010000048.1:0-708 GCF_058809335.1 Ancylobacter sp. GW821-FHT10E12 | reverse complement strand
CCCTCGCGGCGCAGCTCCAGACGCCGGACGACGCCCACCCTGATGCGGCGCTGATCCGGCTGCAGGCTGAACTGCGTATCCGGCACGTCGCCCGGATGGTGACGCTGCTGGACGACGGCGAGGGCCCGCCGCCGCCCTACACGGACGACGATGCGTGCGAGGCCGGCAATGCCGTCGCCAACGCCATTCGTGCCATTCCGGCGAAGACGGCACGTGGGCTTGCAGCGCACGCTCTCGCCCTGGTGTGGGATAGCTGCACTCTCGCAGACCTCGCGCCCGATCCATCCGACGATCTCGACTGGCAGCCGAAATGCTTCATCGCGCTGCTGCGGGAGATCGAACGCTTCGCGAAGGCCGACACGACAGGAGCGCACGATGCCGCGCCATGATCCGATCTTCACCGCCATCCGGCGCGAGCATGCCGCCAACGACGCGTTGAACAGCGCCTCCGACGTCGAGGAGGAGGTCGCCGCGCGGCTGGGCAAGGATCACCGCGACGCTCGCGCTGCTGCCCGTCGCCTCACGCGCGTGCTGCGCCGAGCCGATGCTGCTCGGGCGGCGATCATCGCCACCGTGCCGACCACGGACGCTGGGATGCACGCCTATCTCGACTGGATCGAGGGACCGCGCGGAATGGCGGAACTCACGCCGACGGCGGAGGAGATCGGCTCGCTGTGCGCCACGATGCGGGCAGCAATGGCTGGCCGA
>NZ_JBXASN010000047.1:0-740 GCF_058809335.1 Ancylobacter sp. GW821-FHT10E12 | reverse complement strand
GAAAGGAAGCTCAATGTCGGCCGTCGTTAAACTCTCCAACGTTCACAAGAGCTTCGGCACCGTGAAGGTGCTGGACGGCGTCTCCTTCGAGGTCGCCCGCGGCGAGGTCGCCGCCGTCATCGGCCAGTCCGGCTCCGGCAAGTCGACGGCGCTGCGCTGCATCAACGCCCTCGAGACCATCGACGACGGCCGCATCGACGTCTGCGGCCATGCCGTCCACGACGCCAGGCTCGACCGCCGCTCGCTGCGCCGCGACGTCGGCATCGTGTTCCAGAGCTACAACCTGTTCCCGCACCTCACCGCCGAGCAGAACATCATGCTGGCGCCGAGCTGCGTGAAAAAGGCGTCGAAAGCCGAGGCCCGCGACCTCGCCCGCGAGGTGCTGGCCCGCGTCGGCCTCGCCGAGAAGGCCGACCACTATCCCGAGCAGCTCTCCGGCGGCCAGCAGCAGCGCGTCGCCATCGCCCGCTCGCTCGCCATGCAGCCCAAGCTGATGCTGTTCGACGAGGTCACCTCCGCCCTCGACCCGCAGCTGACCGGCGAGGTGCTGAGGGTGATGGAGGACCTCGCCCGCGGCGGCATGACCATGATCCTCGTCACCCATGAGATGGCCTTCGCCCGCAAGGTCGCCAGCCAGGTCGTCTACATGCACAGGGGCAAGGTCTGGGAGACCGGACCCGGCGCCATGCTCGACGCCCCCAACACCCGCGAGCTCGCCGAATTCGTCGGTAGCGGGCTGT
>NZ_JBXASN010000046.1:0-849 GCF_058809335.1 Ancylobacter sp. GW821-FHT10E12 | reverse complement strand
CGCCCCGCCGGGGAACACGGTGCGCGGCACCGACTGATAGCCGCCCTCGGTGATCGCCCGCGCCCCATAGGACAGCCGCTTGGCGCCCTCGAAGGTCGGGCGGATCAGGGGATGCGTCTTGAAGCGCTGGAACTCCTCGAAGGGCGACAGATACGGGTTCGAATAGTTCAGGTGGACGACGAAGCCGACCACCGCCTGCCCGTCCTCGAGGTGATAGAGGAACGACCCGCCGCCGGTATCCGATGCCAGCGGCCAGCCGAAGGAATGCTGCACCAGCCCCGGCTGGTGTTTGGCCGGATCGAGCTGCCACAGCTCCTTCAGCCCGAGGCCGAACTTCGGCGGCTCGCGGCCCTCGTCGAGCTTGTAGCGGGCGATCAGCTGCTGGGAGAGCGAGCCGCGCGCGCCCTCGGCGAACAGCGTGTACTTGCCGCGCAGCTCCATGCCGCGCGCGAAATTGGGGCCGGGCTCGCCGTCGCGGCCGATGCCCATGTCGCCGGTGGCGATGCCGGCGACGGCGCCGTTCGCGTCGAACAGCAATTCGGCGGCGGCGAAGCCGGGATAGATCTCGACGCCGAGCGCCTCGGCCCTGCCGGCCAGCCAGCGGCAGACATTGCCGAGCGAGCCGACATAATTGCCGTGATTGTTCATCAGCGGCGGCATCAGGAAATTGGGCAGCCGCACGCCGCCGGCCGGGCCGAGCAGGTAGAAGCGGTCCTCGGTGACGGGCGTCTTCAGCGGCGCGTCGGGCGCGTCCCGCCAGTCCGGGAACAGCCGGTCGAGGCCGATCGGGTCGATCACCGCGCCGGACAGGATATGCGCGCCGACCTCCGAGCCCTTCTCCACCACCAC
>NZ_JBXASN010000045.1:0-1038 GCF_058809335.1 Ancylobacter sp. GW821-FHT10E12 | reverse complement strand
CATATCGCGCGCTCCTGCTCAGTGGCTTGGCGGCCGGGCGAGCAGCAGCCCGTCCTGCGGCTGGAAGCCGATGCGCAGCTTGTCGCCGCTGGCCGGCAGCACGCCGCCGCCGAGCGTGGCGGTGATCTTCTGCCCGGTGCGCACCCGCAGCGTCACATGGGTGACGCTGCCCTCATAGGCGACGTCGATCGCCTCGCCCTCGAAGCCGACGGTGGAGCCGTTGGCGTTCAGCGCCAGCATTTCCGGGCGCACGAACAGCAGCGCCTCCTCGCCCGCCTTCAGCCCGACAGGGTTGCGGCCCGACAGCAGGCCGAGCGGCGTGTCGAGCGTGGCGATGCCGTTCTCGACGGCGGTGATGCGCCCGCGGATCTGGTTGTTCTCGCCGACGAAGGAGGCCACGAACGGCGTGCGCGGCTCGGCATAGACCGCGCGGCCGTTGCCGACCTGCTCGATCACCCCGGCATTCATCACCGCGATGCGGTCCGACATGGTCAGCGCCTCGCCCTGGTCGTGGGTGATGTAGATGAAGGTGATGCCGACCCGCTTCTGGATGGCGCGCAGCTCGGAACGCATATGCTGGCGCAGCTTGAGGTCCAGCGCCGACAGCGGCTCGTCGAGCAGCAGCACCGAGGGCTCCACCGCCAGCGCGCGGGCGATGGCGACGCGCTGCTTCTGGCCGCCGGAGAGCTCGGAGACGCGCTTGTGGCCATGCTCGGTCAGCGCCACCTGGATGAGCAGGTTCTTCACCTTCTCGTCGCGCTCGTGGCGCGGCACGCCGCGCACCCTGAGGCCGTAGCCGATATTCTCCGCCACCGTCATCATCGGGAACAAAGCGAGGTTCTGGAAGATCAGGGCGGTCGGGCGCTTGTTCGGCCCGATCCCCTTCATGTCCCGGCCGTCGATGCGCACCGCGCCGCGCGTCGGCTCGATGAAGCCGGAAATGGTGCGCAGCAGCGTGGTCTTGCCGCACCCGGACGGACCGAGGAAGGAGAAGAACTCCCCGGCTTCGATGACGAGATTGGCGTCACGGACCGCAAC
>NZ_JBXASN010000044.1:0-1322 GCF_058809335.1 Ancylobacter sp. GW821-FHT10E12 | reverse complement strand
GGGACTGTCAGGAATTTCGTGTGCGGGGCGGCGGGGTTGAACATCAGGCCGCCATGGCCCTTGTGAAGCGCTCGCCGAAGATGACGGCGAACTGGGCCTTGGCCATGACCCATTCACGAGGCCCCATCTTCCACTCCTTCTCCGAGCGGTTCAAGACGAGGAAGAGGAGCTTCATGGCCGCCTCGTCGGTCGGGAAATGGCCTCTGGCGCGGACGGCGCGTCGCAGTTTCGCGTTCAGCGCCTCGATCGCATTGGTCGTGTAGAGAATGCGTCGGACGTCGGCCGGAAAGGCGTAGAACGGCACGACTTCGCTCCAGGCGCGGCGCCAGCTCTGAGCGATGGCTGGGTATCGGCGGCCCCATAGCCCCTCCTCGAAAGCCCCGAGCGCGACCTCGCCGGCGGCAGCATCGACGGCGCGATAGATGCCCTTCAGCGCCGCAGCAACCGGCTTGCGGTCCTTGTAGGACACGAAGTCCAGGCTATGGCGGAGCAGGTGGACGATGCAGGTCTGGACCGTCGCCTCGGGAAACACGGCCCGGATCGCGTCGGGGAAGCCCTTCAAGCCGTCGACGACAGCGAGCAGGATGTCCTCGACGCCGCGGTTTCTCAATTCGTTCATGACGCGCAGCCAGAACTTGGCGCCCTCGTTCTGCTCCAGCCAGAGGCCGAGAATTTCCTTGGCCCCATCGGCGCGGACGCCGAGCGCGATATGGACGGCCTTGTTGCGCACCATGCCCTCGTCGCGGACCTTGACGCGCAGGGCATCGAAGAAGACCAGGGGGTAGACCGGCTCGAGCGGCCGCGCCTGCCAGGCGGCAATCTCCTCCAGCACCGCGTCCGTGACGGCACTAACCAGGTCGGGCGAGACCTCGATGCCGTAGAGTTCGCGCAGATGCCCGACAATCTCGCGGGCGCTCATGCCGCGGGCGTACATCGACACGATCTTGTCGTCGAAGCCGGGGAAGCGGCGCTGATACTTGGCGATCAACTGCGGATCGAAGGTCGCCTGCCGATCGCGCGGGATCTCCAGCTCGATCCGACCCGTCTCGGTCGTCACCGTCTTGCGGCCATAGCCGTTGCGGCTGTTGCCGGTCTCCTCCTCCGTCAGATGATGATCCATCTCGGCGTTCAGCGCTCGCTCGGCCAGCGCCTTCTTCAGATCGTCGAGCAGGCCATTGGCGTCAAACGCCGTCTTGGGATCCGCGCCGGCCAGAAGCTGGTCCAGAAGCGCGTCAGGAATACGTGGGGCTTTGCGTCGTGCCATCGGGAACCTCCATCAGCTCCAGTATGGCCGCCCTGCACACGAAATTCCTGACAGTCCC
>NZ_JBXASN010000043.1:0-1674 GCF_058809335.1 Ancylobacter sp. GW821-FHT10E12 | reverse complement strand
GTCAGCTCGGGCACCACCTGGAACAGGTCTCCGACGAGGCCGTAATCAGCGACCTGGAAGATCGGCGCCTCCTCGTCCTTGTTGATCGCGACGATGACCTTCGAGTCCTTCATCCCGGCCAAATGCTGGATCGCCCCGGAAATGCCCAGCGCGACATACAGGTCCGGCGCCACCACCTTGCCGGTCTGGCCGACCTGCCAGTCGTTCGGTGCATAGCCGGCATCCACCGCCGCGCGCGACGCCCCCACCGCCGCGCCGAGCGCGTCCGCCAGCGGCTCGACGACGGCGTGGAAATTCTCCGCCGAGCCGAGCGCCCGCCCGCCCGAGACGATGATCCGCGCCGCCGTCAGCTCGGGACGCGCCAGATGGGCGATCGCCTCCGACAGGAAGCGCGCGCCGTTCGCCTCGCCCGCCGGCGCCACCTCGCGGATCGGCGCGGCGCCGGTCTCGGCGGCGGCGGCGAAACCGGCGGTGCGGATGGTGAGCACCTTTTTCGCTTCCGCCGAGCGCACCTTCTGGATCGCGTTGCCGGCATAGATCGGCCGCTCGAACATGTCCGGGCCGAGCACCGCGGTGACGTCCGACACCTGCATCACGTCGAGGAGCGCGGCGATGCGCGGCATCGCGCTCTTCCACACCGCGCTCGAGGGCGCCACCAGCGCGTCATAGTCGCCCGCCAGCGCCACGCCCAGCGCCGCCAGCGGCTCGGCGAGGTGGTGCGCATAGGCGGGTGCGTCGATCAGCAGCACCTGCGCGACGCCCGCGAGCGTCGCCGCCGCCTCGGCGGCCGGGCGGCAGCCCGAGCCGATCACCGCCACATGCACCGGCGCGCCGAGCGCCAGCGCCGCGGTCAGCGCCCGCGCGGTGACCGGATTGAGATGTGCGTCGTCATGTTCGGCAAACAGCAGCGTCGCCATCAGATCACTCCCGCCTCGTTCTTCAGCCTGTCGACCAGCTCGGCCACCGAGGCGACCCGGATGCCGGCGCTGCGCCCGCCCGGCTCGGTGGTGGAGATCACCTCGAGCCGCGGGGCGATGTCGACCCCGAGCGTCGCGGCGCTGGTCTCGACGATCGGCTTCTTCTTCGCCTTCATGATGTTGGGCAGCGAGGCGTAGCGCGGCTCGTTGAGCCTGAGATCGGTGGTCAGGATCGCCGGCAGCGCCAGCTCCAGCTTCTGCAGGCCGCCATCGATCTCGCGGGTGACATTGGCGCTCCCGCCCTCGATGACGACCTTGGAGGCGAAGGTCGCCTGCGGCCAGCCGAGCAGCGCCGCCAGCATCTGGCCGGTCTGGTTGCAGTCGTCGTCGATCGCCTGCTTGCCGAGGATGACCAGGCCGGGGGCCTCTTCCGCCACGATGGCCTTCAGCAGCTTGGCCACCGCCAGCGGCTCGATGCCGGCCTCCTCGGTCTTCACCCAGATGCCGCGATCGGCGCCCATGGCCAGCGCGGTGCGGATGGTCTCCTCGGTCTTGGCCGGGCCGACCGACACCGCGATCACCTCGGTGGCCGCTCCGGCC
The DNA here is from genome assembly GCF_058809335.1 of Ancylobacter sp. GW821-FHT10E12. Lineage (NCBI taxonomy): Bacteria > Pseudomonadati > Pseudomonadota > Alphaproteobacteria > Hyphomicrobiales > Xanthobacteraceae > Ancylobacter > Ancylobacter sp. GW821-FHT10E12. The sequence continues at coordinate 157 of NZ_JBXASN010000043.1, read as the reverse complement.
TCCCTGAGCCGCAGCGCCTCTTCCACCGCGATCTCGTCGAACGGGTTCATCGCCATCTTGACGTTGGCCAGCTCGACACCCGAGCCGTCCGCCTTCACACGGATCTTAACGTTGTAGTCCACAACCCGCTTAACGGGCACGAGGATCTTCATAAGGC
>NZ_JBXASN010000042.1:0-2959 GCF_058809335.1 Ancylobacter sp. GW821-FHT10E12 | reverse complement strand
GTAACCGTCCGGTCCCTGCACAGTATTGGCGTGGTGCAAAATCGGAGCATGTCGGGTTCCTTCGTAGCGTGGAGGATCTCCGGTGGCTTCGAGACATTTCGAGAACAAGGCGCGTCGCTCGTTCTGGCGGATTCATGTCGAGGCGTGGCAGCGCAGCGGGCTGACGCGCACCGCTTATTGCCGCGATCAGCGGCTCAACCGGCGCACCTTCGACAACTGGCTGAAGCAGCTGGCGGGCGAGGACGCGGCGCGCAAGCAGGCGGAATATCAGGCGGAACTGCGCCGTCAGCAGCGCAGCGAGGAACGGGCGAAGCGTCAGAAGAGGCGCGCTCGATTGCGGTTCGGCGTCAGCACGGATGAGCGCAATCGTGCGCTCCAGGCGTTCTGGGCGATGCATGTCGAAGCGATGAACTGGAGCGGCATGGGCGTGCGCGAATACGCCGCCGCGCTGCAGCTCTCGCCCACATCCCTGCGCATCTGGCGTGACCGGTTGGATGAGGGCGAGGTGGCGATCGACTGGCGCGCCCATCTTCATCCCTCCGCCCGGCCGGTCGTTGGCACTAGTGCCAGCAAAATGCCGCTGGAAAGCGTGTTGACAGCACCATCGAACAGCGATCCGGGGCCACTGTCGCAGCCGGTCCGGCGCTTCTTCAGCGACGAGCAGAAGCGTGCCATCGCGCTCGAGAGCGACCAGCCCGGCGTCAGCGTATCGAGCGTCGCGCGCAAGCACGGCATCGTCACCGGGCTGCTGTTCCGCTGGCGGGTGCAGTTCGGCGTGGCGCAGAAGAAGCGGGCGAAGCTGGCGCCCGTCGCGTTCACCGACGGCACAGCGGCAACGCGTATGCTGCAGGAGCTCATGCCGCCGCCCGACGGCATGATGGTGGTCGATCTCGCCGGTGGACGGCGGGTGTTCGCGCCGATCGGCAGCGATCCGACTGCGGTTCGGGCGCAGGCTGAATGCGAGGAGATCGCATCATGATGATCGTTCCCGCCGGCGTGAAGGTGCATCTCGCTCTGGGCTACACCGACATGCGCAAGGGCATGGATGGGCTCGCCATGCTGGTGCAGGAGGTGCTGAAGAAGGATCCGTTCAGCGGCCATCTGTTTGCCTTCCGCGGCCGCAAGGCGTCGATGCTGAAGATCCTGTTCTGGGACGGCAACGGGCTGTGCCTGTTCACCAAACGGATCGACCAGGGCGGCTTCGTGTGGCCGGTGATGACCGGCCATGACGGTTCGATCACGCTCACCCCGGCGCAGCTCGCCATGCTGATCGAGGGCATCGACTGGCGCGCGCCGGAGCGTGTCTGGAAGCCGGCGCTGGCCGGCTGAAAACCTACGCAAACCCAAGCGTATGAAGGCTTTGATGCTTGGGCGAAATGTGGTTTTGCGGTAGAATCGGGCATGCGGCTCGATCTGGAAAGCCTGCCCTCCGACGTCGGCCTCCTGCACCAGCTGGTGCGCGAGATGGCGGGCGTCGTCGAGAGCCGCGACGGTGAGATCGAGCGCCTCCAGTCGATCATCAAAAAGCTGCAGCGGGCGCAGTTCGGCCGCCGCTCCGAACGTCTCGATCCTGACCAGCTGGCGCTCGCACTGGAGGATCTCGACGCCGACATTGCCCGCATCCGCGAGAGCCATCCGGAGGTCGCCAGGCCATCTTCCGAGCGCGCGTCCCATCGCAAGCCGCTGCCCGATCACCTGCCGCGCGAGGACGTTCGTCTCGACATCGGCGATGCGGTTTGTGCGTGCTGCGGCGGTGCGCTCCATGCGATCGGCGAGAGCCAGTCCGAGATGCTGGACTGGGTTCCAGCGCAGCTTCGGGTGATCCGCATCACCCGGCCGAAATATGCCTGCCGCCTCTGCGAGACCGTGGTGCAGGCGCCGGCGCCGGAACGGCTGATCGCCGGCGGCGTGGCCACGCCGGCGCTGCTGGCCCAGGTGCTCGTCAGCAAATATTGCGACCACACCCCGCTCTATCGGCAGTCGCAGATCTTCGCCCGGCACGGCATCGATCTGGCGCGCTCGACGCTGGCCGGCTGGGTCGGGGCGGCAGGCTGGTGGCTGGTGGCGCTGCATCAGCGGCTCGCTCGCAATGTCTTCGCTTCCGACCATCTGTTCGCCGACGACACGCCGGTTCCGGTGCTCGATCCGGGCCGTGGCCGCACCAAGACCGGACGGCTCTGGGTCTATGCCCGGGAGCAGCGTGGCTGGGCCGGCCCAGAGCCGCCAGCGGCGATCTATCTGTTCGCGCCGGACCGCCGGGCCGAGCGTCCGGCCTCCCATCTTCAGCACTTCTCCGGCGTGCTGCACGTCGACGGTTATGCCGGCTTCGAGCAACTGGCGAGCAAGGGCGACATCGTTCTCGCCGCCTGCTGGGCACACACGCGGCGCAAGTTCTATGACGTCGCGCAAGCTACCGGATCGCCGGTCGCCACCGAGGCGCTGCGCCGGATCAGCGAGCTCTACGCCGTCGAGGCGCAGATCCGCGGGCAGTCGCCAGTCCATCGGCTTGCCGCACGCCGGCAGCACTCCCGTCCGCTCGCCAACGATCTGCGTACCTGGCTGGAGGCGCAGCTCATGCAGGTCTCCGGCCGCAGTCCGCTCGCCGAGGCCATACGCTACGCGCTGACACGTTGGGTAGGACTGACCCGCTTCCTGCACGATGGCCGCATCGAGCTCGACACCAATCCGTTCGAGCGCGCCATCCGTCCGATCGCACTCGGGCGCAAGAACCATCTGTTCGCCGGCAGCGACGGCGGCGGTGAAAGATGGGCCACCATCTGCTCGCTGATCGAGACCGCCAAGCTCAACGGTGTCGAGCCGTACGCCTATCTCGCGGACGTCCTCGCCCGCATGGTCGACGGTCATCCCGTCAACCGGCTCGACGAACTGCTGCCGTGGGCGTGGAAGAAGCAAGATCCCGTCAAGAGCTGACATCAGTGCAGCCCTCGGACGGATACCT
>NZ_JBXASN010000041.1:0-3815 GCF_058809335.1 Ancylobacter sp. GW821-FHT10E12 | reverse complement strand
CCCCTGTCTTGCGTGTCGCGGCGGCGTCGGCCAGCGCCCTGCCGGAGCACCGCCGCCCCGCCCTCCCGGCTGTTCAGTGCGCGAGGTTCTTGACGATGTCCTCGACCATTTTCTTGGCGTCGGCGAACAGCATCATGGTGTTGTCGCGGAAGAACAGCTCGTTCTCCACCCCGGCATAGCCCGCCGCCATGCCGCGCTTGATGAACAGCACCGTCTTCGCCTTCTCCACGTCCAGGATCGGCATGCCGTAGATCGCCGAGCTCGGGTCGGTCTTCGCCGCCGGGTTGGTCACGTCGTTGGCGCCGATCACGAACGCCACGTCCGCCTGCGCGAATTCCGAGTTGATGTCCTCCAGCTCGAACACCTCGTCATAGGGCACGTTGGCCTCCGCCAGCAGCACGTTCATGTGCCCGGGCATCCGCCCCGCCACCGGGTGGATGGCGTAGCTGACCTCGACGCCCTCCGCCTTCAGCCGGTCCGCCATCTCTCTGAGAGCATGCTGCGCCTGCGCCACCGCCATGCCGTAGCCCGGCACGATGATCACCTTGGCGGCGTTCTTCATGATGAACGCCGCGTCCTCCGCCGAGCCCTGCTTGACCGGCCGCGTCTCCACCGCCCCCGCAGGTCCCGCCGCCGCATCGCCGCCGAAGCCGCCGAGGATCACCGACACGAAGCTCCGGTTCATCCCCTTGCACATGATGTAGCTCAGGATCGCGCCCGACGATCCCACCAGCGCCCCGGTGATGATCAGCGCCGTGTTGCCCAGCGTGAAGCCGATGCCCGCCGCCGCCCAGCCGGAATAGGAGTTCAGCATCGACACCACCACCGGCATGTCGGCGCCACCGATCGGGATGATCAGCAGCCCGCCGAACACCAGGCTGGCGATCACGATCAGCCAGAACACCGCGTGGCTCTCGGTGAGCGTCAGCACCACCACCAGCAGCACGATCAGCGCCGCCAGGCCGGCATTGATGACATGGCGCATCGGCAGCAGGATCGGCTTGCCCGACATGTTGCCGTTGAGCTTGGCGAAGGCGATCACCGAGCCGGTGAAGGTGATGGCGCCGATGGCGACGCCGAGGCTCATCTCCACCAGCGCCTGGCCGTGGATGGCGCCCGGCGCGCCGATGCCGAACGCCGCGGGGGCGTAGAGCGCGGCGGCCGCCACCATCACCGCGGCGAGGCCGACCAGCGAGTGGAACGCCGCCACCAGTTGCGGCATCTGCGTCATGGCGATCTTGCGGGCGATCACCGCCCCGGCGCCGCCGCCGATGGCGAGGCCGCCGATCACCAGCGCCCAGCCGCCCAGACCCGCCGGCGGCGAGGAGGCCAGCGTGGTCAGCACCGCGATGGTCATGCCGACCATGCCGAACAGATTGCCCTGCCGCGAGCTCGCCGGGCTCGACAGCCCGCGCAGCGCCATGATGAACAGCACCCCGGAGACGAGGTACAAAAGCGCGACGATATTGGCGTTCATCCCGTCGCCCTCACTTCTTCTTCGAGTACATGGCCAGCATCCGGCTGGTCACCAGGAAGCCGCCGAATATGTTCACGCTCGCCAGCACCAGCCCGATGAAGCCGAAGCCGCGCGCCCAGCCGGTGCCCTCCACCCAGGCGCCGTTGGCCGCCACCGTGTCGACCCCGACCGCCAAGAGCGCCCCGACCACGATCACCGAGGAGATGGCGTTGGTGACGCTCATCAGCGGCGTGTGCAGCGCCGGCGTCACCGACCACACCACGTAATAGCCGACGAACACCGCCAGCACGAAGATGGCGAGCCGGAACACGAACGGGTCGATCGCCCCGCCCGACAGCGCATGCGCCGCCGCCCCGGCGGCATCACTGACGCCGCCTGAGTGCACCGCCTGCGCCGCCGCCTCCGCATAGGCCTGCGCCGCCTCCGCCGCCCGCTTGGCGATCTCGGCCGCCGCCCGCGCGGCTTCCAGCGCCTGCGCCGGATCCGCCGGCACGCTCGATGGATTGGCCATCTTCCCTCTCCCCGTCCTTCCCGGGTCGGCCGAGGCTCTCATGCCTGCGCCGCCCGCCGCCTCGCCTCGACCGGGCGCCGCTCCGCCGCCCCGGCCTCTCATCGTTTCTCGTTATGCGGCGGGAGCACCGCCCCCGCCTGAAGATCGCTGCCGGGCCGCTCGCCCGGCATGTGTCGTCGGGCCGCGTCCGGCGAGACCGGTGCAAACGGGAGAGACGCTCCCGGAAGCCCGACACGCGGAGCCCCCTCACCCCACCCCTCTCCCCGCGGGGAGAGGGAGCGGGCCGTACAGGCCTGGAGCGCCCTCTTCACCTCTCCCCGAGGGGGAGAGGTCGGCGCGTCGCGCCGGGTGAGGGGGAGCACCGCCGGGTCCCGAAGAACGCGGGGCTCCGCCCACTCCTCAGCAGGAGGAAGGAGACCTTGGAGACGTCCCGTCTTCCGGCAGAGAGGCGTCACGCCCTCATGGGAAGAACGGTGCAACCGGCGGAACCGTCCTCATCCTGAGGTGCGAGCCCTCGGGTCTTGCCTCCGGCAAGCCCAAGGACAAACTCCTCCGAGCCAAGGACGCACCCCCGCGCCGCAGCCGCGCGCCGCCCAGGGCCGGACCCCGAAGGTTAGCCCCGAAGCCCCGTGCCCCGAAGCCCCGTGCCCCGTGCCCCGAAGCCAGGCCCCCCTGCCGCACGCCTCCGGCGACCTCGGGCCCCCGCCCTCACGCCGCCGCCGTGCTCTCCACCTTGCCGCCGAAGGACGGGTGCACCACCGCCCCGCCCCGCGTCAGCAGCGTCGCCTTCACCAGCTCGTCGTCCCACTTCACCCCGAGCGCCTTCGACCCCTTGTCCACCAGCGTCTCGACGAAGGCGTACAGGTTCTTGGCGTAAAGCTGCGACGCCGTCGCCGCCAGCCGCCCCGGCACGTTGAGATGGCCGACGATCCGGACCCCGTTGCCGGTGGTCACCACCTCGCCCGCCACGGAGCCTTCGACATTGCCGCCGCGCTCCACCGCCAGGTCGACGATCACCGAGCCCGGCTTCATCGACGCCACCATCGCCGCCGACAGCAGCTTCGGCGCCGCCCGCCCGGGGATCAGCGCCGTGGTGATCACCACGTCCTGCTTGGCGATATGGCTCGCCACCAGCGCCGCCTGCTTGGCCTGGTACTCCGCCGACATCGGCTTGGCGTAGCCGCCCGCCGTCTCGGCCTGCTTGAACTCGTCATCCTCCACCGCGACGAACTTGCCGCCGAGGCTCTCGACCTGCTCCTTCGCCGCCGGCCGCACGTCGGTCGCCGACACCACCGCGCCCAGACGCCGCGCCGTCGCCACCGCCTGCAGCCCGGCCACGCCGGCGCCCATCACGAACACCCGCGCCGCCGGCACCGTGCCCGCCGCCGTCATCATCATCGGGAACGCCCGGCCGAACTCCGCCGAGGCGTCGATCACCGCCCGGTAGCCGGCCAGGTTGGCCTGGCTGGACAGCACGTCCATCACCTGCGCCCTTGTGATGCGCGGCATCAGCTCCATGGCGAACAGGCTCACCCCGGTCGCCGCGATCTCGGAAAGCGCCGCCTCGTGGCCATAGGGATCGGCGATGGCGATCACCAGCGCCCCGGGAGCGACCCCCGCCAGGTCCGCCGCCAAAGGCCGCCGCACCGCGAGCACGACATCCGCGCCCTGCCCCGCCGCCGCATTGCCCGCCACCACCGACGCCCCCGCCGCCGCGTAGTCCGCGTCCAGGATCCCAGACCCCACACCAGCCCCCGACGCAACAAAAACCGCCGCCCCAAGCGACACGTAACGCTTCACCGTGTCGGCAGACGCCGAAACCCGGGG
>NZ_JBXASN010000040.1:0-4077 GCF_058809335.1 Ancylobacter sp. GW821-FHT10E12 | reverse complement strand
TTGCGTCGTGCCATCGGGAACCTCCATCAGCTCCAGTATGGCCGCCCTGCACACGAAATTCCTGACAGTCCCGTCGAGCAGCCGTGCCTTGCGCTCCGAGCGCGTGCCGTAGAGCTCGCGACGGAGCTTCTCGACCTCCAGCTTCAGCCGCGCGATGAGGGCATCTGTGCTGCTGTTCGCAGCACGCTCCCGAGCGACGCTCGCCTCGGCCTCAAGCCGCGCGGCACGCTCCGCCAGGATCATGGCGTGGGCCGCGGCAAGGTCGCTCGGCAACGGATCCATCGGGCTCGACATAGGGGAATGGAATCATATCCGCCGCCCCTACGCCGCGCCCAAATCACCCTGACGCGCCAGATCGCCACGTCCTCTGCGGATGCCGCCAGTCGATGCCTTCCAGCAGGTAGCCGAGTTGCGCCGGTGTGATCGTCACCACACCGTCGGCCGGCGACGGCCACAGGAAGCGACCCCGCTCCAGCCGCTTCGCGAACAGGCACGCACCCTGGCCATCGTGCCAGATCACCTTCACCAGATCGCCGCGCCGACCTCGGAATACGAACAGGTGTCCGTCATGGGGATCGCGCCGCAGAACTTCCTGGACCTGCAATGCCAGCCCCGCGAAGCCCTTCCTCATATCGGTATGGCCCGTCGCCAGCCACACCCGCACCCCGCTCGGAACTGGGATCATCGCCGGACTCTCGACAGCCCGCTGGCAATCGCCACCACGAACTCCACCGACGACCCGACAGGCAGCCTAACCGTCACACCACCGGCCGACACGATCTCGATCGGGGTGTCGATAGCGGCAGTGCTTGATGCGGAACACTTCTTCGGATGATCCATATCCGGCATCGGTGCTGGAAGTGCCTTCGGTGGATCAACGACCTTCACCGCCACAAGTCCTGCTGGCTCCATCCGCTCGGAGAGGCGTTCGCGCCACCGGTAAATCTGCTGCGCCTGGATACCGTGGCGCTTCGCCGTCCCGATGACGTTGCCGCTCGCGGCCGCCTCCTGGACGACGACCCGCTTCTCGGCCCAACTCCAGCGCCGACGCCGCACATAGGTCTCCTCAACATCCACCATCCGTCTCCAGCACTGCTGCCGGCACTACTGCCAGATCAGAGAACCGGAAGGCTGGGCACGTTGCACCAGGCAGACAAGGCGGCCTTCGGCGGACGGCTACTCGGCTCCATTACCCGGCCCTATTATGTGTCGAACCAAAACGGCCCGGCCATCGCCGATCCACTGCGTAATACGGTCGGCATCACTGTGAACCACAACTCCTCGACGACCCTAGATTTCTTCTCGGCGCGGTGGACAGGCTCGGCAGCCAACTCGGGTAGCACCAACGTCGCCGACACACTTGCGGCGCTTGGCTACATCGAGGCGCGATGCAGCAACACTTACCGCTCGTTGCGTCAGCGCACGGCCGGCCAGCTAGGAGAGGTTTGCGTGATGGATGCGCTCACCCAACTCTTCTGCCGACGTATGGATGCTCTCCACATGTTAGGCAAGCGGCGAAGGCGGCTCAGCCATACCAGGCAAGGTCCGGTGCTCGATCGACGCGCGCGATGAGCCTGTCGTACGTGTCTTCCAGGGCGGACATCCGGTTCTGCGGCAAGGTGTCTAGGACGGTTTCGCGCGGACGATAGGGAGGCAGCGTAAAATCCACGCCGATGAGCTGCGATAAGGCGCCTGCAAGATCGTGGATGCGTTCATATCGCACACAGGCATGGGGAATGCGGGTTGGGCGCGTCCATGCAAGGAACATCTTTTCATAGTTCAGATGGTCTTGAGTTAGTAAGTCCACTTGATCGGGGGTTAGGTGTCCTGCCCCGCAATTCGAAAAATGATTTACATCCATTCGGTTCTTCAATGTTGAAACGATTGAATGTCGTACATTTCCAAACATGAATACCGCAACGTCGACCCGACCGACAAAATCGTCAGGCCGGAACGAATGTGATTTGAGGTGAGGGCCGTCATAGTCCGCCGGCGTCGTGGCGCCGCGTGGCAACCCGGAAAGAGCCCTGAAAAGCATAGTCGTACCCGACCGCGGGATACCTGCAACGAGCACACGCATTGTGACTACCTAGCATGCATCGCGCGAGCGCGGGACGCTCACGCACGAACCGGCAGAACCGTAGCATGCCGGCTATATCGGTCACAATTAGCGGGCAACGGGCACCTGATGAAAAGCGGCCGGGCAAGTTAGCAGTTCCGTGCCCGGCCTGACCGGATGCTTCACGGGTGGAGCTCGGCATCTGGCTGGCTGAAAAGACCACAGCAGCGCCGCCCTTCGGAGCCGTCTTTCTTGGCGGCGGATAGACATTTGTCCCGGCGCTGTACCATCTGGGCATGGTGGCCAAGGTGAGCTGGAACGCTGCCTTCGGCATGCGGGCGGAGGGCTCGCCGGCCGTGGCTGAATGCCCGCGATGAGGCCGGGCACCAGCTGCTGCAAAAGGTGCCGGCGCGCTATATCCGGCACGTGGCCAAAGCTGCCGGCGCGCTATACCGGCCTGACCGGATGCTTCACGGGCGGAACTCGGCATCTGGTTAGTTGAAAAGTACCACACCATCGCCGCTCTTCGAGGCGGCTTTTTGTGCCCGTTCTGGAGATCGTACCCTCCGGCGAGGACTGCCTTGTCTGTTCGGTGTGACGATCTGGAAGCCCGGCCTAGTCATCATCGGCCACGGTATTGACGGGAATGTCTTGCTGCATGAGACCAAGCACAACGGCGCCGGCATCCTCGAGTCGAGCCCTTAGCACCAGAAGAGCCTCGTCGATGCCCGCGGCGGCGATGCTCATGAAACGGGCGTCCTTCTCTCCCGACGCCAAGATGATGGCGTTCCAAATAGGTCGCGGCGCCATTTGCGTGGTCCTGCCCATGTCCATCTCGTTCTCCGCGGTACCAAAGTCCCAAATATAGCAACCATAGGAACCGAAACTAGCGCTGCAAAAGATGCCGGCGATCACAGCAAAAGATGCCGGCGCGCTATATCGACGGGCGGCAAGACGCGGCTCGGCGGGGTCAGCAAGATGGGGCAGACCGACATCCGCCGGCTTCTAATCGTTGGCGCCATGAGCCGAATCCGATGGATTGTCCGCAAGGGCATCCTCCCGGAGAGCCGGCTAGGGCACCTCGTTGGGCGCAAGCCGCGCATGGTCGCCGCCGTTGCCTTGGCCAACAAGATGGCCCGCATCATCTGGGCGATGATGACGAGAGAACAGAACTACCGAATGGCGTGAGCCGGCGCCTTCCATCGAAGGCAACCCGGCAAGCGCCTTCGGGGTCCTCGGACCCCGGCAAGGAGATCGACTGACGACCTATGCGGCAAGGACTTCAATGTTCAGGACGGGGAAAACCAGTCCCGGGGCTCGAGCGCGAAGCTCTCTGAACCGATGTGGACCCTGTTCTTCGAACTGCATACCGGCCCCGTGGCGCAGGTCGCGACCAGAGGCCTGACACACGACCGATAGAAGCGCCAAGCCGCCGAAGCCTGTCAGAAGAAACCCCTTGCAAAACCGGGGGCATCCACACACGACCCGGGTTTGTCGGAGGTCCCAACTCCTGAGAGGATGGGGCTATGACGAGCAAGACGACGCACAAATTCTCGCCCGAGGTGCGTGCCCGCGCAGTACGGATGGCGCTGGATCATGAGGCTGCGGCTCGACGGAATGCAGGGTTCGATGCCTTTGTTGACCAGAGCCTGGCGGAACGCGGCGCTATCAAAACCGCGATCGGCGATGAGAGTTTTGGCGTGCGGCAATGCGTCGAGCACGAGGCTGGCGCCCTTGTGATCGCTCATTTGGCCTTCCGAGAGCAGCATGATGTTCGGGCGGCCGTTATCGTCGCAGACGATGTGTAGCTTGGAGTTCAGCCCGCCCTTGATGCGCCCGATACGACAGGGAACAGCCCCTTTTTGAGCAGGCTCGCCGCCGTGCGGTGGGCTTTGAGATGGGTTGCGTCGATCATGACACGCTCCGGCTTGGGCCCTTTCACGGGACTGTCAGGAATTTCGTGTGCGGGGCGGCGGGGTTGAACATCAGGCCGCCATGGCCCTTGTGAAGCGCTCGCC
>NZ_JBXASN010000039.1:0-4197 GCF_058809335.1 Ancylobacter sp. GW821-FHT10E12 | reverse complement strand
TGCGCATCGGCTTCCAGCCGCAGGACGGGCTGCTGCTCGCCCGGCCGCCAAGCCACTGAGCAGGAGCGCGCGATATGCGAAGCATCTACATCATCCTGCTGCTGCCGCTGCTGGTGTTTGCCGCCTTCTGGCTGATCGCCCGCTTCGATGGTGCCGGCAAGTCGTCCCACCGGCTGGGCTTCTTCCAGCGCAATGGCCTCGGCGTCGGGCTCTATCTGGTGCTGGCGGTCGGCTTCTGGGCGATCTTCATCATCGTGCTGCCGATGATCTACATGGTGGATCTTTCCTTCCGGCCGAAATTGCCGATCGCGCAGATGGGTGGACCGAAGGACGTCTACACGCTGGAGAACTATCGCTACTTCCTGTTCGGCTCGCTTACCTCGACCGCGCAGTGGAACTGGCTGCACATCAAGGCCTTCGGCGTCACCATTCTCGCCAGTATATTGATTACACTAGCGAATTTTGTGATCTGCTACCCGCTGGCCTATCACATGGCGCAATCGGCTCCGCTTAAGCGGCTGCGCGTCATCCTGCTGCTGCTCATCGTGCCCTATTGGGTGAACGATATCCTGCGGGCCTTCGCCTTCCGGGTGCTGCTCTCCTCCGGCGGCATCATCAACCAGGCGCTGCTGGGGCTCGGGCTGGTGAGCGAGCCGGTGGATTTCCTCGCCGCCGATATCGGCCTCTATATGGGCCTGAGCTACGCCTACCTGCTGCTGATGATCTTCCCGCTCTACAATGCCATCGAGAGCCTGGACAAGAACCAGATCGAAGCCGCGCGCGACCTCGGCGCCCCTTGGTGGCACATCCATACCTTCATCGTCATGCCGCATGCCAAGCCCGGCATCGCCTCGGGCTGCACGCTGGTGTTCATGCTGTGCACCGGCGCCATTGCCACGCCCATGGTGCTCGGCGGACCGCGATCGCTGTGGTTCACCCCCATCGTCTATGACCGCTTCTACCAGCTCTTCAATTGGCCGCAGGGCGCGGCCTACGCCTTCCTGCTGCTGGTCGCCTGCATCGTCTTCGTGCTGACGGTGCTGCGCCTCACCGGACTCAAACTCGGGGAGATCGCACGATGACGGCAGGTCCCTTCCAGCGCGTCATGTTCGCGGTCTATGCGGCGATCTTCCTCGTCTACCTGTTCGGTCCGCTGGCGGTGATGGCGATCTCTGCCTTCAACACGCCGGAATATCCGCAGGTCTGGCCCTTCGAAGGGTTCACCACGCAATGGTTCGGCCGCCTCCTGGCCGACCAGGACATGATGCAGGGCTTTCGCACCAGCCTGTGGGTCGGGCTGCTGGTGGTCTGCATCTCGGTGCCGATCGGCCTCGCCGGCGCCATCGTCATGACGCAGATCACGCCCAGCGCGCGCTCCTTCTACTATCTCGTCGTCGTCTCGCCGGTGCTGACGCCGGGCATCATCATCGGCATCTCCACCGTGGTGTTCTGGCGCGAACTGACGACCGTCACCGGCTCGAAGTTCCTGTATGACGGCATCGTCCTCACCGTGCTTGGCCAGTCGAGCTTCATCTCCGCCTATTGCATGCTGATCATCCTCGCGCGGCTGCAGCGCTTCGATCGCGCTCAGGAAGAAGCGGCGCTCGATCTCGGCGCCTCCTATCCGCAGGTGTTCCGCCACATCCTGCTGCCGTTCCTGCGGCCGGCGCTGTTCTCGGCGGGCGTGCTGGCGTTCCTGTCCTCGTTCGAGAACTACAACACCACCACCTTCGCCATCCTCTCCGACAAGACGTTGACCACCGTGCTGGCCGGCCGGGTGCGGCAGGGCTCCACCCCCTCGATCAGCGCGCTGGCGACCATCATCGTCGCCGTGACCCTCGTTGCCGCGCTGGCCTATGAGTTCATCAAGCGCCGCGAGGACGATCGTGCCCGGCTTCGCCGCGCGGAGGCGTTGAAAGCGGAGGAGGCCGAGCTGGTCCTCAGCCCGGCCGAATGAGAATCCGGCAAATCAGGTAAGGAAAGACATCATGTCGCCTCCCGTCGACACAGTCTCCAGCGATGAAAAGCTTCCGCAACGCGCCGATGTGGTGATCGTCGGAGGTGGCATCATCGGTGTCAGTGCCGCTTATTATCTCGCACGCAAGGGGCGCTCGGTCGTCCTCGTCGAGAAGGGGCATATTGCCGGTGAACAATCGAGCCGCAACTGGGGATGGGTCCGGCAGCAGGGACGGGCCATGCCGGAAATGCCTCTTGCCATGGCGAGCATGGACCTGTGGGGCAATCTCGATGCCGAACTCGGCGAGGATACCGGCTTTCGCCGCACCGGCATGACGGTGGTGACCAAGGATCCGGCAGAAGTCGCCTTATGGGAGGAGATGCTTGAAAAGAAGCGCGCCTTCCAGACCCAAGGGCGAATTTTGAGTGCCGCCGAGCTTGGCAGGATGCTGCCCGGCACCACCGATCAATGGATCGCCGGCCTGCATTCGCCGCTCGACGGGCTCGCCGAGCCCTCGAAAGCGACTCCGGCGATCGCCAGGGGAGCGCGCCGACTCGGGGCGGTCATCGTGCAGCATTGCGCGGTGCGCGGATGGGAGACGACAGGCGGCGCGGTCTCCGCCGTCATCACCGAGCGGGGCACCATTCGGACCGACGCCGTGCTGTGCGCCGGCGGCGCCTGGACCTCCATGCTGCTGCGCCATCAGGGCATCAGCCTTCCGCAAGCCGGCGTATTCTCGTCCGTCTGCCGCACCGAGGCGGCGCCCGAGGTGACAATGGGCACCGGCGGTGTCGGTAGCCCGGGCTTCTCCTTCCGTCGACGCTCCGACGGCGGCTATTCGGTAGCGATGCGCGGCACCGGGCGTGTCGATATCACCCCGCAGGGCATCCGTTACGCGGCGGATTTCCTGCCGCTCCTGATCAAGCGCGGCCGTGGCCTGAGCATCCGCGCCGGCCACTCCTTCTTCGAGGGGCCGGAGACGTTGGCGAGTTGGAGTTCTGACGGCATCTCGCCCTTCGAGCGTATGCGCGTGCTCGATCCGAAGCCGGACATGAAGCTCGTCGACCGCACGATGGCGCAGTTCTACACGGCCTATCCGGTCCTGAAAGGCGTGCGTGTCGCGCAGGCCTGGGGTGGTCTCATCGATTCGGTTCCGGATGCCGTGCCGGTGATCTCGGCCATCGACAAGGCGCCGGGCTGCTACGTCGCCACCGGCTTCAGCGGGCATGGTTTCGGCCTCGGTCCCGCTGGCGGACGGCTCGCTGCCGATCTTGTGACGGGGGACGTTCCGCTGGTGGACCCGGCTCCGTTTCGCTATGGACGTCTCTTCGACGGCACCCGGCACGAAGCAACCGTCTGGGTGTGAGCGGTTCTTTCAGAAGCAGAGACGGTTACAAGCCCGTGCGGCTGTCGCTGGCTCGCACGAGGGGATTTTTAGCCGACGGCCAGTCTGGCTGCGCTGTCGATTCGACAGCGCGACCCCCTGGAAATAAACGGCCGGACCAGCCCCGCCTCGTTGGCAATGCCCGGTGGTGTGGGTCGTGCGAGGCCATGGATGATCAGGCTGCCAAGAAGCTTGCGCCTGGCCGGCAACAGCCAGGTCGCGAAGCAACGCCGTCTTTGTGTGATTTCTGTCACAGGGGATGTTGACGATTTCTCTAACTAAACAGATCAAGTTCTTGTCTGCATGAAATTATTTCTACAGACTATAGATTTTTAGGCATGATGTTCTTATGAGTCGCTCCGACGTCGTCAGGCGCATGAGTATGACCTCACTTTACCTTTTCGGTTCCACGCTTCATGGAGATGCTCATTCCTGCGGTGGTCACGGAGATCCGGAGGCGAGAGCCTGGCGATAGCCGACTAACGGCAATAGGTTGGGCGGCGGGCGGGATCGCAATGGCTCGGCCACTGTGCCTCGCTCTATCCCGACGGCTCAGCCATCTGATCTATTACAACGACGCTATGGTGGTCCCGCAGGTGGATGGCACCTACAGACGGGATTTGGCGATCCACAGCGCACGGCCGAACGCGACTATCGGCGCCACGGCGCCTGTCGCCTCGCCACCGCGGAGGATCTAGCCGGCCGCTGGCGCAACGAGGGCATTGATCCGGCGTTTCTTGATCGCTACACCGAGGACAGCCGGTCGAATGACACCACGCCGCCCCGCCGGGGAACACGGTGCGCGGCACCGACTGATAGCCGCCCTCGGTGATCGCCCGCGCCCCATAGGACAGCC
>NZ_JBXASN010000037.1:0-7280 GCF_058809335.1 Ancylobacter sp. GW821-FHT10E12 | reverse complement strand
TCATTGCGATCTCCTCTGCTGATGGCGGAGGACCTTGGACCAGACTGCCGTTAAGGCGGCGTGTCACGATCGACGCTGGACCACGATCATGCGCGTACGGACGGCGCGGCAATGCCCAGAAAGGTCAACTTATCCGCAGCAGTGCGCCGGATGGTACCATTCGAGATATGGTGCACGACTCGCGCCGCTCCGGGAGATTAAATGAAACAGCGAACACTGATCGGCGGCATAGTGGTCGGCATCGCCGTTGCCGGACTGTGGTCCGTCACGCGGCTGGATCTCGGGCTGCACTCAGCTCTGACCGGGATTGGCGTCGCGGTGTTTGTCGCCGGCATCATTGGGGGGATGATGGTGGCGTTCGCTGATGAGCGGAGTCGTTAGGGCGCGCGCCGTGGCAGACATAATCGCCCGGCGAAGTGAGGGCGGAGGTAGGGGCGTTGTGCCACCTGCTCTGGAGACCGGGTAGGGAGAATCGAGCGCTTCAATTAGGTGCACAATCTGCACGCTACGCTCATCAATCCGACTGCGTATTGAAGGCTACGACGACAAAAGTCCGCTTACGACGGCCCTGGCGAAAAAACGCACGGCAGGACCGAGCACGGGGCTGCTTACGAACGCATGAAATTTTTGTCACGTTCGGGAACACTGATTGACGAAGTGCGTATTTTACGTAGTGTGTATTTCATGCATTGCGTGTCGCAAACATCCGCCTTTATCCGGGCCGCGGCTGATGCCGGGATGAGTGAAGCCGAAGTCGACGGGCTCGTCGATTATTTGGCTGCGAACCCTATGGCAGGCGATGAAATCCAAGGCACTGGCGGATGCCGCAAGTTGCGTTGGGCAGGACGCGGAAAGGGCAAAAGCGGAGGCTATAGAACCGTCACATTCTACAGCGGGGACACGCTGCCAGTCTATCTATTGACCGCTTTCTCCAAGGGCGAGCGATCAAATCTCAGTAAGGCCGAGCGGAACGCATTGGCCCAAATAACCAAGAAGCTACTCGACGCATATCGCGAGCGAGTTGTCGAAGTCGGAGCACGGTAATGAGCAAGAAAGCATTTGATAAAATCGTGGAGGGCCTAAACGAAGCCGTTGCGATAGCGCGTGGAGAGATCGAGCCCGCCCGGCTCTTTGTCCCAGCGGAAATCGATGTGCGCTCGATCCGGTCGAAGTTGCATCTCTCCCAGGATGATTTCGCGTCCGCATTCGGATTCACCATCCATCAGATCCGCCAGTGGGAGCAGGGCCGCGCCCGGCCGCTTGGCGCAATTCGTGCCTTTCTTCTCCTGATCGACAACGATCCTCAGGGGATTTTGCGCGCGCTACAGAACGTCGCGAAGGCCTCTCGAAGGGCCGCTTAACTCGCTGAGGGATGTCCGCCGACATAGAGCCCGCCCTCCTTGTGAGCGGCGGGCTTTCTCTTCTCAGGGCCGAACGTCCCAGCGCGCGGCCCCGTACACGTCCGCGTCCGCCGCCTGTCCTTCGTTCATACAGCGCTAAGATCGACCGCTCACCAAACAAGCACGCGGCGACCGATCAATGCACCGACGATAACGAGGAAGCTCACCGCGAGCCCGTACCAGACGAGCACGAAGATCGGTGAGTCGTCAGTACAATGAAGTGCGTAAAGTGCCGCACCGAAACCGCCGGCCAGCGCGCCGATGGCAGCTCCAGCGAGCGTCGGATATGATGGGGCACCTCGCTTCAAGGCGAAGAAGGCCGCGATAAATACCGGCATCGACATGAGGGGTATGAAGGACAGGCAGTAGATTGCGTTACGTCCGATCATGCCAGGTATCCAGCTGGCTTCGGGGGTTGCAAGCATTTCACCCGCCACTCCCAGCGCCAGCGCCCCAGTGGGCACCAGCAGCAGCGGCGCAAGTGATCGGACATCCGCGCCGGGATGCGACAAGCGGAGTGCAATCGCGATACCTGCGAACGCGAGCGATAGCGAAACGATAAACTTTAGAAGTACGCGCGGATCCATGAGCAGTCCCGGCAGCCCGACCCGCAGCGTCAGGATCAGCAGGAACAGGCAGATCGCCACCGCAAGCCCGACGGGCATAGCAAACGCCAGTCCAGCCTCCAGACTGATCCGGTGGCGGCCGTCGGCGGCAAGGCCGCGTATCAGTTCGTTCGTCTCCACCTGCGTTGTCCTTCAGTCATCAGCCTTCAGTCGGGCGGAAAGGCTTGCGAAAGCACGATGCAGCGTCACCCGCACCGTGCCGGGAGTCATCTTCATCGCGGCTGCCGTGTCACCGACCGAGGCACCGTCGACTGCTATGGCCCGCAGCACCAACCGCTGCTTGTCCGGCAGCAGGGCAAGATGACGCTCGACATCCTCTGCTCGCGCGTCGGGGCGCTCCTCCGGTGCGGCGAGAAGTTCCGAGAAGCCGTCGACCGGCACTTCCACCCGTCGCCCCCGGCGGCGCAGATGGTCGATCAGCTTGTTGCGGGCAATGGTGCGAAGCCACGGCCCCAGCGGATCGCCCACCCGCCATGTCTGGCGCTTGAGGTGAACCGCCAGCAAGGTTTCCTGCACCACGTCTTCGCTCTCGCCGTTCAGCACGCCCATGCGCGACATGAGCCGCTGCACGACGCTGCGGATCACCGGAGCGATTTCGCGCAGCAATCGCTCGTAGATCACCTGATCGCCGGCGAGCGCCTCCTGCATCATCTGCATCCAGCGCCGCTCACGATCGTCCATAGACACCTTCCTGAAGGTCAATTCGCGTCACGGGAGCGGAACGTTACATGCCAGCCGGTCGGAACACCGGATTTTTCGCTGCGCATATTTCGTTGCCTGCCCGTGTAACGCAACAGGGTGTCGTCCGCGAACAGGGAAGTGTCACCGAGCGGCGTTGCCGGCGGTGCGTCACTCCCACTCACGGAGAACATCCGATGACCACGAAGACCACTCTCACCGCCGCCACCCTCGCCGGTTCGCTGGCGGTCGCACTGGGCATGGTTGCGAGCGCCGCCGCCGGTCCGGTCGCAACGCAGCCGGGGATGGACAAGTGCTACGGCATTTCCCTCGCCGGCAAGAACGACTGCGCCGCCGGTGCAGGCACGACCTGCGCCGGCACCTCCAAGGTGAACTATGACACCAAGGCCTGGAAATACGTGGCCAAGGGCACCTGCGAGACCATCAAGACCCCGAAGGGCATGGGCCATCTGATGTCCATGTGAGTTCGCGCCTGCGGAGGGCGCGATGCGGCGCCCTCCGCACCCTCCCGGAGGAAGATCACATGAACCGCTCATTGCCCGCCGGCGCCGGCGTCGGTTTTAAGCCGGAACATTTCGAGGCTCTGCTCGCCGATGACGATGCGCCGCTCGCCTTTCTCGAAATCCACGCAGAGAACTACATGGGCGACGGCGGACGGCCTCATGCCCAGCTCGCCCGGCTGCGCGAGCGCTTCTCTCTCTCATTACACGGCGTCGGTCTGTCCATCGGCGGAGAAGGCCCTCTCGATGCGGACCATCTGGCGCGGCTGAGGCGGCTGATCGACCGCTACCGGCCGGAAAGCTTCTCCGAACATCTCGCGTGGTCTTCCCACGGCGACACGTTCTTCAACGACCTGCTGCCGTTGCCCTATACGCCGGCAACGCTGGCGCGGGTCGCCGACCACATCGATGAGGTGCAGGACACGCTCGGCCGCCGCATGCTTCTGGAGAACCCATCGACCTATGTGCGGTTCACCGAGAGCACCATCGCGGAGGTCGATTTCCTCGGCGCCGTGGTGGCGCGCACCGGCTGCGGCTTGTTGCTCGACGTCAATAATGTCTTCGTCTCGGCAGTGAACCACGCCACCGACGCCCGTGCCTATCTCACCGATTTCCCGTTCGAGGCGATCGGCGAGATCCATCTCGGCGGTCACGACGCTGATGCCGACGAGACCGGCGCGCTCCTGCTGATCGATGCGCATGGCAGCCCGGTGGCCGATCCCGTCTGGACGCTGTTCGAGGAAGTGATCGCGCGCACCGGTCCGCGGCCGAGCCTGATCGAATGGGACAACGACGTGCCGGACTGGCCCGTGCTGCGCGCCGAGGCGACGCGGGCGGCGGGGGTGCTGTCGCGGGCCGCCCGCGGGCAGGCGGCCTGAGCCATGGAGGGGCTTTCCGCCTTCGCCGCGGCGCTGACGGCGCCCGACCGCCAGCTACCGCCGGGCCTCTCTGGGCCGAGCGCCGCGCGCTTCGCGGTCTACCGCAACAACGTCGCGGTCGGATTGATCCGGTCGCTGGAAGCGCGCTTTCCGGCGCTGGTCGCTTTGGTGGGCGAGGAGTTCTTCAGGGCTATGGCGCGCGATTTCCTGCAGGCCCGCCCGTTCGCCTCGCCGCTGATGATGCGGCTGGGCGACGAACTGCCAGACTTTCTCGCCGGCTTCGCGCCGGCATTGGAGCTTCCCTATCTCGCCGATGTCGCCCGCATCGAGGTGGCGATGACCCGCGCCTATCATGCGCAAGACCTACCTCGTCTCGGCGCTGCGGCCTTCGGCGCCCTCGCGCCCGATGAATTGGCGCAACTGCGGGTAGAACTGCATCCAGCTGTCGCCACGTTGCGCTCGGAGCATCCCGTCTGGACGATCTTCACCATGGCCACCGGGCGGGAAGCTCCCGGACCCATTGCCGCTTGGACACCTCAGGCCGTGCGCATCGACCGGCCGGAACTCGACACCTCGATGCAGCAGATTCCGCTGGGCACGGCGGCGTTCCTCGAGGCGCTTAAACGGGGAGCGCCGCTTGCCGCGGCGGCCGACCACGCCTTGGTGGCCACGGACGACTTCGATCTGTCCGCGGCATTCGCCGATCTTGTCGTTAGCAGCCTCGTCACGCGCCTCTTCCTCACAGAGAAGGATCTTGGACCATGAACAACGCAACTCTGCTGAACCTCCGCGACCGGCTGGATACGGCCCCCCTCTGGCCGGTCAGCCTGTGCGCGCGGGTGTTCACCGCCGCGGTGTTCTGGCAATCCGGCGAGACCAAGGTCGACGGCTGGCAGGTGACCGACAGCGCGGTCGCGCTGTTTCAGGAGGAATATCGGCTGCCGCTGATCGATCCCTGGCTGGCGGCACATCTGGCGGCATTCGCCGAACACCTGTTTCCGGTCCTGCTGGTTCTTGGCCTTGCGACACGGCTGTCGGCCGCCGCCCTACTGGCGATGACCGCGGTGATCGAGATTTTCGTCTATCCCGACGCTTGGCCGACGCACGGCGTTTGGGCGACCTCCTTCCTGCTCCTCATCCTGCGCGGGCCGGGGCCACTCTCACTCGATCGTCTTTTCTCAGCGCCGGTCCGCATTCCGAAGTGACCTGTGAGGAAACGTTCTGACGGCACCGGCGGCCACAGCAGACCCAACTTAACTCCCGCGTTGCCGCAGGCGATAGTGACTGACACCCCATTCATTGCCATCGCAATGACCGAACAGGCCGGCGGTGGCAAGGTAGAACAGCCGCCAGCGCCGCACCGCCACGCCAATGGTGCCAGTGCCCTCGACGGCGCAGGCTGCGCTCGATGCGATGGCGCAGAGCCGCGACCCGGTCAAAGCGCTGATGGAGCACGCGTGCCCACCGCGCGCTACCGCGGACTGGCTGGGCTTCGTCACCCTGTTGCAGGGCTTGCGCAGCCGCAGTGCCGGCTGGCCGGCGGAGATTGGCGAGGCTCGCGCCTGGTATGAGCCGCACCTCGAGCGCATCCATGAGGACTTCGAGATGCGCCGTGCCGATCTGCTGCAACTGGAGGACATTGCCGCCGGCTATCCCTCGCGCGAGCGCTTCCTGACCGAGCTCACCCTCGACCCGCCCGACGCCACCTCCGGGCAGGCCGGCGTGCCGTTGCTCGACGAGGACTATCTGATCCTCTCAACCATCCACTCGGCCAAAGGGCAGGAGTGGAAATCGGTCTTCGTGCTCAACGCGGTCGACGGCTGCATTCCGTCCGACCTCGGCGCCGGCTCGTCTGATGATCTCGAGGAAGAGCGCCGGCTGCTCTATGTCGCGATGACGCGGGCCAAGGACAGCTTGAACCTCATGGTGCCGCAGCGCTTCTTCACGCACAGCCAGTCGGCGACCGGTGATCGGCATGTCTACGCGGCGCGCACCCGGTTCATACCGAACGGACTGCTGACACTGTTCGAGCGTGCGGCTTGGCCGATCGCGGTTAAGGTGGATGGAGCGTCCTCGCAGCCGCAGCCGGTTCGACACTTTCTGGGAGAAGGCACGCCGCCCGCGCAGAGGCACCTTCTTCTCTTTCAGCAGGTCGAGGGCCGCCCGATACTCCCGCGTGACGACGCGCGTGTCCTCCAGCAAGGCCCTTTCGACCAGATGGGGAACGACTTCGGCGATCTCCCGATGGACGACCGACTTCACGATGCCGCCGATCGCACGACGCGCCAGTTCCTCGAAGGCGGTCACGGTGACGGGAGCAGCGGTAACGCGCCCCTCCATCCGCTCCCGGACGACCGTGTTGCACCACATGTGGAACTCGGGGCTGAGGTACTTGGCGTAGGCGAGACCGATCTGCCAGTGGGCGAAGGTAGCACCGCCTGCCGCACCTCCCTTGGTCACCCGCACCAGACCGAAGTGGGATTTTCCCACCTCGCCCATACCGAGGTCTTCGGCCATGAACGAAATAAACCGCTGGGCTTGTTCACCACGGAGCCATTCGACAGGACGCTTGGAAGCGTCGCCGCCCTGCGCCTTCCACATGTCGGTGAGCGACAGCATCTCGTTGCAGTCGCGGATCACCTCGCCGTTATAGATGAGCTTCGTATCGGTCGTCGTCAGCATGATAGGTCTCCATCGGCGCCGGGCCGCCAGGCCCCGACACGCGTAGGGTGGTCGATAACGACCTCCCGGCGCCGATGAAGCTCGGAAAGGGATGGTCGTGTCCTTCCCCCTGGCGAGGGGGCATCAAACTGTCTGGCGATCATGTGCGGCCTCGATGAAACAGGCCAACGCACGCACTTTTACTTGGTCGAGAGTGGGTGGATTTTCTCAATACCCGCAAGCGGATATGTCGATTTCTGCGTCTATCCCCAGGCGACGTTCCCCATCGAGCGCTACCCCTTGTCGGTAAAACGCTGATCACCCTCATGAATTCAAGGTGACCGTTTAACCGTCAGTGCAATAAAAAGCGGGGAAAGCTTGGCACCAGCCGCTTGAGAGCGTCTCATTTGCCATGGGAGACTGCCGCCGCCGATCAGGCTCGGCCAGCCATTGCTGCCCGCATCGTGGCGCACAGCGAGCCGATCTCCTCCGCCGTCGGCGTGAGTTCCGCCATTC
>NZ_JBXASN010000036.1:0-9286 GCF_058809335.1 Ancylobacter sp. GW821-FHT10E12 | reverse complement strand
CATCAGGGTCGGCGCCGGGCGCGTGGGAAGCGGCCGCTGCGCCGGGCGCGCCGACGGAGCGGCGGCCGGGCGCGCGGGGGCGCCGAGATAGGCGAGCAGCACGCTTTCCTGCGTCGCAAGGAAGCGCTGCATGGTGTTCTGGAAGTCGCTCATCACCCCGCTGCCGCCGCCGGCATCGGTGTAATAAACGTCTTCCGACGTCTCCTGATCATTCATAGGAGGCCTCTCCCCCGTTTCAATCGTACCTGTTGCAGTCCTGTGCAATCCGTTCATCGAGCGGGCGGCGCCGTTCGGCAGCGCCCGAGCCGCCACCGGGGCGGCCAGCGCCGGTGCCTCCGGCGCCATCAGCGTCGCCGGGGCCTTGGCCCGCGCCAGCACGTCTTCCAGCGTCAGCGGCTTCCTCGGCTCGGTGCCGACGCGATGGGCGCCGGAACCGTTGAGCCACCACATATGCTTTTCCGGCACCGGCTTGCGGGGAGCGGGCGCCAGCGTGCGGGCATCGAGCCTGACGGTGTCGCGGCCGGCCCACAGCGCGGCGAGATCGAGGCTCGCGCCTTCCGCCAGCAGCGCGCCGAGCGCGGTCAGCAGCCCCTGCAGCCCGCCCGCCTCGTCGTCGGTGGCGACCGCGCGGTGCGGCCGGCCTTCGAGGATCTGCCGCACCATGCCGGCATGGATCGCCTTCGGGCCGATGGTGACGAACACCCGCGCGCCGGCCTCGTACATCGCCTCGATCTCGGCGACGAACTCGACGCCGGTGACCAGCTGGCCGGCCAGGACCTCCTTGGCCGCCGCCGCGCCGGGGGGATAGACCCCGGCGGTGGCATTGGCGAAGACCGGGGCGGCCGGCTCGGCGAAATCGACGCTCTCCAGGAAGGCGGCGAAGCTCGCGCGGGCCGGGGCGACCAGCGGCGAGTGGAAGGCGGCGGCGACCGGGATCGGCGTGCTCGACAGCCCGGCGGCGTCGAGCTTCTGCGCGGCGCCGGCAATCGCCTCGCGGGTGCCGGACAGGATGGTCTGGCGCGGGGCGTTGTGATTGGCGACCACGAGGTCGGGCAGGCCGGCAATGGCCTTCTCGACATCGGCGCGGGCGGCGCGCACCGCCAGCATGGTGCCGAGATCGCCGCCCTTGGCGCCTTCCACCATCGCCCGGCCGCGCGCCGCCGAGACGCGCAGCAGGTCGTCGAGGCCGTAGACGCCGGCGGCATGCAGCGCCACCAGCTCGCCATAGGAATGGCCGGCGGTCATGTCCGGCGTCAGGCCGAAGCCCTTCATCAGCCGCAGCAGGCCGGCCTCCACCGCGCCGAGCGCCGGCTGGGCGACATCGGTGCGGGTGAGATCGCGGGCGGCGGCCTCCTGCGCGGCCTCGTCATAGACGCCGGCCGGGAAGATGGCGCGGCTGAGCCGGCCGCCGGACAGGCCGAGCGCCTCCATCTCGTCGTGCAGCAGCACGTCGGCACGGGCGAGCGCGGCGCGCATCGGCGCGAACAGCATCGCGGTGTGGCGCAGCATGCCGGGATATTGCGCGCCCTGGCCGGGGAACACGAAGGCGAGCTTGCCGCCGTTCCTCAGCGCCGGCTCGGCGCTGAACGCCCCTCCGGGAGGTGCGACGCCGGCGCCCTCGACATGGGCGGCGAGCGCCGCCAGCCGGGCCGGCAGGTCCTCGCCCATCGTGGCGACCAGCGTCGCGGCGAGCCCGGCCGCCGGGGCGGCGGCGGCAAGCGTGGCGGCGAGGTCGCGCAGCTCCGGCGCGCTCGGCTGGCCGGCGAGCAGGCCGGCGGTGCGGCGGATGGCGGCGGCCAGCGCCGGGGCGTCGGCGCCGCGCCAGACCAGCAGCTCGTAGGGCCAGCGCGATTGCGGCGCCGGCGCGGTGCGGGCGATGCCGGCATCCTCATAGGCTTCCAGCGTCACGTGGAAATTGGTGCCGCCGAAGCCAAAGGCGCTGACCGCGGCGCGGCGCGGCTGGCCCTCCGGCGTCACCCAGGGACGCGGCTCGTCGAGCACGTAGAGCGGCGATTTCGCGTCGGCGATGGCGCGGTTCGGCGTCTCCAGCTTGCCATGAGGCGGCAGCACGCCGTGATGCACGGCGAGCGTCGCCTTGATCAGGCCGGCAATGCCGGCGGTGGCCTTGGTGTGGCCGATCAGCGTCTTCACCGAGCCGATGGCGCTGTTGCGCGGGCTCGCCCCGGCCTCGCCGAGCAGGCGGGTAACGGTCTCCAGCTCGGCGGCGTCGCCCGCCGCGGTGCCGGTGCCGTGCGCCTCGAACAAGCCGACGGTCGCCGGCGAATAGCCGGCCATCTCATAGGCCCGGCGCATGGCGCGGATCTGCCCGTCCGGGTGTGGGGCGGTCATCGAGCGGGCATGGCCGTCGCTCGACCCGCCGACGCCCTTCAGCACCGCATAGACGCGGTCGCCGTCGCGCTCGGCGTCGGCGAGGCGCTTCAGCGCCACCATGGCGATGCCCTCGGAGATGACGATGCCGTCGGCCGAGGCGTCGAAGGTGGAGCAGCGCCCGCGCGGCGACAGCGCCTGCGTCTTGGAGAAGCAGAGATAGCCGAACGGCCCCTGCACCGTGTCGACGCCGCCGGCGAGCACGACGTCGGAGCGGCCGGTCTCCAGCTCCAGCACCGCCTGGTAGACGGCGGCGAGCGAGGAGGCGCAGGCGGCGTCGACGGTGAAGTTCACCCCGCCCATGTCGAAGCGGTTGGCGGCGCGGCCGGCGGCGACGTTCAGAAGGATGCCGGCGAACGAATCCTCCGACCAGCTCGGCAGGCGCGCGGCGGCGGAGGGGTCCAGCTCGCCGAGGAAGCGCGGCATTTCCGAGCGCACCGCATATTGCGCCCCGACATCGCCCGCCCCGCCCGAGGCGCCGAGGATCAGCGACACGCGCTCGCGGGTCTCGGCGATATTGTCGAGGCCGGCATCGGCCATCACCGCCCGCACCACTTCCAGCGTCATCAGCTGCAGCGGATCGATGGAGGCGATGGCCTTGGGCGGGATGCCGTAATGCATGGGGTCGAACAGCACGTCGTCGAGGAAGCCGCCCCAGCGCGAATAGATCTTGTCCGGCACGGTGCGGTCGGCGTCGAAATACAGCCGCCAATCCCAGCGATGCGCCGGAATCTCGGTGATGGCGTCGACGTGGCCGAGGATGTTCTCCCAATAGTCGCGCACGTTCCCCGCCTTGGGGAACACGCCGCCCATGCCGATGACGGCGATGTCGACCGGGTTCGGGCGCGGGACGGCGTCGCGGGCGACGGCGGCGAGCGCCAGCGCCGGCGGCTCCAGCACCGCGCGGGCGCCCTCGCTCACCGCCTTGTGCACGTCGGCGACCGAGACGACGGCATCGCGCAGCGTCGCCACCTGCCCGATCATGAACATGCCCTCCAGCTTCTGGCGGGCGACCGGCACCTTCCTGATCCTGCCCTCCGGCCCGGAGCGCTCGGTGCCTTTGGAGGCCACGCGCAGCCGGCCGAGGGTGAAGGATTCCAGCTCGTCGCGGATCTCGTCGGCCGAGCGGCCCTCGGCCTCCATTTCCTTGCGGCGGTTGAAGAAATGTTCGGCGAAGGGACTGAGGGTGGCGCGGCTGGCATGGCCGGGGCCGGTCTCCAGCGTCACCGTCACCTCGCAGGCGAGCGCCTCCTCCTGGAAGCCCTTCACGATGGCGCCGCTGTCGACGATCTCGCGGGTGAACAGATAGGCCGAGCCCATCAGCACGCCGACCTTGACGCCGAGCGCCGCCAGCGGCGCCGCCAGGGCGGAGATGATGGCGGCCGAGCGGGCGTCGTGGATGCCGCCGGCGAACAGCACATGGATGCGCGACGCGATCTCGGGATCGCGCACGTTCTCCAGCAGCGTCGTCACCATCACGTCCCACAGCACCAGGCTGGAGAGCGGGCCGACATGGCCGCCGCATTCGCGGCCCTCGAACACGAAGCGGCGGGCGCCCTGTTCGAGGAACATGGTGAGCAGCCGCGGCGAGGGGACGTGCAGATAGGTGGAGACGCCCTGATCCTCCAGGTTCTGCGCCTGGTCCGGGCGGCCGCCGGCGATGAGGGCGAAGCGCGGCACGTGCCTGCGCGCCACTTCCATCTGGCCGGCGATCAGCTCGGCGGGGGCGAAGCCGAGCAGGCCGACGCCCCAGGGCTTGCCCTTGAGCCGCTCGGCGGTCTCGGCCAGCAGCGTGTCGACCTGCTCCGGCCGCATCAGCGCCAGCGCCAGCATCGGCAGGCCGCCGCCCTCAGCCACCGCCTGCGCGAAGCCGGCCGTGTCGCTGACGCGGGTCATCGGGCCCTGGACGATCGGATAGAGGGTGCCGTGGCTGTCGGCGACGCCCTTGCCCGGCCCGAACGGATCGATCTCGGCGGCGGCGGCGGCGCGGGTGCCGGCTTCCTCGGCGAGGGCGCGGAACAGGCGCCCGACCGAGCCGTAGCGCGCCGCGAAGGGGGCGGCGAAGGCCACCGCCTGGCCGATGGGCATGATCGCCGCCATCGGATCGGCCCAGCCGATCTCGGCGGTGACCGCCGCGGCGACGCCGGCGCCGTCGAGCCCGGCGATCGCCTTGCGCAGCTGGCGCACATGGCGGAAGCCGGGCTTCTCGAAGATGCGCCAGTGCGCCTCGTCCGGGCCGACCAGCGCGGTCTCCAGCCCGGTGAGGCCGCCGAGCGCCGCGCGCGCGGCCTCGCCGAGCGGGGATTCCTTCAGCAGCAGCAGCTGGTCGTCGAGCACCACGCCGCTCGCCCCGCCCGCCATGACCGCCGCCGCGCCGTGGAGGCCGACGCCGCCGCGCACGAAGACCGGCTTGCCCTGCCGGGCCAGCGCCTTCTGCAGCAGGATGAAGCTGGTTTCCTCGCCGACGCGCCCGCCCGCCTCGTGGCCCTTGACGAGCAGGCCGGCGACGCCCTCCAGCCCGGTGAGGCGGTCGTCCCACTCGGTGACCTCGACCAGGGTCTCGACGCCGAACTGCCTGAGCCGCGCGATCGGGGCGGGATCGGCCAGCAAGGGGGCGGCGTCGAGAACCAGCCAGTTGAGGCCGGCAGCGGAATGCGCCTCGACCAGCGCCAGCACGTCGCCGTCGAGACGCGGCACCTTGAGGCCGAACGGCCCGCGCGCATGCACCGCGAGATGCGCCAGCGCCGCCCGTGGCAGCGGCCCGATCTCGCCGTTGAGAATGCCGAGGAACCCCGCGCGCGTGGCAGCGATCGCCAGCGATGCGTCAGCATAGCCGGCGGGCGTCAGGGCCATGACCTGAACGAGACGATCCATTGTCGCTTCCCACCCTCTCGCCGCGGCCGGCGCGCGCACGACCTTACTCTCCGGCCGGCTGTCGGAACAGCCGCTTGCGGGACGCCTGCCGTAGAGGAAGCGGCCCGCTTGTCGAAAGGCTCCGCCACAACGGCGGCGCCCCGCAGGCAGGTTCTACTTGCCGTCCAGCTTGTTCAGCTTGTCTTCGAGGCGGGCGATCAGCTTTTCCAGCCGTTCCTGGGCGTTCTGCTTGTCGTCCGTCGTCTCCGCAACGGCCAGGGCACCCCCGCCGCCACCCTGCGCCTTGCGCGCCATGATCTTGCGCAGCATCTCGCCGCGTCCGCCGCCACCGCCGCCAGCCGCCGGGGCAGCACCGCCGCCGCCGGCCGCGCCGCCGCCTTCGGCCTTGCGGGCCATGAGCTTGCGCAGCATCTCGCCGCGTCCGCCGCCGCCACCAGCCGCGAGCGCTCCGCCGCCGCCACCGGCCGCGAGAGCTCCGCCGCCGGCCGCACCGCCGGCTTCGCCCTTCTTGGCCATCAGCCGCTTGAGAATGGCCGCGCGGCGATCGCTGTTGCCGGCGCCACCGCCGGCCGCGCCGCCGCCAAGGCCCGCGCCACCGCGACCCGCGCCACCGCCGAGGCCTGCGCCACCGCCGGCGCCCTTCTTGGCCAGCAGCCGCTGCATCATCGGCCGGTCGCCGCCGCCCTTGCCTCCCTTGGAGGCCATGGCGGCGACATCTTCCTCGGAACTCGCCTCACGCGGCGTACGCGGACGGGACAGGC
Source organism: Ancylobacter sp. GW821-FHT10E12 (assembly GCF_058809335.1). Classification (NCBI taxonomy): domain Bacteria; kingdom Pseudomonadati; phylum Pseudomonadota; class Alphaproteobacteria; order Hyphomicrobiales; family Xanthobacteraceae; genus Ancylobacter; species Ancylobacter sp. GW821-FHT10E12. The sequence goes on along the minus strand of NZ_JBXASN010000036.1, from coordinate 3,263 downwards.
CTTCCGCAACGGCCGCCTCCCCCTCGCCTTCCGCCGCCTCGGCCCGACGCTTCTTCAATTCCGCCAGCTTGGCGGTCAGCTTGTCTTCCTCGGTTTCGTTCATAAAACAGTCTCCGCTGCCTTGCTCCGTCCCGCCCCTACGGGAGACAGCAAGCTGGTTCACGATTCTTCAAACCTCTGCTCACGCCGGCCCTGGCCGCAGGAATGCGGCCGCGGCCCTCACGAAGGCCGCAAGCCTTCGACGAACGGCACTTCGAAAACCTTCTCGTGCATGACCGGCCCATGGCCGAAATACCCGCCTTCGCCGAAGGCTTCGCCGTGATCGGCCATCACCATGAAATACGTGTCCGGCGGCGCCTTCTCGAGGAGCGCGCCGAACAGCTCGTCCACATAATCGACGCAGCGGATCTGCTGCTCGTGCAGCTCGCGCAGCGCATCGGCGTCGAAGAACTCGTCGGTCGTCGTGCCGGTCTGGCCGCCGTCGCCCGAATGCGCCAGCGACTTGATCGCCCCGTGCACCCCGGAAATATGCGGCAGCTTCGAGCCGTCCAGCATATAGGGGTAATGGGTCTCGCCGAGATTGAGGAAATAGAAATGCGGCTGATCGGCCGAGAATTCGATTTCCTTCACCATGCCGGCGAAGTCGTTATGGTTCGACATCAGCTTGTAGTCGGCGAAATAGCGGTTCAGCAGCGTGAAGCCGTTGAGCACCGGCATCGAGACCTTGGCCTTGCAGATATAGCCGTGGTCGCCCAGCACCTTGGCCAGCGAAAGCTGCGGAATGAACTTGTTGAAGCCGAGATCCGGCACGTTCAGGCGGCCGACCCAACTCGAAAAGTCCTTCTTGTAGACTTCCGAGGCATAGACGTGCTGCGGCGAGCGGTGCGGCACCAGGCCCATCAGGTAGGAATAATGCGACGGTGCCGTCCAGGACGCATAGGACCAGCGCTGCTCGATCTCGCCCAGACGCCGGAAGTTCTTCGATTTCGCTCGTACGAAACTGTCATAGCGACAGCTGTCGAGGATCATGAACACAAGGTTGCGAGGCATAGTCAATCCAACTCATGAAAAGCTCGGAACGGCCGATTGCGATCAGGCGCTCAGCTTTCGCTGCGCCGGCTCAGCAATGCGGTGCGTCGTCGCTTCTGTGTGGGGCGCTTGTCGCGGATCTTCGGTCGCGCGACAGGATCGTGCTGCATCTCCCCCTTGATGCCGGCAAAGGCCCCGTTGAACTGGCGGGCGAGGGTTTCGTCCTCGTCCTTGCTGTCCATCAGGGCGGCTATGTCCGGGCGCTTCTCCAGAAGGTCCGGCAGGTTGAACACCGCGGCGCGATACTCCTCGACCGCGTAGCCAAAGCGGCCCATGGCGGTGTAGATGTCGCCGATGCGCTTGTGGATCATGCCGCTGCGCCGGCGGTTGCTGCTGAGATCCCGCAGGATGTTCAGCGCTTCCTGGTAGCGGCCGGCCGCCTCGTGGCAGTCGGCGATGTTGAGCGCGGCGATGACCAGGCGCGGATTGAGCTTGCGTGCCTTTTCGAACGCGGTGATCGCCTTGTCGTGCGAGCCGAGCGCCATCAGCGCCCCGCCCAGCGCGTAGTGGATGTTGGCGTTGTCCTTCTGCAGCTGCCCGGCTTCCTCGAACAGCCGGCGCGCCATTTCGTATTTATGCTCGCGCATCGACAGGCGGCCGAGCTTGTAGAACGCCACCGAACTGTTGGGCTTGATGTCGAGAAGCCGTTCCAGCTCCTCGCGCGCGGCCTCGAACTTGCCCTGCTGCTCGTAGAGATCGGCGAGCAGCATGCGGATCTGCGCCTGCTGCGGATTGAAGGCCAGCGACTCCTTCAGATGCTGCTCGGCCTCGGCGAACTCGCCGCGATCCTGGTGCAGCCGCGCGATGCGGATATGGCCGGCGGAGATCGACGGATCGATCTGGCTGACCTCCTCGAAATCCTCCATCGCCCGCGTGGTGTCGCCGAGCCGCGCCCGGCATTCGGCGCTGAACAGCAGCGCCATCTTCTGCTCGGGATCGATGTCGAGAGCCGCCTGGAAATGCTCCAGCGCGGCCGAGAAATCCTCCTCGGCGAAATAGGCGCGGCCGAGGCCGACATAGGCATGCGCATCGTCCGGGCGACGCCGCACGATCTCCTCGAACAAGGCGCGCGCCCCCGCCGCATTGCCGTCGCGAAGCGCCGTAACGGCGTCCTTCAGCTCCGAGCGACCACCCCGCGCGATCGCCCGACTACCCGCTCTATTCATCGCCATTCCGCACTACCTTAACCGGATACCCGAAAGGAAACCCCTATTCGGCATTCGGCGCACCGCCCCTCAGCTGTCGCCGGTTTAAGGCTACGTCGCCGCATGGCAATTGACAAGCAGCGACGGCATAGACCCGGTATCCGGCTCGTCATATATTTAGCGGCATCATGACGCGCGCTGTTTAGCTGCTGCGCACAACGAATACACCCGCCCTTCATCGCTGAAGGCCGGCTGCCGGCAAAATAAAAAACGGCGCGTCCGCGACTTCAATACGTCGCAGACACCATTGATCGCGCGGTATAGTCGACAAACTGTACCGGGACACCGAAGGCGGATATGTCCGCGCCGGAAGCGGCGCACGGCGGACGGCAAAAACAAGCAAGATGCGCGCCAGCCACGGAGCGGCCGGGCCCCGCCAGCCGGCGGTGCGGTGGGACGCCGCGGAGGGATGTTCATACTAGGCGGATAGTAACCTTCCCATGCTAAAAGCCGCGCCGGCCACGCGAAGCCCCGATTTTGAATTGATCGATGGACAAGAATGGCAAGACGCGGAATTCTGCGTAAGGTGCCACCCGGCATGGCCAGGGTCGGATCGGGCGCACGGCCGGACGAGTTCGGCAGTTGAGGAGCCGAAATGGCTGACACCTTCGATTCATCCCCGGCCTCCGGCGCCGCTCACGACCCGTCTCGCGAGAACCGCCGCCCGACGCTGCGCTCCGAGCTGGTGGTGACGCGGCAGGTCGACGAGAGCGGCACGGCCGAAGTGCGGATAGCCGATCCCGCCAACGGCACCGACCATGTATTCCGCGGCATCGAGGCCGCGCTCTTCGAAGTATTCGTCGGCCAGGGCGGCGCCCTGCCCGCCACCGAGCCGGGGGTCATCTCGGCGTTCCGGCGTCGGCTGGCCGCGGCCGGGCTGACGACCCGGCGCCCCGAGGCCGAGGGGGCGGCCGCCGCGCCGGAGCCCATCGTTCCGGCGACCGACCGGGCGAGCGCCCGCACCACGCC
>NZ_JBXASN010000035.1:0-10738 GCF_058809335.1 Ancylobacter sp. GW821-FHT10E12 | reverse complement strand
CGGCGAGCGCTTCACAAGGGCCATGGCGGCCTGATGTTCAACCCCGCCGCCCCGCACACGAAATTCCTGACAGTCCCCTGCTCGACCAGCTGGAGATGCAGCTCGAGGACCTGGAAGCCGACGCCCCCGAGGACGAACTAGCCGCGGAAGCGGCGGCGCGCCCGACCAACGTCGCCGCCTTTCAGCGCAAGCGGCCCGTGCGCAGACCGTTTCCCGATCACCTGCCGCGCGAACACGTCGTCGTTGCCGCACCGGAAAGCTGCCCGTGCTGCGGCTCGTCCCGGCTGGTGAAGCTCGGAGAGGACGTCACCGAGACGCTGGAAGTGATCCCGCGCCAGTGGAAGGTAATCCAGACCGTGCACGAGCGCTTCTCGTGCCGGGCCTGCGAGGCGGTGACCCAGCCGCCGGCACCGTTCCACGTCATCCCGCTCGGCCATGCTGGGCCGAACCTGCTCGCCATGGTGCTGTTCGAGAAGTTCGGCCAGCACCAGCCGTTGAACCGGCAGAGCGAGCCGCTATGCCCGCGAGGGCATCGACCTGCCGCTGTCGACGTTGGCTGACCATGTCGGGGTCTGCGCCGCAGCTCTACGGCCGCTTTATGCCCTAATCGAGCGCCATGTCCTGGCGGCGCAGCGGCTCCATGGCGACGACACGCCGGTGCCGATCCTGGCGAAGGGCAAGACTGACACCGGACGGGCCTGGGTGTATGCGCGCGACGATCGACCCTTCGGCGGCGCCGATCCGCCGGCGGTGCTGTTCCAGGCGTCGCGTGATCGCTCCGGCGATCATCCGCAGCAGCATCTGACGCGCTTCACCGGCATCCTGCAGGCCGACGCCTATGCTGGCTATAATCGGCTGCTGGTGCCCGACCGCCAGCCGGGACCGATCGTCGAGGCGCTGTGCTGGGCTCATGCACGCCGCAAGTTCTTCGAGCTCGCCGACATCGCGGCGAACCGCCGGCGTGGGCGTAACGCCGCGCCGATCTCGCCGATCGCCTTCGAGGCCGTCACCCGCATCGACGCGCTGTTCGATATCGAACGCGAGGTCAACGGCATGGATGCCAGTCAGCGCCGTGCCGTTCGCCGGGAGCGCAGTGTGCCCCTCGTCGCCGAGCTTGAGGCCTGGATGCGCGAGCACCGCACCAGGCTCTCCCGCCACGCGCCCGTGGCTCAGGCCATGGACTACATGCTGCGCCGCTGGGACGGCTTCGCCCGCTTCCTCGACGATGGACGCGTTTGCCTCACGAACAATGCGGCAGAACGGGCGCTACGCGGCATCGCCCTTGGCCGCAAGGCGTGGTTGTTCGCCGGATCAGACCGCGGCGCCGAGCGCGCCGCCGTCATGTACAGTCTGATCGGCACCGCCCGCCTCAACGATATCGACCCGCAGGCCTGGCTCGCCGACGTCCTCGCCCGCATCGCCGACACCCCGCAAAGCAAGCTCCCCGAACTCTTGCCCTGGAACTGGCGCGCTGCACGGGAGCCCGGGAGTCTCGCGGCATGAGCTACGTCGACCGCGTCGCGCGCCTGAAGATCGAGCTCGACGACTGGCAGCCCGCCATCTGGCGCCGTGTCGAGGTGCCGCTCACCTCGTCGCTCAAAGCCGTGCACGACGTCATCCAGGCCGCAATGCCGTTCGAGGACTATCACCTGTTCGAGTTCCGGATCGATGGGCAGCGCTTCGCCATCCCCGATCCGGAATGGGACAGCCAGCGCGACAGGACCGCCTCCGCCAAGACTTTGAGGCTCGGCGCCCTCATCGACCGCGGCGTCACCGAGCTCACCTACACCTATGACTTCGGCGGCGACTGGCGGCACACGATCACGATCGAGGCGACCGCCGCGGCCGATCCCGCCATGGATTATCCCCGCTACCTCGATGGAGCGCGCCGCGCCCCGCCCGAGGACGTGGGCGGTATCCCGGGCTTCGAGCTCTTCCTCGAAGCCATCGCCGATCCCGACCACGAGCAGCATGTCGAACTCATGCGCTGGTACGGGGCGCCATTCGATCCGGCTCTCATCGACGATGACCGCATCCGCGCCCGCGTCGCAAAGCTCGCCCGACGCCGCGCCATCGGCAAAGCCGCCTTCGCCAAAAGCCGAGGCCAGATCAACTGAGCAGACCAGTAATAGCCGTGGCCCTCGCCGGAGGGGTACAGCGCACAGCACGCAAGGTCTACAGGACGAGGGACGATGCCAGGGCCGATGTGTTCGACTATATCGAGCGCTTCTACAATGGTCGCCGCAGGCACTCGACATTGGGCTATCTCAGCCCCGTCGAGTTCGAGGAGCGAGCTAAATTAGCTTAACCTCGTGTCCACAGAACCGGCAGCAGGCCACCGCGCTTCAGCTATCGGGCCGAGCATGTGGTGGCGACCCTGGAAAGGGTCTGCGCGAAGGTGGGCTATCCGCGGACCATCCGGGTCGACCAGGGCAGCGAGTTCATCTCCCGCGACCTCGATCTGTGGGCCTACACGAAGGGGGTGACGCTGGACTTCTCCCGACCCGGCAAGCCCACCGACAACGCCTTCATGTTCCGTCGGGGGAATTGATCCACTGGATCAATTCCTGATCCCTCCTCACCTTCAACGGCCGCTTCCGGAGTGAGTGTCTGCGGTCTTAGGTAGCAAGCGCACCAAATTGGCGGCTGGATAGAGAGCGGCGGGTCGGCTCCAATGGCGGCATGGCGGAACTGTTGGTTGTCCAGACTTTGACGGAGAAGCGTGCCGAGATCCTTGGGCGGATCAGGACCTACGAGGCCCAGATTGCCCAGGCGAAGCACGATCTGGCGCATGTGAACGCCACGATTGAGCTGTTCACGGCGCCGGAACGGCAACGTGCCCGGTACATGGTCAGCCACGGCTTCTTCAAGAAGGGCGAGATTGCCGATATCTGCGCCCGCCACCTCGGTGTGGACGGCGAGCTGACCACGCGCGAGCTTGCCGAGAGGGTTATGGCCGAGCGCGGCCTCGACAGCTCGGATACGGCGCTGCGCAACTCGGTGGTGTTCAAGGTCGTCCAGGCGCTCCGCCATGCCAAACGCCGCAGGCTCGTCCGCATGATCGAGAAGCGCAAAGGAATGTGCATCTGGGCGCCCGGCGATACGATCACGCTGCGCGTCGTTGCCAATAGCCCTTCCACGCCCGGCTGATTGGCACGCCCAGCGCTCCCTGGATCAATCGATCGGCCAGGCGGCCGTTGCTTTCGTCACGGTGATCCTCGAGCCAGGCCGCATGGGTCGCATAGGCGTCGAGATATCGTCCTTCGACCCTGAGATGCTGGCCGCCGATCATGCGCCTGAGCCGCGAGAAGAAGCTCTCGGCGAGATTGGTGCACACTCCGTCCCGGCTGTAGGCCTCGGAATGGTTGATCCGCTGCATGCTGAACTGCGGCTCGAGCAGGTCCCAGTGCGCCACTTCATCGGCCGCGACGGTCGAGCCGGGGACGATCCGTTCCCGAGCGAACCCGACGCCCTGGGCTTCTCGCAGGAAGGTCCGGGTTATGGTTCGGCCTTGCCGCTGACGAAGAACGACCACCACGCGGCGTCTGCTGCTTCGATTGTCGAGACGCCGGCGATCGACGCGATCCTCGCGCCGATTGGCGGGGCGGACATGGCCGCCAAAGGCCGCCCCATCGACCTCGACCGTTCCGGACAGGCGGGCCTCCCGCGTTTCCGCCGCCATAGCCTCGCGCAGCTTGCGCATCAGCACGAACGCCGTCTTGTGCTGCACGTCGAGGTCCCGCGAGAGCTGAACCGCCGACAGCCCCTTTGAGGCGTTCACGCACAGGCAGATCGCTCCGAGCAAATCAACGAAGGTCAGCTTCCGGGACGCGAAGATCGTGCCGGACGTCACGCTGAACTGCCGATAGCAGGCGGCACATTTGAACCGGCGCCGGGTCGTCAGATGATAGATATCGATGCAGCCGCACAGCGGGCAGACCGGGGCGCCGCCCGTCTCCGGCCAGCGCAGACGGCAGAATCGCCGATAAGCCGCGTCCTCCCCTTCCGAGAAGATCGCCTTCAACGAAAGCGTCCTTGCCGCTGCCGACAGAAGAAAATGCTGAGCCATGACCGTCCCTCAGCCTGACAATGTTCGCCTTATGTTCTCATTGGCGGCGCAATGCAAGCCTTGGTGCGCTTGCTACCTAAGACCGAGTGTCTGAACGCCCACTGGTTCCTGACGCTTGCGGACGCGGCCGAAAAGATGGAGGCTTGGTTCAGATACTACAACGAAGATCGGCCGCATGGGGCCATCGGCCACAAGCCCCCGATCTCGCTGCAGAACTCCGGCGGCGTAGCCAGCCCACCGCCGTGAAGCAGGCCGGAAACTCCAGCCTCCGGCGGTCCAGAAAATGGTCTCGGATCACATGCCCCCGGGTTTTCCAACTCCCGCTGGGCCAAATTCGGGGAGCAAAGCGGACCACTTAATAGGGACAAGCCATCCTCATCGTTGAACGTGCATCGGGCTCCAACAGCGCACACTTTGGCTCTGATCAACGAGACACAAACCCAAAATGCGCCAGCTACACCACTTCACGAGAAACCATCCCAGACATCGGAAACCGAGTCAAATTTGCGTACCTAGACCTCTTCCCATTCCGGTCGGATTCTGTCAAAAATTAGGGAATGGCTAATGGTAGCATGACGGCTCTGATCAGAATCAACATGAGCATGTCCAAAGAGGCGATGCCTGACGTTCATTATATCCAAGATATAAAGCGATATTAAGCAATCCATTCAAATAGATATATTTTCTTTTGATGCAATTGCTCAGTTTATTTTCAATAAAACGTTTGTATTGCTGGGGATTTTTCAAGTAACTTTGGGAGAACTTGATTGGGATACTTGAATATTTCTGGCTCATCGCAGATAAAGCAACGAAATTTTTATTCCGCCCCACTCAGTGCGCGTTGGACGGGGCGCCTTAATATGGAACCTTGATCATGCCGGAATTGAAGGGGCGCTCGACGATATATTGATCGATTTTCCGTGATTTTTACCGGTAATGTTCGGCAAGAGATTTCATCAATGAGCAGTGTCACAACTCCTGTAGTAAATACTGTGAAGGCTCCTTCCAAATCCGAGGGTTCTTCCAATCGTGGCCCGAAGATTATCGGCTGGCTTGGGCGTAGTGATGGTCCTTATGTAAGTGGCTGGATACTGGATAAATCCAATCTTAAAAAGCGTTTAAGAGTCATAGTAGAAGTAAATGGAGAGCAACTGCCGCCGATGGTTGCTAGCGCGGACCGGCCTCAATTACGTTCAAGGGGCTTTGGCGATGGCAAGTTCGGGTTTCGAATCTATGTCCCGCCCGAGATTCGAAGCAAGGATGGCGCCCAACTCCGAATGTGGCCGCAGGATCATCCCAAGAGCGTTATTACATCGGATAAGCCGATACTAAAACGGCCGTCTGAAATGCTGCAGGGGCCGTCACCCGAAAAGCTGCAGGGACCGCCATCCGAAAAGCTGCAGGGTCCGCCACCCGAAAAACTGCCGGGAAAGCCGCCCGAAAAGCTGCAGGGGCCGCCACCCGAAAAACTGCCGGGAAAGCCGCCCGAAAAGCTGCAGGGGCCGCCGCCCGAAAAGCTGCCGGGAAAGCCGCAGCTTAAAGAGCTTTTCGATGCGAGCTTATTGGAGTGGAAGCGTCCTGGGCCGAAAAACTGGGCGACGCTATCTGCATTTGCAACTGATCTCAGTGGAATGCAGGATCTGGAGGGGCTGTTACGTGATTTGGGTCGAGCTTGCATTTATCAGAGTCGTTTGGATGTAGCTGAACGATATCTTTCCGCCTGTGATGCATTATTTCCAGGAGTTCCAGGTACGCGGTTCTATAAAGCTGTGCTTAGATCGCTGGTTGGCGACCATGAGAGTGCGATTGCGCTCTTCGAGCAATTGCGAGCCACCAAGTGGAACCCGCTACAGGTTCGATTGGAGTTGATCAAGACGCTTGTTCGGGCCATTGATCGCAGTGGTCATCGTTCTGATGCGACTCTACGTGAGCGCTTCGTTGGAGTTGCCCAAGAGCTGCTTGCGCTTGATGATGGGAAAATTCGCTACCCAACCTATATGTGCCGAACGTTGGCACACAGCGGACACCCCGAGCTCGGCCTGAAAGTAGCGGACTATCTCATCGAACGAGTGCCTAACTCGCCCGATGGTTATGTTAGCAAAAGCCAAATTCTGATCGAACAGAATCGTTTTGCGGAGGCTCTTGAGCTATCGCGTGAAATCCTTACGCGCTGGCCGACCAACGAAATCGCGATATACAATCTAAGGGTATTTTCGAGTCTAACGAGCAGCCATGTCGATAGTGACCAAACTTTGTTTGGTGTCCATATCGCGGATGGGAAGATCGTGTGGCTTGAGCGGGACGGCACTCCCGGTTCTCCTGTGAAAATTGCAGAGGCGCTTTCTCCTGGTGCTGCTCCTGCTGGCGCTTGGATCGTTTTTGGTTTGATTGCGGAGATTGAGCCGCGTCTGGATACCGTTACGTGGAGCGCACAGCTTGGGGGCTTAAACTCTCGCGCTGGATGTATCGAGCTTGATGATGGCGTCACGTTGTGGCGCGTTGAAACAATCTTGGATCTCGTAGACAGCAATCTCGTTACATTGGACGACGAAATTGCGGATTTGCCGGCCAAGTTAGCTCCATGGGTAGATTTTTATGTCAGTCGGCGCGTGAGCGATTATGAGGGACGCAAGGCACTTCTGATTTCACGCTATGGTGGCGCGAAGTTTGGCGGTGCGGAACATACGATGCAATCTATATCGGCCTATTACCGTGAGCGCGGCATGCGAACGATATTGGGTGGTACAGATCCGAGTGCAGCGCTATCGGAAAGCGAGCTTCCGCCTGGAGTCGAGGCTGCAGTGCAGGTGCCTAAAGAGCCTGCCCAACTACGTGCTTGGATTCTACAAAACGGTTACTCTTTCGTTCACGCCATCTCTGGCCTCGGGTTTCCCGTGGCGCAGGCGCTTGCTCACAGTAATATTTATTTTGTTTATGGAATTTATTTTTGGCGTGAAGTCCTTGGGCGAGCTTCCAGCGAAACATTTTTTGACGATTCAGATAATCCAATCCCTCGGGAAGAATTTTCTTATATTGTCCGAAATTCTAACGCTATTTTTGTAAACTCTCGGTATACCCAGAGAGTCATTGAACAGGCTCATGGAATGCGGTTTCCCGTTATTTATTCACTTGTGGAGGATCGCTGATGTCTTCTCTTCCTGCGAACCTTCCCGACGCCCCTTTTATTCTGTTGGTTAATTCGCGACCAGAGAAGGGATTCGATCTGATCGTCGAAGTCGCTTGTCGTTGTCCGGACATTCCCTTCGTTGCGATCTCAACGCAGTCATCGCAGGTTGCTGCACTTGGTCTTGTAAAAGAGCGCGGTGCGAACAATGTTGTGGTCATAGATAAGGTGGCTGATATGGTGCCGCTTTATGAACGCGCAAAAGTGGTTGCTGCGCCGAGCTACCGTTTTAAGGAAACGTTTAGCCGTGTGTGCATTGAAGCGCATCGGTTTGGTAAGCCGGTACTTGGTTCAACCGAAGGAAATATTCCATTTTTGCTTGAGCAGAGCGGCATTGTCCTTCCAGAGGATCCAGACGTTTGGGCGCGAGAGATCATTAAGCTCTATAAAGATGATGAATATTATGCGTTAATGTGTCGACGCGCTGTGGAAAATTCAGAGCGTTATTCCCAAGACGTGCAGCGGCGTTCGGTCAATCAGATTCTTGATGCGATCAGTTCTCCCTTGCTTATCGGTATCGGTTCCGGCATTGGCAATATGCTGCACTGTGCCCCAATGGTGCGAAATATTGCTCTTAGGCTCGGTCATCCTGTCGATATTGTGGTTGCCGTGGATCATCCAGGAAGTTTATTCTTGCTACAAAACTCTAAATACGTCAGTAGCGTATATCAACTTTCAACGACAATTATGAGGAAGCCATACGATACAGTATTTCTTACGCATAGCTTTGGAAGTGCAAGAATGAATTTTCAGGCTAATCGCGTTCTGCGAAGCCGAGATTGGAAGAATTTTGTTCCCGGCAAAACGAGTCATGAGACCCTATTTAATTTCGAAGCTGCGGAAGAGCTTCTTGGAATTCCTTTTGATACTCAAGATTTAACGCAATTTTTTGTTGCTGAGATTGAATATAATTGGACGGACGGCCAGATCGTTGGAGTGCATGGCGGCTCGAAGCCTGGCTATTGGGCTTCAAAGCGCTGGAATGGCTTTACCGAATTGGCGGAGGCGTTGACGTCGCGAGGGTTGCGGGTTTGCTCTTTTGGAACGAAGGACGAGTATGTTCCTGGCACGGAAGATATGACCGGGGGTTCTATTGAAGATATGATTCGGCAGATGACAAATTGTTCGTATTTTTTATCGAATGACAGTGGACTTATGAACATCGCCAATGCGTTGGGAATCCCACTGATTTCTGTTTTCGCACCAACCGAAGTCGCAACCCGCAGGCCGCTTGGCCGCCTGAGTCGAGTCGTCAGCGCGAAGGGTGATTGCGTGCCGTGCGAAGTCAAGAATCCTGAAATATTCAAGAATGGTAGTTGCAATTGCATTGAAACGATCTCGGTATCCGAAGTAATAACGGCCTTTGATGAACTCAGGGGGGAGGTTGCCCGGAATAGCATTGTAGAGTCTGTGAATTAAAAAGCGAAAGTGAGAACGTTATGATTATCCTAGCGCCGATCTCGGTCGGAGAACTATTTGATAAGATTACTATTCTTCGGGTAAAGTCTCAACGAATTTCTGATGAATCGAAGCTTTTGAATGTCAAGCACGAATTGTCAAAACTTGAAGATATGGCGAATGAGAAAATTGCCCCCAGCGCTGATCTCGATCGCCTAATCGACGATTTGCAGCAGATAAACGCGGCGCTTTGGGATATCGAAGACGGAAAGCGGGCCTGCGAACATCAGAAGGAATTTGGTGCAAATTTCATAGAGCTCGCGAGGCAAGTTTATATGAAGAATGATGAGCGCGCGCGTATCAAAAAAAATATTAATAATTTGACTGGATCTGAGATTGTTGAGGAGAAGAGCTATCAGAACGTCACTTAATGTTCATTTTTTGAATTTGGGTATCGGTCTTTTCTGACGGTGACTTGCCACTGCGTTTTTCCTCCACGGAGATTTAGAGTCCGGCCTTCTGAAGGACGGACAGATGAAGCGAGCACGGTTCACGGAGGAGTAGATCATTGCGGTTCTGCGCGAGCATGAGGCTGGGGCGAAGACCGCCGACCTGGCGCGCGAGCACGGGGTCTCGGAAGCGACCTTGTACAACTGGAAGGCTCGCTATGGCGGCATGGACGTGTCCGAGGTCAAGCGCCTGAAGCAGCTCGAGGACGAGAACGCCGAGCTCAAGAAGCTTTTGGCCGAGCAGATGTTGGATGCCGCCGCGATGCGCGAGCTTCTCTCAAAAAAATGGTAGAGCCTGCCGTCAAGCGCGAGGCAGTCGCGCATCTGCAGGCCGTGATGGGCCTGTCGGAACGTCGGGCCTGTATCATCGTCAATGCTGACCGGAAGATGGTCCGCTACCGGTCGTGCCGGCCGCCGGACACGGGTCTGCGCGGGCAACTGCGCGATCTCGCCAACGAGCGGAAGCGCTTCGGCTATCGGCGACTGTTCGTCCTCTTGCGGCGGGACGGCGAGCCGTCGGGTATCAACCGCATCTACCGCCTGTATCGCGAGGAAGGCCTTACGGTGCGCAAGCGCCGCGTGCGGCGGCGTGCGGTGGGAACCCGGGCGTCGATCCTCGTCGAAGCGAAGGCCAATGCGCGCTGATCGCTGGACTTTGTCCATGACCAGTTCGCCTGCGGGCGGCGCTTTCGCATCCTGAACGTCGTCGACGACGTCACGCGAGAATGCCTTGCGGCCATTCCCGACACCTCGATCTCGGGGCAGCGCGTAGCGCGCGAACTCACCGTGCTGATCGAGCGCCGGGGCAAGCCGGGCATGATCGTCTCGGATCATGGCACCGAGTTCACCTCCAACGCCATGCTCGCCTGGGTGCAGGAGAACCGGATCACCTGGTACTTTATTGCGCCGGGCAAACCCATGCAGAACGGCTTCCGCGAGAGCTTCAACGGCCGCATGCGTGACGAACTACTCAATGAGACCCTATTCTTCGGCCTCGACCATGCCAGGATCAGGATCTCAGCTTGGGCTGATGACTACAATCTGCGCCGTCCTCACTCGGCGCTCGGATACATCCCGCCGGCGGACTGCGCCGCCAATCTCATCTCAACCGCGCAATCCCGCGCAAAACCCGCCGAGGCTCTAACCGCCGCTGGATGACAAATCAGTGGCAGGTCACTGGCCTATGATCGGGCCGATCGGCGCAGTCCGGATCATGGTGGCAACGCGGCCCGTCGACTTCCGCAAGGGAGCCGAGGGTTTGGTCGCTCTGGTGCGCGAGACGATGGGTGCCGATCCATTCTCGGGCACGGTCTATGTGTTCCGCGCTAAGCGTCCCGATCGAGTGAAGCTGGTGTTCTGGGACGGCACCAGCATGGTGCGGGTGGCCAAGCTCCTTGAGGATGGCGAGTTCCGCTGGCCGAAGATCGAGGACGGCGCGCTGCGGCTGACGGGGGCGCAGCTGCAGGCCCTATTCGAGGGTCTGGACTGGCGCCGGGTCCATGAGGGACTGTCAGGAATTTCGTGTGCGGGGCGGCGGGGTTGAACATCAGGCCGCCATGGCCCTTGTGAAGCGCTCGC
>NZ_JBXASN010000034.1:0-13944 GCF_058809335.1 Ancylobacter sp. GW821-FHT10E12 | reverse complement strand
ACCCCGGCGCGCTCGCCGACCTCGACCTGCCGGCGGAGGGCGCGCCGCTGCCGGCGGTGGAGGCCGAGCGCCGGCGCGGGCGCGGCGCGCTGTCCAATGCCGCCGGCCGCTTCGAGCCGCGCTCGCACGAGACCTTCGACGACGGCTGGCAGAGCCTCGACGACCTGCCGGCCTTCAAGACCAGCGTGACGGTGGAGCGGGCGCGCACCATCATCACCCGCAACGATTCGCCCGATGTCGGCTTCGATCGCTCGATCAACCCCTATCGCGGCTGCGAGCATGGCTGCGTCTATTGCTTCGCGCGGCCGACCCATGCCTATCAGGGCTATTCGGCCGGGCTCGATTTCGAGACCAAGCTGTTCGCCAAGCCGGACGCGCCGGAACTACTGGCGAAGGAGCTGGCCAAGCCCGGCTACGAGCCGCGCACCATCGCGCTCGGCATCAATACCGACAGCTACCAGCCGATCGAGCGCGAATGGCGGCTCACCCGCCGCATCCTCGAGGTGCTGCGCGATTTCGGCCATCCGGTCGGCATCGTCACCAAATCGGCGCTGGTGCTGCGCGACCTCGACATCCTGGCGCCGATGGCCGAGCGCGGGCTGGTCAAGGTGGCGCTGTCGGTCACCTCGCTCGACCACAAGCTGGCGCGGACGATGGAGCCGCGCGCGGCAACCCCGCAGCGCCGCATCGAGACCATCCGCCGGCTCTCGCAGGCCGGGGTGCCGACCGCGGTTCTGGTCGCCCCGGTCATTCCGGCGATCAACGATGCCGAGATCGAGCGCATCCTCGACGCCGCCGCCGCGGCCGGCGCCGGGGAGGCCGGCTACGTGATGCTGCGCCTGCCGCTGGAGATCCGCGACCTGTTCAAGGAATGGCTGCTGGAGCATTTCCCCGACCGCTACCGCCATGTCCTGTCGCTGGTGAAGGAGCTGCATGGCGGCAAGGAATATGACGCCGCCTTCGGCCAGCGCATGACCGGCTCCGGCCCCTATGCCTGGACGGTGGCGCGGCGCTTCGAACTCGCCACCGCGCGCCTCGGGCTGAACCAGCGCAGCGTGCGGCTCACCACCCGCCATTTCCGCCGCCTGCCACAGAAGGGCGAGCAATTGTCGCTGTTCGGGGAGACGGGATGAGGCGATCGCCGCGGCGTTCGATACGGGATCGGCCGGGGGACGAGGCGGCCGGTGCGGGGCCGTCGCGGTCGAGCGGCGGGCGCGTGCTACGGTGCCGTGGAGGCGGTTCGGGGAGAAGGGTGAGGCGATGGCGGGTGCCTGATGCGGAGCAGGTCGAGGGGGCGGCACGGCCGGTGCGGAGCCGTGGCGCTCGGGTGCCGTGCGGCGTCCTGCGGTATCGTGGCCGCCGTTCGGGAGGACGGACCTGCGCCGACCGGCCCGGCTTGACCCGGCATCCGCTCCGCTCCGTCATCTCCGACGGGCGCGCGAAGCGGGTGGCGCCGGTGCGGGCGGGTTCCGGCATGTCCCGATTCCGGGCGTCCGGATTTCCGAGGTCCGGGCTTTGGAGGTTCGGGTTTTGGAGGTCCGGCTTGAGGCATGTCGAGGGTCCGCAAGTACGGGGCCGGCGGCTACGGGGCGGGCATCTCAGGGGTTGGACATGGGTGGGACAGGCAATGGGACAGGCAAGACGAGGGAGGCAGACATGGTTGTCACGCGCGAAACGGATGGGCTGCCGCCGCTCGCCCTGTCGCTGATCACGCTCGGCGTCGAGGATCTCGCGCGCGCCGCGCATTTCTACGCGTCACTCGGCATGGTGCGCCGGGACAGCGCGACCACCGGCGTCATCTTCTACCAGGCGGATGGACGGCGGCAGCTGGGCGCCGGCGGGGTGGTGCTGGCGCTCTATCCGCGCCACGAGCTCGCCGCCGATGCCGGGGTGATCGCGGGTCGTCCGGGCTCGTTCGGCGGCATCGCGCTCGCCTGCAACCGGGCGAGCCGGGAGCAGGTCGACGCCACGATCCTGCATGCGCTGGCGGCCGGCGGCCGGGCGCTGCGCCCGGCGCAGGCGACGTTTTGGGGCGGCTATTCCGGCTATGTCGCTGACCCGGACGGCCATCCCTGGGAGATCGCCCACAATCCCGGCTTCGCCCTCGACGCCGACGGGAGGGTGGTGCTGCCGGAATGAGTGCCGGCGTGGTGCCATCCGTCCTTGTGAGCGACGGGGTTGCCATCCGCCCCTGCGGGCGGCGGGTCGCCGTAACCGGCCGTGCGGCCCGGAAGCCGGCGCCGCTCATCCCGCGGCTGTTCCGGCGACTGACGGCTCGCGGAGGCCGGACCGAGCCGCTGATCGGCGGCGTCCCTCCGCCGGCGACGTCCCTACGTCGGCGAAGACCCGGCAGCGTCCCTCCGCCTGACGAGGTCCTCCGCCCGACAAACTCTTGCGCCCGGCGGCGTCCTGCGCCTGACCAGGTCCTGCGTCCGACGACATCCTGCGCCCGGCGACGTCCTGCGACTGGGCACGTTCCCGGGCAAGGCCGGCATCATCGTCGTCATTGTCATCGCCGGGCGCCGGGCGGGCATGCCCGGCGTCGGGCGCGGTCGAGTGGTCAGAGGGGCGCGCAGGCGACCGCCCCCCGCCGCCATCCTCAGTTGGCGCCGAGCAGCGGCGCCAGTTCCTTGTCGAGATCCTCGGGGCTCATCGCGCCCGGCACCTTCTTGCCGTTGATGAAGAAGGTCGGCGTCGAATCGACGTTGAAATCGTCGGCGCCGCGCTTGGCCACCTGGTCGATATCGCCGGCGAGCTTGGCATCGCCCAGGCAGGTGTTGAACTGCTGCTCGGTCATGCCGCTCTGCTTGGCGATCGCCAGCAGCGCCTGCGCCGGGTTGTTGGTGAAGGCCCAGCTCTTCTGGTTGTCGAACAGCGTGTCGACCATCGGGTAATATTTGCCCTCGCCCGAGCAGCGCGCCAGCATGAAGGCGGCCTTGGCGACGATGTCGAGCGGGAACTCGCGCAGGATGAACTTCACCTTGCCGGTGTCGATATATTTCTCCTTCAGCACCGGCCAGGTGGTGGCGTGGAAATGCGCGCAATGGCTGCAGGTCATCGAGGCATATTCGACGATGGTCACCGGCGCATCGGCCTTGCCCAGCACCACGTCCGGCAGCGTGCCCGGCTGCATCAGCTTGGCGGCGTCGACCGTCTGGGCATCGGCCTGGCCGACGAAGCCGAGCTCGCCGAGGCCGAGCCCGCGCGGGCCGGCGAGCGCCAGCAGCGCGGCCGCGGTGAGCAGGACGGTGCCGGTGCCTTCGAGGAAGCGGCGGCGGTCGATCATGAAGCCTCTCCAGATGGGCGGGCGGCCGATCGGGCCGTCCGCATAGACGCGGGTGACGGCCGAACGCGGCCGCCGGAACAAACTATGCGCGTACAGCCAGCCTGAGATCATGGCAACGGTACGGCAGCCGTGCCTCCGGTCACTGCTGCGTGAAGCTTTTCGCGCGGATCGGGACGCTTTATCGCAGCCGGCGCCGGTCGCGGGCCACCAGCGCGCCCAGCCGGGCCAGCGCCTCGGCGAGCGCGGGGTCCTCGAAGCCGCCGAGGCGGCCGATGCGCTCGGCGGCGCGGGCGCGTTCCTCGTCGCCGGGTTCCACGAGCGGCGGCCTGCGCCGCGCCGGCGCCGGCACCGGACCCTGCCTGAGGCTGAGGCGGCCGATGCAGCGCCAGCCGAAATAGCGGTTCACCCGGTCGATGACCACCGGCGCCAGGTGCTGTAGCTCGATGGCGTAGCCGCCCTCGACGCGTACATGCAGCACGCCGGGTTCCTCGCTTTCCGGCCGCGAGGGCCAGGCGAGCTTGATCGGCTGCGCCCGCGCCGCCAGCCCGTCGCCGACAATGTCGGCCCAGCGGGTGACGATCTCCACCGAGGCGAGCCCGCGCTGCCGGCAGCTCGCTGCGATGGTGGCGTCGATCAGGTCGGCGAGCGGTTTCGGGGCGAAGCGGGGTGCCATCGGGCTCTGCGTGAAGGAGGGAGGGGTCGAGGCTAAGCTGTGGGCGAGGAAGGCGGCACGCTTGCCGGATGCGGCCCGCGCGCCCACCTTGCGCCGGATGACCCGAAGGAGCCGGCGCACCATTCCATGCCCGCACGCCCGAGCCTAGCATCCGCCCAGCCTGGGACCAAGCCGCCCGCGACCAAGCCGCGCGGGACCGATCCGGCTTCGACCAAACCGGCTTCGACCAAACCGGCTTCGGCCGGTCCGGCGATGAAGCGGCCGGATCCGCGCGCGTTGCTGCGCTGGTACGACCGGCATCGCCGCGTATTGCCCTGGCGCGCCCCGCCCGGACAGCGGCAGGACCCCTACAAGGTGTTCCTGTCGGAGATCATGCTGCAGCAGACCACGGTGGTGACGGTGGCGCCGTATTTCGCCGCCTTCCTCGCCCGCTGGCCGGATGTGGCGAGCCTCGCGGCGGCGCGGCAGGAGGAGGTGCTCTCCGCCTGGGCCGGGCTCGGCTACTACGCCCGCGCCCGCAACCTGCACGCCTGCGCCCGCTCGGTGGCCGGCGAGCATGGCGGCGTGTTCCCGGACGACGAGGCGGGGCTGCTCGCCCTGCCGGGCATCGGGCCCTACACGGCGGCGGCCATCGCCGCCATCGCCCATGAGCGTCCGGCGGCACCGGTCGACGGCAATTGGGAGCGGGTGGTGGCCCGGCTGTTCGCGCTCGACGAGCCGCTGCCCAAGGCGAGGAAGCGGCTGCGCGCGCTGGCCGAAACGCTGCTGCCGGACGCGCGGTTCGGCGATTTCGCCCAGGCGATGATGGATCTCGGCGCCACGGTATGCACGCCGCGCAAGCCGGCCTGCATCCTCTGCCCGTGGCGGGAGAACTGCGTCGCGCAGGCGCAGGGCAATCCCGAGGCCTATCCGGTGAAGATGGCCAAGCTCGCGCGGCCGGTGCGGCGCGGCGTCGCCTTCCTCGCGGTGCGCGCCGACGGGGCGGTGCTGGTGCGCTCGCGCCCGCAAAAGGGCCTGCTCGGCGGCATGACCGAGGTGCCCTCCACCGCGTGGGAGGCGCAGCTGCCGGCGAGCCCCGCCGCCCATGCGCCGCTGAAGGCGGACTGGCAGGCGCTCAACCGGGCGGTCGGCCACGTCTTCAGCCATTTCGCGCTGGAGCTCGCGGTCTGGCGGGCGCGCCTGCCCGCCGGCACCCCGGCGCCTGCCGGCCACCGCTGGGTGAAACCGGACGGGTTCAAGGCGGAGGCATTTCCCAGCGTCATGGTCAAGGTATTGGAGTATCTCGATTAAATCCGCGTGATCGGCTGAACCCGATCGGCGGTCTGGCGTTGTCCCGGCGGGCCGCACGCGATGCGGCAGTCATGGAGAACCTCACGATGGGTAGCGCAGCGGACAAGGCCAAGGGCCTCGCCAACGAAGCCGCCGGCAACGTCAAGCAGGGCGTCGGCAAGGTAGCCGGGTCGAAAAGGCTCGAAGCCGAAGGCAAGGCCCAGGAAATCAAGGGCAAAGGCCAGCAGGCCTTGGGCAAGGCCAAGGACGCGGTCAAGAAGGCCGCCAATCTCTGAGCCCGACCGACTTCGAAGGACGAGGCCGCCGCCAAGGCGGCCTTTTCTTTGGAGTGCTCGGGGGCGGATAGCGAGGGGTTTCGCTCATGCGCCGTCATGCCGCGTCCGGTCCGGGCATTCATGGCCTCGCCGGGACAGGGCGTGGACGTGAGGAGGAAGGCGTGGATGGCCGGGCTAGGCCCGGCCATGACATGATTAGCGACCGCCTTGCAGCGGGGCGCCGCCCGGCCATGGCCGCCCGTGAGTCGGCGCGCGGTTCAGTCCAGCAGCCCGACATGGCCGGGCAGGGCGGCGATGCGCGCCATCCAGCCGCCTATGCCGGGGAAGGGGGCGAGGTCGTAGCCGCCTTCCTCCGCCGTATGCGTATAGGCATAGAGCGCGATGTCGGCGACGCTGAAGGCGTCTCCCGCCAGCCAGTCATGCCCGGCGAGCCGCGCCTCCATCACGCCCAGCGCCTTGTTGCCGGCTTCCAGCAATTGCGCCATGCGCTCGGGCGTCGCCAGCGCCGCCCGCTCGGGATAGGTCACCAGCGCGCGGCGCACCGCGATGGCCGGCTCGTGGCTGTACTGCTCGAAGAACAGCCATTCATAGGCCTTGGCGCGGTCATAGGCGTCGGCCGGGATCAGCGGCGTGCCCTCGGCCAGGTGCAGCAGGATGGCGTCGGATTCGCCGAGGAAGCGGCCGTCGTCGAGCCGCACCGTCGGCACCTTGCCGATCGGGTTCATCGCGAGGAAATCGGGCCTGCGCGTCGAGCCGTCGCGCGAGGATACCGTCACCCGCTCGATGGCCCGGCCGGTATGGGCGGCCACCAGCCGCACCTTGTAGCAATTGCCGGAATCCGGCTGTTCGTAGAGCGTGATCATCGGCGGCCCCGCGATTGTGCCGGACCACCGTACTGCAGAATTATTCCGCCGCCATCGCCATTTCCGAGCGCACCACCGCCCGCAGCGAATCGATGGGGCGCAGGCCCTCGCGGGTCTCGATATGCCAGAAGGTCCAGCCGTTGCAGGCCTCCATGCCCTGCGCGACGGCGCCGGCGCGGTGGATCGAGCCGACCGTGCCGAGGCCCGGCGCCGTCTCCAGCGACAGCGTGCCGTCGGCGCGCACCATCGCCTTCACCCGCGCCTTGGAATCGGTGAGCAGCGTGCCGGGCGTCACCAGCCCGCGCTCGACCAGCGAGGCGAAGGCCACGCGGGGCGCTTCGCGCGCGGATGGCGCCGGGGAGAGCGCGGCCTCCGGCAGCGGCACCACGGCGTCGACGCGGGCCTGTGCCGCCTGCGCATAGTCGCGGTCGCGCTCGATGCCGATGAAGTGGCGGCGCAGCTTCCTGGCCACCGCCGCCGTGGTGCCGGAACCGAGGAAGGGATCGAGCACCACGTCGCCGGGCCTGGAGGCGGAGAGCAGGATGCGGGCGATGAGCGCTTCCGGCTTCTGGGTCGGGTGCAGCTTGTGCCCGGCCTCGTCCTTCAACCGCTCGCCGCCGGAGCAGATCGGGAACAGCCAGTCAGAGCGCATCTGCACGTCCTCGTTGGCCGCCTTCATCGCCTCGTAGTTGAAGGTATAGCCCTTGGCATCCGGGTCGCGCGCGGCCCAGATCAGCGTCTCATGCGCATTGGTGAAGCGCCGGCCGCGGAAATTCGGCATCGGGTTGGTCTTGCGCCAGACGATGTCGTTGAGGATCCAGAAGTCGAGATCCTGCAGCATCGACCCGACGCGGAAGATGTTGTGATAGGAGCCGATCACCCACAGCGTGCCGGTCGGCTTCAGCACCCGGCGCACCGCCAGCAGCCAGGCGCGGGTGAAGGCGTCATAGGCCTGGAAGCTGTCGAACTGGTCCCACGCATCGTCCACCGCGTCGACCCGGCTCTCGTCCGGGCGCTTCAATTCGCCCTGGAGCTGGAGGTTGTAGGGCGGGTCGGCGAAGACGAGGTCGACCGAGCGCGCCGGCAGCCGCGACAATTCCGCCACGCAGTCGCCGCGCAGGATGGTATCGAGGGGGAGGGCGTCGCCCGCCGCCGGACGGGAGGAACGGGAAGCGAGGCCCGGAACGGCCCTGGCGGCCTCCACCTTCGGCACGACTTTCATGGAACGGCACCCGACGCTTGAACGCAACAGCACGCGTCCACAATGTCCGCCGTTCAGGGTAAAGAGCGGGTAAAGGGTTCCGATTGGATTTTACGCAAGTGGACGAGACGATCTCCCGCTGGCACGGCGACGGTGTTCCCGCCCGCTCCATCCGCTTCGCGCTGACGGTGATGGCGCCGATCCTCATCGGCCTCACGATCGGCGTCGACATGTGGCTGATCTACGCTCTCGTCGGCGGCATCCTCGCCTTCACGCTGGATACCGGCGGCCGGCCGCTGCCCCGCCTCGGCTGGATGGCCTCGGCCGGCGCCGTGGTGCTGGCCGGCACCGGCCTCGGCACGCTGGCGGCCGGCGCGCCGGTGGTGATCATGCTCGGCTTCGCGCTGGTCGGCGTGCTCTACGCGCTGGTCGAGAGCCTCGACGACACGCTGGCGGCCGGCGCGCGCTTCCTCTGCCTCACCTTCGCGGTCGGGGCGCTTTATGCGCCGCTGCAGCCGCGCGACGTCGCGGTGGTGGCGGTCTTCGTCGTCTATGCCTGGCTGGTGTCGCTGGGCTGGGACGCGCTGGGCCGGTCGCTGCGTCCCTCCTCGGCGCCCTCGCTGCCCGCGGTCTGCGCGCGGCTGCGGGCGAGCGAGCAGGAGCGATGGGTGTTCGCCGCCGCGGTCGCGGTGACCATCCCGCTCGCCTATCTCGTCAGCCAGGCGCTCGGCCTGCACCGTCCCTATTGGGCGCTGCTGGCGGTGGTGATCGTGCTGCGGGCCGATGCCATGTCCAGCCGGCGGCTCATCGGGCAGATGCTGCTCGGCACCCTGCTCGGCGTCGTCGCGGCGGTGCTCTACGGCGCCGGCGCCTCGGCGCTGCACGATCTCGGGCTCGCCCTGCCGAGGCACTCGCTGCTGCTGCTCGGCATGGCGGCGGCGGCCTTGCTGCGCTGGCCGGCGCAGCAGCTCAGCGGCGCGCTGGGCACGGCGGCGCTGACCGCCTTCATCATGCTGTTCCTGGAGGCGATCGCCGGCACGGTCGGCGGCGCCGGACCCGCCATGGCCGAGCGGCTGGTCGACGTCGCCATCGGCTGCGGCTTCGCGGTGGTCGCGCTGGTGCTGGACCGGCTCGGCCGGCGCGCGCTCGTCCGACTGCGCCCGCCTCAGGGCACCAGCCAGAAAACCGGCAGCCAGTCCTGAGCCTGGGCCAGCTCGATGCCCTCGGCGACGGGCATGGCGGCGAGGAACACGCAGGCGTCGATGAAGGTCTGCATCACCATGCGCGGGCGGATTTCCAGCGTGTCGACGTTCCGCCACAGGCGGAAATTCGGCCAGAAGCGCGGCACGCGCGCCTTGTAGGCGAGATAGGCCTCGCCGAAGCGCTCGGTGAGGAAGCGCTCCTCCTTGCGCACCACCACGCTGAACACGATCCAGGTGAGCAGCGTCGCGGCGAGGGCGGCGGTGAGGCTGCCGAACTGCGCCCCGGCGCCGGCGGCGCCGATGAAGGAGAACACGTAGAGCGGGTTGCGCGAGATCGAATACGGCCCGAGCGCCACGATCTCCGACTTCTTGCGCCCGCTGATATAGAGCGAGCACCAGGTGCGCCCGACGATGGCCGCCAGCAGCAGCGTGAAGCCGGCCCACTCGATGCTCTCATGCGGCCCGCCCATGTCGTCGTCCGGCCAGATCGACTGGCCGGTGAGCAGCACCAGCACCGCCGCCGCGCCGAGCAGATAGAGCGCGAGCTTGCGCAGGCTCTGCACCGCCGAGAGGTCGACGCTCGGCTTGGGATGGCCGGGCTTGGCGGCGGGCGTGGGAATATCGATCATGGGTCGCTGGCACTCCGGGAACTGACGGAGGCCATTAAATCAGATGCGGCGGCAAATTTCAGGCCCCGGTCACGTCATCGTCACGCCATCGTCACCCGGCGGTCACGAAGGGCGAGCCCGGCGGCCACCAGGGCGAGGCCGGCGACATGGTAGAGATGCAGGCTCTCGCCGAGCAGGCCCACCGCCAGCACCGCGCCGAAGACCGGCATGAGCTGCAGGAACTGGCCGGCGCGGGTCGGGCCGAGCACCGCGACGCCGCGCGCCCACAGCACGAAGCCGATGGTCGGGAACACGGCGGTATAGCCGACCAGCAGCGCCGCCTCGCCGAGGCGATCCGCCCCGACGCCGGTATTGGCCAGCTCGGCGGCGGCGAAGGGCACCAGCGCCACGAGGCCGAACGGGATCGACACCGCCAGCGCGGCGGCGGCGGAGAGCCGGCAGGGAAACCGCTTGAGCAGCACCGCATAGAGCGCGAAGGCGCTGATGCCGAGGAACAGCACCAGGTCGCCGGGATTGAGGCTCAGCCCGGCGAGATGGCCGATATCGCCGCGGGTGACGATCAGCGCCACGCCGATGGTGGAGACGCCGAGCGCCAGCCGGGCACGGCCGCTGGTGCGCTCGCCCAGCACCAGCCAGCCGAGCAGGCCGACCACGATCGGCGCCGCCGAGCCGATGATCGAGCCGTTGACGAGGCTGGTATGGGCGAGGCCGGCATAGATCAGCACGGTGAACACCGCGATGTTCAGCACCCCGGCGGCGACCCAGAGCGGCCAGCGGCGGCGAAGCTCGGCGGCATTGGCGCGGATTTCGCGGAAGGTGAAGGGCAGCAGCAGCGCCAGCGCCACCAGCCAGCGGGCGGCGGAGAAGGTGGCGGGCGGCAGCACGTCGGCGGCCATGCGGCCGGCGAGGAAATTGCCGGACCACAGCAGCGCCGCGCCGGTCAGCATCAGCGCCGCGACATTGGCGGGGGAGAGCGGCGCCCGTGCGCGGGCCGCGCCGGAAACCAGCGGATTCAACGTGTCTGCCACGAATGCCATGTCGCTGCCTCCTCGCAAAAGCCAGATGCTCAAAACGCCGGGGGCGGTGGGATGCACCGCGGGATCGCCGATATAGGTCAGTGTAGTTGACCTAAGGCGGCATGTCCTTGCGTTCTCGGGGGAGGCGAAGCGGGGTTTTCGGCAGATTCTGCCGTCAGCGCCGCAATTTTGGCTCGCGGCTATCGTTGCCTATCTTTTCGGCAACGGAATCGGGGCTGGTGGGGGCGGGGCGAAGATGGCCGAGCGGCAGGCGGCCGCTCTCCTTCACCCGCTTCAGCGCCAGCGAGGAGCGCACCCCGCGCACCCCCGGCAGGCCCATCAGCACGTCATGGGCGAAATGGGCGAAGCCGTCGAGGTCCTCGCACACCACATGCAGGATATAGTCGCTGTCGCCGGTGACGCTGTAGCAGGCGATCACCTCCGGCCGGTCGAGCACGGCGGCCTCGAAATCGCGCGCCGCCTCCTCCACCTGGCGTTCCAGGTGCACCTGGATGAAGGCGAGCACGCCGAGCCCGAGCCGGCTGGCATCGAGCCGCGCCTGGTAGCCGGCGATCAGCCCCTCCTCCTCCAGCCGCCGCGTGCGCCGCAGGCACGGCGAGGGCGACAGGCCGATGCGCTCGGAGAGCTCGGCATTGGTCAGCCTGCCGTCCTCCTGCAGCTCCTTCAGGATGCGCATATCGAACATGTCGACCAGAGGCACGCGCATGATCTGTCTCCGTGCGGGAGGATGGCGGCAGGATCGGCTGATATGGGAGAGATTGCCGGCAGAAACCGCCTTCCGGCAATAAGCCTTTCGGTCAGGGTGGCTGACATTCCGGGTGCATCGGCCGGGACGGATGCGCCGTCATCCCGGCGGCTTGGCCGGGGGCGCTACCGCCGGCGAAATCCCCAACATGTCGTGGATCGCTCCCGCACGACCACTTGAACTTGTGGCTCCCGCGCCGCAACCTAGGGGCATGAAATTCACCCGGCTGCGCCTTCTCGGCTTCAAGACCTTCGTCGAGCCGACCGAGATGCTGATCGAGCCCGGCCTCACCGGCATCGTGGGCCCGAACGGCTGCGGCAAGTCGAACCTCGTCGAGGCGATGCGCTGGGTGATGGGCGAGAATTCCTACAAGGCCATGCGCGCCGAGGGCATGGACGACGTCATCTTCGGCGGCAGCACCACGCGGCCCGCCCGCAACACCGCCGAGGTGGTGCTGGTGGTCGACAATGAAGACCGCTCCGCCCCGGCCATCTTCAACGATTCCGACCAGCTGGAGGTCTCCCGCCGCATCGAGCGCGAGGCCGGCTCGTCCTACCGCGTCAATGGCCGCGAGGTGCGCGCCCGCGACGTGCAGCTCCTGTTCGCCGACGCCTCCTCCGGCTCGCGCTCGCCCTCGATGGTGCGGCAGGGGCAGATCGGCGAGCTGATCGGCGCCAAGCCCTCCGCCCGCCGCCGCATCCTGGAGGAGGCCGCCGGCGTCGCCGGCCTGCACGCCCGCCGCCACGAGGCGGAGATGCGGCTGCGCGCCGCCGAGGCGAACCTCGCGCGGCTCGAAGACGTCATCGGCCAGATCGGCACCCAGCTCGACGCGCTGCGCCGCCAGTCGCGGCAGGCCGGGCGTTACCGCGTGCTGTCCGGCGACATCCGCAGGGCGGAGGCCACGCTGCTCTGGCTGCGCTGGCTGGAGGCTTCCGGCGCGGTGGGCGAGGGCGGCCGCACCCTCGATCTCGCGGTGCGCGAGGTCGCCGACCGCACGCTGGCGCAGGGCGAGGCCGCCCGCCTCGCCGCTGTCGCCGCCCATGGCCTGCCGGCCTTGCGCGAGGCCGACGCTGCCGGCGCCGCCACCCTCCAGCGCCTCACCCTCGCCCGCGGCGAGCTCGACGGCGAGGAGGCGCGCGCCAGCGCCCGCGTCGAGGAGCTCGACCGCCGCCTCGCCCAGCTCGCCGGCGACATGGCGCGCGAGGCGGCGCTCGCCGCCGACGCCGAAGGCATGCTCGCCCGCCTCGACGAGGAGGCGGCGGGCCTCCGGGCCGCTCAGGAGGAATCCGCCGACGCGCAGGAGGCGGCGCAGGAGGCGCGCGAGAACGCCACCGACGCCCTCGCCACCGCCGAGGCCGCCTTCAACGAGGCGACCGCCGCGACCGCCGAGGGCGCCGCCCGCCGCGCGAGCGCCGAACGCGCGGTGCGCGAGGAGGCCGAGCGGCTCGCCCGCGTCGAGCGCGAATGCGCCCAGTTCGCCGATCAGGCGCGCGTGCTGGAGGCTTCCGTCGGCGCCGACCGGCTCGACGAGCGCCGGGCCGTCGCCGAAGCCGCGCAGGAGGCGTTCGAGCAGGCCGAGGCCGCGGCGCTCGCCGCCGAGACCGCCCATATCGATGCGCGCGCGACTCTCGACCGCACCCGGCGCCCGCTCGCCGATGCCGAGCGCGCGGCGCAGCGGGTCGAGACCGAGCAGCGCACGCTGATGAAGCTGCTCGACATCGGCACCGCCCGCCGCTGGCCGCCGGTGCTCGACGCGGTGACGGTGGAGCGCGGCTTCGAGACCGCGCTCGGCGCCGCGCTGGGCGACGATCTCGACGCTCCCGCCGATGCCGCCGCCCCGGTGCACTGGGCGCATATCGACGCCCCCGACGATGCCGCGCTGCCGGAAGGCGCGGTGCCGCTGGCCGCCCATGTCGAGGCGCCCGCCGTGCTGGCGCGCCGGCTCGCCCAGATCGGCGTGGTGTCGCGTGCGGACGGCCCGCGCCTTGCCGCCCTTCTGGTTCCCGGCCAGCGCCTCGTATCCCGCGAGGGCGACCTGTGGCGCTGGGACGGTTTCACCGCCGCCGCCGATGCGCCCACCGCCGCCGCCCGCCGCCTCGCCGAGCGCAACCGGCTTGCCGATCTCGAACAGCAGATCGCCGCCGCCCGCGCCGAGCTCGCCACCCATCGCGCGGCGCTGAACCTCGCCGAGCAGGCGCTGCGTGCCGCCGGCTCCAGGGAGGCGCAGGCCCGCGAGGCCCGCCGCGCGGCGCTGCGCGTCATGGAGACCGCGCGCGAGGATCATGCCCGCGCCGAACGCGCCGAAGCCGAGCGTGCCGCCCGCCGCGCGGCGCTCGACGCCAATCTCGCCCGTGCCGCCGCCGAGCGCGACCGGCTCGCCGTGGCGCTTGAGGAGGCAAAGGCGGCGCTCGCCGCCTTGCCGCCCGGCGTCGAGGCCGAATCGCGCCTTGCCGAGGCGCGCATGCGCGTCGCCCAGCACCGCGCCGATCTCGCCGAGGCCCGCTCGGCCGCCGAGGGACTGATCCGCGAGCGCGACCAGCGCGAGCGCCGCCTCAAGGCCATCATCGCCGAGCAGGAATCCTGGCGCGGCCGCGCCGCCGGCACCGGCGAGCGCGTCGCCGCCATCGAGGCGCGCCGCGACGAGGCGGCGGCCGAGCGCGCCGGGCTCGACGACGCCCCTTCCGTCTTCGCCGCCCGCCGGCGGACGCTGCTCGATGCGATCGCCCGTGCCGAGGCGGCGCGC
>NZ_JBXASN010000033.1:0-14277 GCF_058809335.1 Ancylobacter sp. GW821-FHT10E12 | reverse complement strand
GAATGGCGGAACTCACGCCGACGGCGGAGGAGATCGGCTCGCTGTGCGCCACGATGCGGGCAGCAATGGCTGGCCGAACATGATCGTCGGCGGCAATCGAGGCGATTTTGATGGATGAGCACCAAGCTCATCCACCGCTCGTCCACATTTTTATTGTGCTGATGGTTAAGCGGCCACCTCGAATTCATGAGAGTGGTCAGCGTTTTACCAGCAAGGGGTAGCGCTCGATGGGGAACGTCGCCTGTGGATGGACACAAAAATCGACATATCCGCTTGCGGGTATTGAGAAAATCCGTCCACTCTCGACCAAGTAAAAGTGCGTGCGTTGGCCTGTTCCATTGAGGCCGCACATGATCGCCAGACAGTTTGATGCCCCCTCGCCAGGGGGAAGGACACGACCATCCCTTTCCGATCTTCATCGGCGCCGGGAGGTCGTTATCGACCACCCTACGCGTGTCGGGGCCTGGCGGCCCGGCGCCGATGGAGACCTCCGATGAGCGGGCGTAGATGGTACAAGCGCTGCGGCGCCGATTTCATCCACAGCACTATGCAGATGACACTCGAGGAGAAGGGCGCCTACAGCCTCTGCCTCGACCTGATCTACGATCGCTGTGGCCCGATTCCTGACGATGCCAGGTGGCTCGCTGGTGTCTGTGGGGTGTCCGTGCGCAAGTGGACGTCCCTGCGCCAGCGGCTGATCGACCTCGGAAAACTAGTAGCGGAAGGCGGGTTTTTGACCAACCGTCGTGCCGAGTTCGAGATCGAAAACGCGGCGAAACCTGGCCGAAAAGTCGCTGAAACTAGCGTGAAATCTCGCGAAACCGAGCCGAAAGGTGCACGAAACAACGGCGAAAACCACGTCGATGCGAGCGAAAACAACAGCTTAGCGATAAATGAATTCGAACATCGCGCGCGTATAGAGAAGAGAAGAGAAGAGAAGATAAGAGGTTCCGAAGCTAACGCTTCGGCGCCGATGACAGAACTGGACCTGCATCCGACGGGTCCGCCGGCCGCCGTTTCCCGACCGGCGATCGTGGCGGGACCAGATCCCGAGCAGGACCTGTTTCGACGAGGCCGGGAGGTGCTCGGCAAAGACGCCGGCGGTCTGGTTGCCAGGCTGCTGAAGGCGAGAGGTGGCTCCATCCCGAAAGCCCGTGCAGCGATCGAGGAAGCCTCGACCAAGCACGATCCGAAGGAGTTCATCGGCGCCTGCCTTCGCCAGCCCCGCAGCGGACCTGCGGCCTTGGCGCCCGGCGAATGTCGTGTCGCGATCTGAGGCCGCGAGGATGCACGACACGGCTCTCAGTTCAATCGGCATCCGCTTGAGCAACGCGGGTCCCGGCAATCGGAAGACGACATGCCCCAAGTGCAGCCACCTGCGAAAACATCGGACCGACCGCTGCCTGTCGGTCACGATCACCGTCGACGCGGCCGTCTTCCACTGCCACCACTGTGGCTGGAGCGGCGGGGTACGAGGCCATGATATCGCTGGCGACCGTCGACCTGCTGACCTCCCGCGGACTCGATCCGGAGCTGGCAGCGAAGCTTGGTCTCGAGAGCTTGCCGCGAAACGATGGTGGTGAGGAACTCGTCTTTCCCTTCGTCGTCGCCGGCGAGGTGGTGAACCATAAATACCGGACGCCCGACAAGCAGTTCCGCCAGGACCGCGGCGCGGTCAAATGCTTCTGGAACTTCGATGTGATCGCCGATCCGACGCTCGCTGATCAGCCGCTGATCATTACCGAAGGTGAGTTTGATGCGATCGCCGCGCTGCAGAGCGGCTTCGCTCGCACGGTGTCCGTGCCCGATGGCGCGCCCGCGAAGTTGGTGGAACTTGGCCAGGACAGCCGCAAATACGACTATCTCGACCATGCACGTCCCGCGCTACGCGGCATCCGCGAGATCATTCTCGCCACCGACGGAGATGATGCCGGCGTCGTGCTGATGAACGACCTCACCCTGCGTCTTGGGAAAGAGCGATGCAAATGGGTGCGGTATCCCAAAGGCTGCAAGGACCTGAACGACGCGCTGCGGCGCTACGGCGAGCGCGGCGTCCGGGAGGTCATCGCCCGCGCCGAGTGGATCAGGGTGGATGGCATCTATCGTATGTCCGAGCTGCCGCCGGTCCCCGAGCGCGCGGCCTTCTCGACGGGTATCGAGGCCCTCGATCCCCACTACCGGGTTCGGTTCGGCGACTTCTGCGTCATCACCGGCATTCCGGGGCACGGCAAGACCACCTTCGTGAACGACGTTCTCTGCCGGCTCGCTTGGCACCTCGGTTGGCGGATCGCGGTCGCCAGCTTCGAGCAGCACCCACAATCAGATCATCGGCGCGCGCTACGGGAATGGTATCTGCGCCTCCCGCTCGATGACGGCACCGGCCGACAGCTTCCAACCGACGAGGAGATTGCTCAGGCCGATCAATGGATCGATGATCACTTCGTGTTCATCGTGCCGTCGGATGACGATCTGGCCAATCTCAACTGGGTGTTGGAGAAATGCGCTGCCGCCGTCTCTCGCTTCGGCGTGCAGGTGATCGTGATCGATCCCTGGAATGAGCTCGACCATAGCCGGCCGGCGGATCTGAGCCTGACCGAATACACCGGCAAGGCCATCAAAGAGTTCAAGCGGCTGGCCTCAGCCCTTTCGGTGCACATGATCGTTGTGGCACATCCGACCAAGCTCTCCGGCGGAGAGCGGCCAGGGCTCTACAGCATCTCCGACAGCGCCCACTGGGCCAACAAGGTGGACGTGGGGATCGTCATCTACAAGCCCGAGTTCACCAGCGATCACGTCGAGATCAGCGTGGTGAAAAGCCGCTACCACGAAGAGATCGGCCGCCCCGGAACGGTGCGTCTGAGGTATGAGCGCACGACCCGTCGCTTCGAACGCATTGCATCCTCGGAGCCGGATGACGTGTGAGAACGAAGATCGCTA
The DNA here is from genome assembly GCF_058809335.1 of Ancylobacter sp. GW821-FHT10E12. Taxonomy (NCBI): domain Bacteria; kingdom Pseudomonadati; phylum Pseudomonadota; class Alphaproteobacteria; order Hyphomicrobiales; family Xanthobacteraceae; genus Ancylobacter; species Ancylobacter sp. GW821-FHT10E12. The sequence continues at coordinate 11,340 of NZ_JBXASN010000033.1, read as the reverse complement.
CCCAGTGGGCCGGGTTTCCTACCACGATGCCGGGCGCCGGCCGACATCCTGGTGCGGCATGGGTTCCGGCGGGCGACGGCGGCATAGGATAGCTCATCGGAATACCGGCCAATCTATTTGAGCAATGCGAAACCTCAGGTTGAGATCTCGCCACGCAGATGTTTCGCAGCGCGATCGATCGCTTCCTCAAGCCGGGCGCGTGATATGGCGGCCAACCGCTCCACTCCGAGCAGGCGTGCAAGGTCTAGAGCGGGATCGCGCTGATCGAGCAGATAGGGCTGCGCGACCGCCACAGCAGCCAGCTCGGCAAGGGGTACGTCCAGGATCGCTCGCCGGGATTGTTCATCGAACGCCGGACGATAGTCGAACAGTTCGCAAACGCTGCCCTTCTTCCAGATAAAGACGCCGCTGGATTCTGTAGTGCTGTCGGCGTTCTTCAGATGCACGTCGATCCGCTCGCGGATCTTCCCGCCGGTGCGGAGCCAGCCATGCGCCCGCGCGATTCGTTGCGCCAGCACGTCGGCACGCAAAGGGGCCTCCTGCGCGATGATCGCATCGATCATGTCGCGCAGGGTACGATGATAGTCGAGATCGTAATAGCGAGCCGGGTCGACATCGAAGTGAGACAGATCGGTCGCGCGATAGTGGCCCGAGTCGGATTGCGAAGAAGCCATCGGGTCGGGGGCGGCCCGTTTCGGCTCGGCCTCGGGCACGAAGGGCGCCGCTGACGCATTGGCGATGCGGGCGCTGGCCTCCGGGACATCGGTGACGACCTCGTCCTCCGCTTCCAACACGATCCGTTCGGCGTCCATGACCGGCAACGGGAGTTCGTTCGGCACGCACGCTGCGGCCTCACCGACAGCTTCCTCGGGAACGGCCGCATCGGGCTCGATCTCATGGCCCATGTTCCAATGGATCGTTGCTGACGCGTCTTCCGTGTCCTGCGAATGCTGTTCGCGGTAATCGGCGAGCAGCTGTACAAGCTCCGCATTCAGGCGGTCGACGCATCCGGACGCCTCGAACCACCAGTCGGTCGACCAGACGCGCAGAATGTTCCATCCCAGCCCGCGCAGCACCTGCTCGCGCACCTTGTCGCGGTCGCGCGCCGTGGCTGAGCTGTGATAGGCGGCACCATCGCATTCGACGCCGGCGAGATAGGCACCGGGACGGTCGGGATGCTTGACGCCGATATCGATCCGGAAGCCGGAAATGCCGACCTGCGGGACGACCTGCCAGCCCAGCCGCACGAGCTGGGCGGCAACCGCTTCCTCGAAAGGTGACTCCGCCGCCCCGACCGATCCCCGGTCCTGCGCGGCCAGGGCGATCGGTCCACGCGCGGCGAAGTCGAGGAACGCCTTGAGATGATGCACACCCACCGCCTTGGTGCGGCTGGGATCGATGTCGTCGGCGCCGAAGCCCGAGAAAACCACGAGTTCCTGCCGCGCCCGGGTGACTGCGACATTGAGGCGGCGCTCGCCGCCGTCGCGATTCAGCGCGCCGAAATCCATGGTCCGCTTGCCGGCGACATCTTTGGAAAAGGTGATCGAGAACAGGATGACGTCGCGTTCGTCGCCCTGCACGTTCTCTAGGTTCTTCACGATGGTCGGCTCGATCCGATCCTCCGTGAAGAACCATTCGAGCGCCGGATCGAGCCGGCATGCCTCGTCGAACAGGTCGAGGATCAGCGCCTGCTGCTGGATATTGAAGGTGATGACGCCGAGGGTCGGCCGGCTGGCTTCCGGCAGGTCGAACCACCCGCGCATGCGCGCGACGGCATCGTCGACCAGTGCCCGGGCTTCGGTGCGGTTGGTGCGGCTCTTGCCGCGATCATAGACGCCGTCGATACGGGCAAGCCGGACGGAGCGATCCTCGACGGCTGGCGCCGGAAAGGTGATGAGACGGTTCTGGTAATAGTAGGCATTCGAAAAGGCGATGAGCGACTCGTTGCGGCTGCGGTAGTGCCAGCGTAGATCGCGCACCGGGATGCCGGCGGTGCGCACCTCATCGAGGATGCTCTCCAGATCCTGCTCGTGCTCCTCCACCTCCTCGTCGTCCTCGTTGCGCCCGAAGAAGTTCGTCGGCGGCAGCTGGCGCGGGTCGCCGACGATGATGGTCTGCTGTGCCCGTGCGATGGCACCCACCGCGTCCCAGGTGGTGATCTGCGAGGCTTCATCGAAGATTACCACGTCGAACAGTGCCTGGTTCGCCGGAAAATACTGCGCGATCGACAAGGGCGACATCAACATGCAGGGCGCCAGCCGCGCGAAGCTGCCGGGCAGGGCACCGATTATGTCACGGATCGACCGGCTCGGCCGCTGCAGTTCCATCTGGTGGCGCAGCAGGCCGAGCTCGGAGTTTCTGGGCACGCTCTGAACCGTCGGCATACCGTGGGCCAGCGTCTGAACCACTCGGTCCGTGGCCTCCGCACGCACCAGATCGTCGATCTCTCGGAACTCGCGGATGACGTGCTCATGCTCGAAGCGACGAAAATCGCGCAGCGTCGCATCGGCGTCGAGCGCCTGCGGCAGCCACCAGCGTGCATAGGCAAGCTCGAACGCCGAGCCCGCGTCCTCCGGCACCAGCGCACCGCTTTCGAGATCGGCGATCAGCGGCGACAGGCCCATCGCCTCGCCCTGCGCACGCATACGGCACCAGCTTGTCCAGTTGCGCAGCAGGTGACGCGCCGACGCAAGCGCCTCGATCCATTCCGAAAGGGTGGCGAAGACATTCGGGCAGTCCGGCGCCAGCAGATCGCGGCCGCAGCTTTCGCGCAGGCGTGCAAGCGCCTGATCGAAACCGGCCAGCGCCTGCTGATAGTTGGCTGCCGCCAGAAGCAGTGGTTCCGTATCAGCACCGGGTGCCAGCATCGGTGAGAGGTTCTTCACGATCACGCGGACGTCGTCGGCCGCCTTTCCCAGCCGGGTCAAGCTGTCACGCAGTTTCGCGGCACTGTTCAGCTGGCGGTCGATCGCAGGCACATCGGTGTCGAGGCCGGCGAAGGCGACGGGCTTGCCGGCGAGATTGCTGCTCTCGACCTGCGCGCGCAGACCCTGAAGCCGGCGCAGCACCGGCAGGTCCTTCTGCGGGTCGGGCCTGCCGGATGCCGCATAGCTCTGCAGCAGCTTCTGGACGCGGCGGCGGCCGAGCCAGCTCTTCGGCCAGATGGCAACCGTCACCTCCCGCCAGTCCCGTTCGAGGTCTTCGACCGGTATGCGTCCGAGAGTGTCGCGCGCGAAAGACGCCGTCAGCTCCGCTTCCGTCAACCGATAGGAGGAAATCGAACCTTCGAGGGCACTTAGCGCTTCTCGCAGCCGAGCAAAATCAGGATCGAAGCTGATGCGACGATCGCCGCCCGATCCCTCGCGCAGGGTGCTGGCGAGCGTCGACAGCCTCCGCAGTTCGTCCAGGGACACGTCGCCGCTCGCCTGCAAGCCCAGGAGGGCGATCAGAGCTCCATGTGTCTGCCTCATCGTGGCGATTGCCGGAGCGAGGTCGCGCGCAGTGGCCAGCAGCGTTTCCTGCCAGATGGACGACCATTCGCGGACATCGATGCCGTCGAGGGCCGGCGCGCGCTCGACCGCGGCGAAGACACGGCCGGTTTCTGCCGCGAGATCCCCAAGTGCACGCCGCGTGGCGTCGTCGTGAGCATCGCGGTGCGACCAGGCGAGCGCCGGGGCGTGGCGATCCCTCTCGTGCAGGGCGATGCCGAGGGCTTCGAACGCACTCATGCCGTTGGGATGCCGGCGGTGGAGCGCCTCGACATAGGCGTTCAGCGTGTCGCGTCGCAGCTTCAGCCGCTTGTTGACCGCCACCCAATCCGACTGGGCGGCCGCCTGACCCTTCTCCCATGAGTTCTTGAGCTGCGCGAGGAAGGACTTGCGGTCCGCCTTGTTCGAGTGAAGCTCGATGCAGCGATCACCTAGGCCGTGGGCTTTGAGGCGTCGATGCACGACATTCAGCGCGGCGGTTTTCTCGGCGACGAACAGCACCGTCTTTCCCGCTGCGAGGCAGTTGGCGATCATGTTGGCGATCGTCTGGCTCTTGCCGGTGCCCGGAGGACCGATGATGACGAAATCGTGCCCTTCCGCCGCCGCCACGCTCGCCGCGATCTGGGAGGAATCGGCAGGAAGCACCGAGACGATATCGGCGGGATCGTATTTCCGGTCGAGGTCCCGCTCGTCCGGGAAAGCTTTGCCATCCCCGGAGAATGGCTGGTCCGGCGTGTCGATCAGGTGCTGCACCACCCGGTTGACGCGCAGCGCATCGGTGCGTTCGACTAGATCCTTCCACATCAGATATTTGGCGAAGGAGAAGGTGGAGAGCGCTGTCTCGTCCAGCACCTCCATGCCGGGTATGTCGCGGACCGCCTGTCGCATGGCGGTCAGCAGGCGCGGCACGTCGATGCCGTTCTCGTCGCGCGGCAGGTCGCTGGCGAATTGCGGCATGGCGAGATCGAAGTCACGTTCTAGGAACTGCAGCAGCGTTGCGTTGAAACGAGGTTCGTCCTCGTGGAAGCGCAGGGCGAAGACCGAACTGGCGCTGCGCCGGTCGAGCTTGACCGGCAGAAGCAGCAGGGGCGCGCGATGGGCGCGAATGTCGTCGGGCTTCTTCTTCCAGCGTAGGAAGCCGACGGCGAGGAACAGTGTGTTGGCACCGCCTTCGGCAAAGTCGTTACGCACCTGCCGGTGCAGTTCGATCAGCCGCGACTCGAGGTTCTTGGCGTCGAGCGGAGACGGGAGTTCATCACGCGCCAGCGCGTCGGCGGCGAAATCGCGATGGATGTCGTGACCGCGCACTTCGCGATACAGCGAGGCATCGCGCTCGCCGAGCGGGTTCTGGGCGGGAAGCGAGATGAGCCGCATCGCCGCACCTTCGGAGAGGCGGTCCTCCAGATAGGCGATGTCAGTGCAGAGGAACGGGATGGTCTTCTTCGTATCGGGGAAGTTGAGCAGGCGGTTGCGCAGTGTCAGATCCAGCAGCTTCTTCTGCCAGCGATCGATGCGCCCCGCCGGGCTGGTCGGCTTGACCTCGACGACCTCGGCCGGCAGCGACGGCCCACCGGCTTCGATGGGAAGCGGCAGGCCGATGGGATCGTCCGTCTCCTCCTCGTCGCTCACCGACGGAGCATGCGATGCCAGCGGCGTGATGCCGTTGCTGCGGGAGCGGCTGAGATCGATGGCCGCGACAAAGCCCTCGGCCCGGTCGTTGTCCAGACGCGGCGCGACCATCTGCCGGGCATGTTCCAGCGTAGCCACCGGCCGGTGGGTTACGCCGGTGGTCTCGAAGGCGACGAACTCCCCTGCGGCGATGGCCTTGCGCACATCCGTCAGGTCGGTCTCGACGGCATGGGAGAAGCTCCGCTTCGTCAGCCAGACGCCGACCGCCGCGTGGTCCCGAAACAGCAATACTGCCGGGTTGAGCCCACACCCTTCCAAGGCTGCCGCGAACAGCAGCACGGTGTCGAGGCAGGTGGCGAGCCGGTCGCGGGTGATGGTCGAGGGCCGCCTGATCTTCTGGCCCCGCTGCTCGAAGCTCGTCGGCGGTTCCGCATAGTGCAACCGCAGTCCCGCCACGCCTGAATAGACCGCCGCCGTGAGCAGGTGGCTGCGCTTCTGGTCGCCGGACTGGTAGCCGTCGAGAGCGGAAGCACGTCCGTGCGCCGCCAGAGATTCCGCGACGCTGCGGAGGAGTTTCGACACCGCCGGATCGTTGGGCAGCACGAAAGCGGGCAGCAACTGCGCCATATCCGCCACGCCGCCCCATTCGTCGCGCGCAAGCAGCCGCACCGGGGTATGCGTTTCGACGAGGGTTTCGCCATCGCGATGCATCCGCAGGGTGATCTCACCACGTTCCGCTTCGTTCAGGCTGGCGAGATAAGCGGCATCGAGAGAGACGCGGCGATCGGCGAGCTCAATGCTATCGCCCGGCAGCAGCCGGTCGATCCTCCAACTCTTCGGGCGGAAGAATGGCGGCGTCGACGTCAGATCGAGCGTGCAGCCTTCGTAGGAGAGGCCGGTGAGATTGGAGACGCTGATCGAACGCACCACCGGCACGGCATTCTGATAGGACGCATAGGTGAATGTGGCGGCGATGTCGGCATTGATCGAAAGAGTCTCAGGAGCATTCTCAGTGCCAGTTTCACTCGTATGCACGTTCATTTCACCCGCCCCCCAGCAGCCTGCTCGTGTCAGGCTATCGTCAGCAAAACCTTTAGGCGAGCCCCTTCAGCTTAGAGTAGTGAGAACAGCAGGGCGGCCAAGCGCATTGTGAGCCAATCGCTCACCCCTGTCGGACATACCGGCCATCCTCACTGGCGTCAGTTCACGAGACGGCGCATTCCTGCTTCTGCACGGAGGTGGTGACGAGTCCATCACTGGTCCCGACGCCGGATCAGCGGGGTCTACCGAAAGCGCGCAACATGGTCGACCCCTATCTGCATCTCGACGAGATCAGGGTGAAGACGCGTGATTTTCGGTGAGCGAGGATCGCTCGCCGGTAGGAGAAGGACATCGACGCCATCGTCTCGCCAGCGCCAGCTGGACGAATTGAAGCGGGGACAGGCCGACACCTATTCGGCGCGTGATGTCATCCTGCGGCTGGAAAGCCGGCAGCGTGAGCTTGAGGATGTGATCCTGCGGGGGCGCGCCGGTGCATCGCCCTGAGGCCAGCATCCTGCGGGTGCCGGGCGCCAACCGGGCCGTACTGGATCGGCCGACCGGGAGGATTCAGATCGAACGCAGCCATAACGCAGCCATAACGCAGTCATCGGAGAGGCGGCCGATCTGCGGGCGCTTGCGCGGACGATTGTCTCGGCCTGCGACGAGGGGAGAGGCCTTAGGATGCCCTGCCGCTGCCCGCCGGATTCCTGCATGTCCTTGAGCACGAGGGGATCTGATATTGGCGCGTCGTGCGGGCGGCCCACCGAGACTAGTCCCGGCATGGATGGCTCCTGCACCCCAGTTCAAGCTTGGCCTACCTCAAGCCGCCCTGTCCGTCCTCTCGCGGGGCAAGCAGGGCTTTTTTCGTTTTGCGGGTTGGCGAATTGTACCTTTGCCGCTCCGGCTCGTGTCCGAGCACATGCGACATAACTCCGCCTTTCTTCCACGCGCAAACCAACTAGCGTTGGTCGGGCGACGTGCTATGAATTGCGGCACATTTGGAGTTGGGTTTGATGTCGTCTCACGATTGGGAACTGGGCACTATTGAAGCCCAAATTCTCCGGGTTACCCTGCTGGGCTCAGACATCGGCAAGGACGATATTGATCTTTGGCCGGCTATTTCTGACGGCCTACCGGATGTGGATGAAAAGTTTCCTCGCGATAAGATTCGCCGACGGGTCTTAGGGGTGCCGACGGGCGGATGCATTGAGCTTATCGAGGTGCCTGATCGAGTGGATTTTTATAGAGCGCCGGCACCGTCAAATTTATGGCCGATTCCTCCTACCGCCACACTCGGGGCGTTTGCCGACGAGTTCGGAAAAGTGATCGATGCTGCTAGGGGTCTGTTTAAATTATCGCCGAGTGGCGTAACAAGAATGGCCTTGGGCGGTACAATATTATTCCCTACCGACAATCGATGCGACGGATATGTCCAGCTCAATAAAATAATCAAATCGGTAAATATTGACGCAGATCGCATGCGAGATTTTTTTTATCGAGTTAATTGGCGGGCTCCGTCAGTTATGTTTGGTGCAGACTCAATAAATAGAATCACCACTTTTAGCGTTGTATTTATCAACGTGCCGTCGCCAACGCCGACCGATGAGCTACATCCCGAAATGATTGAAAAATACTATGTTCAGATGGAATTTGATATTAATACGTATCAAGATAATCTGAAAGCGCTTGATGGAGCAGAATGCCTCTCCATATTGGATGAGTTGGCGGGGCTTGTGTATGAAAATGCCCAACTTGGTGAGTGTCCATGAGCACAGGTGTATCCGTACCAGACGGCCTCCTGGCGACGATGTCGGTGGCGCCTGCATTTGAGGCAGAGGCCCCCGAGGAATCGAATTATGGTTCTGCACGCACCGATGATGCATCATCGCCCATCTTCCATGCGCGATACCGCATCAGCAGCAACGCCACTTCCCGGCCGTCGACAAACAATGCCCAGCTAGCGCTCCGCCCCGCACTTGAATACCAGCAGTTGCCCGACGTCACTTCGCGCGGCTCAATGAATTTATGGACTATAGATGTTCCGTCTCGCACCGACATGCTCACCGGGTGGCATGTCCGCACATTGAGACGGAATGCGAGCAGCACCATAGTGCGACATGTCGATTCGAAAGTTTCGATTAGGGTGGGCGCAGCAAACTCTCGCATCATGGCGATGGCGCTTGATCGCGCCTTTAAACGCAGAGTAGTCGATGACTTTGCCGCCCTATATCGGGCGCTTGGAGATGCATGCAAATTTCTCATGGCCTCTCCGCCGCTGCCTCTCCCTAGAGTGGCTGTCGGCTCTGATGGAGAGATTGTGCTTGAGTGGCGCAGGGGCGATAAGGCCGCTTTGTTGTCATTCGAAGGTGATAGCTCGTTTGGATATGCACTCCGGAAGGACGGTAAATTTACCCCCGGAACTGTAGCGGGACGCGCTGATATCGGCGCGCCGCGCGACCTCGTCGCGTATGTGGGTGAGTGATATTGGATGAGTTGCGACGGCTGCCCCAAGGAAGACGTAGTCCAAAGCGAACATTCACCTGGCCTGGTCAACCGCGATGAGTCAATACTCTATGTATTAATTGATCCGGATGACATTCAAGATGGTGAAATAGTGGCCACGGCCTTCAAAAAATCGGAGCTTCACAAGGGTACACTTTCAGTCTGCAGATCAAAGCATTGTAACGTGGAAGGAGTTATGGCTAGCGTCGTGACACCGAAACTACAACGAGACACGCGCAGGTCTCTTGTTGGAGGTTTAACGGCGCGCTGTGGCGATATAAGGGCCATCAGCCTTGATAACAAAAGAGTGTTTTGTGTCGTCGATGATGGGTTACCCAACAATATATCTCACGCTCAACTTGGATTTTCTCAACATACCACAGTAAAAAAATTTTGGCAGAATCACAACAAGGAAGCAGCGCGAGGGAATTTGCTGTATTTATTTCGTGAAAATGGAATAAAAAGTCTTCGCGATTGCATTCAGAATAGAACAAAAGAATTATCGCCGATTGAACGGGTCAATGGGGCTGTAGATGGGGATAGGTCTGCTTAATTATTGGTACGTTGAATGTTGTGCTGCTACCTGAAATTATCCGTCGCGCGGACCGTCGACGTTACCTGATAACTTCACTCTTCCTAACCACTTTTATATTTCAATGTGCTCAGTAACGCGAACCCTCCGCTTTTCCCTCGGCCGGCGCCACCTCTACCCGGGCTTGGTGTAGACGCTCCGGTCCGCGTTCATCGCTGCCGCTGAGGAGACCGGCATTCTGGCGTGAGCTAACGAATTGTGGCGGTCGGTGGGGCTGACGGATCAAGGCGGAAACCACAGGTTCGCATCGTCTCGAGCATTGCGGATGATGGACTGATACTCCTCGGAGAGCTTCGCTATTTCCTCGACGGTGAAGGGCCACTAGCCGATTTCCGGCACGCTGTCGCGCGCCTCACTGGCGATGACAGGCCAGAAGCGATCGACCATTCCGGGATTTCGTCCTGCGGCACACAGGCGGCGGCGATGTCAATGGAGCAGAGCGCGCGCGCGGTTTGTTCGAGCCGTTGCATCTCACCCTCCTTACTCACGTCCGTCATTTTACGCCCGGCCAGCCGTCATTCAAGATAGTCGGGCGTCTCGCCATAGTGGGCGATCACCAGGGCCGGCTCGAACTCGCCGACGCTCGGATCGCTGGTGTCCACGAACGAGACGCTGTCGCTCACCGATATGTGGAGGGCGCAGAAGTCGCCGGACAATAAAGAACCCGCTCAGTGGCTCCGTTCGCCGAGCGCAGAGGCTTTCATCGAGGCCGTCGAGGCCAATGTGGGAAAATCCCATAATGACCTCGTGAAGTCGGTTCGGGGCGGCAAAGCCCCCGGCACCTTCGCCCACTGGCAGATCGGCCTCGCCTACGCCAAGTACCTCAGCCCCGAGCTCATGCGTTCGTAAGCAGCCACGCGCGCGGTCATGCCGTGCGTTTTTGCGACGGGGCCGTCGTCGTAAGCGGACTTCTGTCGTCGTAACGTTCAACACGCAATTGGATTAATGAGCGTAGCGTGCAGATCGCGCACCTAATTGAAGCGCTCGATTCTCCCTAACCGGTCTCCAGAGTAGGTGGCACAACGTCCCTACCTCCGCCCTCGCTTCGCAAGGCGATGATGCCGGCCGCTGCCCACCCCCTAACGACCCCGCTCATCAGCGAACGCCACCATCATCCCACCGACGATGCCGGCGACAGACACCACGACGCCGATCCCGGTCAGAACTGGGTGCAGCCCGAGATTGAGCCGCGTGACGGACCACAGTCCGGCAACGGCGATGCTGACCATTATGCTGCCGATCAGTGTCCGCTGTTTCATTTAGTCTCCCGGAGCGTCGCGCATCGCGCACCATATCTCGAATGATAACATCCGGCGCACTGCTGCGGATAAGTTGACCTTTCTGGGCATTGCCGCGCCGTCTGTACGCGTATGATCGTGGTCTAGCGTCGATCGTGACACGCCGCCTTAACGGCAGTCTGGTCCAAGGTCCTCCGCCATCAGCAGAGGAGATCGCAATGACCGACAAGCCTGACGACGTGAAGCCAACACAATCACGCCAACCTAGCGTCGGGGCGCGAAGGGGCGCGCCAGGCATCTCGGGGCGCCGCAACGCCAAGCAGCCCTATCGCTATGACGGCCTGTTCCCATGCGAGGAGGAGACCGCCCGTAGGCTGAGCCAGGACCCAAAGGACTGGAAGGCCATCGCCATCGTGCTCGAACGCCACGGCCTGACGAGGGTCGATCCCCTGATGGGCGGCCGGTTCTGGCCGGCGGTGGAGGCCTATTTCTATCGACAGTATTCGCTGTCCAATATCGAACCATCACAACCGGACGGCGTTGATAATTTGGCTGCGCTCAATGAGGATCGTAGGTATCGCCGCAAGCGGTAGGTCCGAGCCTACTCCGCGGCGGCCTTCCGCGCCCGCCGGTTCGCAGCCGCCTTCAGCCCGCCGAGCCGCCCCATCTTCTGCATGATGGCGCGCTCGCGGGCATCGGTGGTCGGGTTGCGCGGCGCGGAGAGCTTGAGCGCCCGAGTGCCGTCGTTGGGCTTGATGATCAGGGTGTACCCGTCCGGAAACAGCGCCTGCATCACCAGATCTAAGGTCGGCCAACTCGCCTGCCGACCAGACGGTGTATCGGGATGCAG
>NZ_JBXASN010000032.1:0-18566 GCF_058809335.1 Ancylobacter sp. GW821-FHT10E12 | reverse complement strand
GTGGCGCTGATCGTGCCGATCGCGATGGAAGACAAGCTGCGCTTCGCCATCCGCGAAGGCGGACGCACCGTCGGTGCTGGAGTGGTTGCCAGCATCATCGAGTGATGATGGATGAGGGAATGCGGCCTGCCGCGTTCCCTCATCCCCGCGCCGGCATATGGCGCGGGGCATGTGGCGCGGGGGCTGGGGCTCGTCCTCCTCGGCCTGCTGGCTTTCGCGCCCGCGGGCCGGGGCGCAATGCCCCGAACGTCCCAGCTGCCGGGGATGCGGCTGCAAGGGCGGCTCCGGCTATCGCGGCTCCGGCTATCGCGGCTCCGGCTATCGCGGCCCTGACGGCAGGTGCGTCGGCTATGCCGATCTCGCAAAGGCATGCGGCACGCCGCCGACGACACGATGCGTGTTCGAGAACGCGCCGGGCAACGGCGCCAATCGCGCATGCGCCGCCCCTCCGGCACGCGCCCGCCACGATCAGGCGTGCAGTGAGGCGGGTGTGGAGTAAGGGAGGCGAGCCGCTCTCCTCTCTTTACACGGGGCGGGCGGATCAACTAGGAAGACCCGGCCCGCTCGCGGGCTGTAGGAGTGTAGCTCAACTGGTTAGAGCACCGGTCTCCAAAACCGGGGGTTGGGGGTTCGAGTCCCTCCACTCCTGCCATCCCTTCCGGCGGATGGCAGGCCGGAGCATGTTCCGCAGAAGTTGAACGGCTTCTGCGGTGAGAACAGGCTCCAGTTTCTTGGGTGGGAGCATTTTCCTGCCGTTCAGGCGTTCCTCCTGATCGGAAAGGGCTCCAGCTGGCAGACGTCCTTTGACGAGAAGCGGGTTTGCAGGCTATACGCCCGCGTCGCTCCTTACGGACGGCGATGCGCGGGACACCCCGCATTCCAATTTCGCGGGCCGGCTTCTCCATCTGGGGAAGGCGCTCCGCCCAGAGGCGTTTCGAGACGAGCATGGCGAAGACGAACCCGGTCCAGTTCTTTCAGCAGGTCCGCGCCGAAACGCGCAAGGTTACCTTTCCGACCCGCCGCGAGACGCTGATCACCACGGCGATGGTGTTCGTCATGGTGGTCGTGGCGTCCTTGTTCTTCCTGGTCGCCGACCAGATCCTGAGCTTCGCGGTCGCGCAGCTTCTGCATCTCGGCCGCTGAGGGAGCGAGACATGGCGAAGCGCTGGTACATCGTCCACGCCTATTCGAACTTCGAGAAGAAGGTCGCCGATTCGATCAAGGAACAGGCCGCGCAGCGCGGCCTCGCCGACCTGTTCGAGCAGGTGCTGGTGCCGATCGAGAAGATCGTCGAGGTGCGCCGTGGCCGCAAGGTCGACGCCGAGCGCAAGTTCTTCCCCGGCTACGTGCTGGTGAAGATGGACCTCACCGACGAGGCCTTCCATCTCATCAAGAACACCCCGAAGGTCACCGGCTTCCTCGGCGCCGACAACAAGCCGATGCCGATCGCCGAATCGGAGGCGATGCGCATCCTGCAGCAGGTGCAGGAAGGCATCGAGCGGCCCAAGCCCTCGGTCAGCTTCGAGGTCGGCGAGACGGTCAAGGTGTCGGACGGCCCGTTCGCCTCCTTCAACGGCATCGTCGAGGAAGTGGACGAGGCCCGCTCGCGGCTCAAGGTGGCGGTGTCGATCTTCGGCCGCGCCACGCCGGTGGAGCTGGAATTCAACCAGGTCGAGAAGACCTGACCCGAGAAGGCCCGGGCTTCTTCGCAGTGGATTTTTGGAAGGCGCGGCAGGGTCCGCGCCTTTTTCGTTTGGGACGTGGTCGTCATCCCGGCCGGAGCGCAGCGGAGAGCCGGGATCGCTCTCCGGCTCCCGAGCGATCCCGGATCGGCCTGCGGCCGTCCGGGATGACGATCGCACGGGAGCGGCCCGATCGGTCGGCTGTATCGCTATAACCGGATAACACCCGCGCCGCCGGGCGCCGGCCTATCCTCCCTCCACACGCCACAAGGCGGCAGCACGGGAGGAAGACATGGCGGGCAAGCGTATCCTGATGATCGTCGGCGACTTCGTCGAAGACTACGAGACCATGGTGCCGTTCCAGGCGCTGCTGGCCGTGGGCCACACCGTCCACGCCGTCTGCCCGGACAAGAAGGCCGGCGATTCCATCGCCACCTCGATCCATGATTTCGAGGGCCAGCAGACCTATTCGGAAAAGCGCGGCCACAATTTCACGCTCAACGCCACCTTCGCCGAGGTCGATCCGGCCCGCTACGACGCGCTGGTGATTCCCGGCGGCCGGGCGCCGGAATATCTGCGGCTGAACGACCGGGTGATCGAGATCGTCCGTCACTTCTTCGAGACCGACAAGCCGGTCGCCGCCGTCTGCCATGGCGCGCAGCTGCTCGCCGGGGCGCGGGTGCTGGAGGGGCGCACCTGCTCGGCCTATCCCGCCTGCCGCGCTGAGGTGGAACTCGCCGGCGGCACCTATGCCGACATCGCCATCGACGCGGCGGTGACCGACCGCAACCTGGTCAGCGCCCCGGCCTGGCCGGCGCATCCGGCCTGGATCGCCCAGTTCCTCGCCGTGCTCGGCACCGCGATCAGCCACGGCGCCCAGCGGCAGGCGGCCTGAGCGGCCGCACGCTTCCGCCGGCCGAGCTCCCGCCGGCAACGTCGTCAACCGGCAGGGTCTTCTGCGGCCAGGGTCTTCCATGGCCAAGGTCCTGCGCGGCCAAGCTCGACCTCGGCGGGGGAGGGGTCTATGATCCCTCCTCCTCCGGCGAACCACTCGGGAGCGATGCGATGTGCAAGCTCTTCATCGAAGCCGATGCGCGCCTTTGGCAGACACGGCTGAAATCGTTGCGCCTGCATGGCTTCTCCACCAGCGTGCGGCTGGAGAACTTCTACTGGCGGGTGCTGGAGGAGATTGCCCGGCGCGACGGCATGAGCCTGCCGCAGCTGCTCGCCAAACTGCATGAGGAACTGCTCTTCGCCCATGGCGGCGTGGAGAACTTCGCCTCGTTCCTGCGGGTATGCTGCGGGCGCTACCTGGCGCTCCAGCTCGAAGGCGAGGTGCCGCGCGATCTTTCCGCGCCGATATCCGGGCTGGATGCCGATGCCATACTCGCGCGCGAAGCGCGGCGGGCGGGGCAGGCGGAGCGCACGGAGCCTGGCCGCGCCGCCGGCCTGCGCCGGAGCGGGGCGCTGCACCCGGCCGCTTGAGGCCGGCAGCTGCATGTCGGGCTTTCCTTTGGGGCTTTCCTTTTCGACGATTCTGGTGTAGGCGACCCTTTGCGTGCCCGGATCGGGCAGGCTCACCCGCAAGGGTCGAATGAATCCGCGGGAGGCACGACCGGTTCGCCAGCCGGAGCACGCGTGCCGCGACCGCGACCCGGAACCCACGTCGCCCACGGCTTCAAGACGCCGTGACGGCGTGATTTGTGCTGGTGGCTTGGCAGCCGCCCGCGCAGCAGGAGCCTTTCATGGCGAAGAAGATTACCGGCTACGTCAAACTGCAGGTGCCGGCCGGCTCGGCCAATCCGGCCCCGCCGATCGGTCCCGCGCTCGGCCAGCGCGGCCTCAACATCATGGAATTCTGCAAGGCGTTCAACGCCCAGACCGCCCAGATGGAAAAGGGCATGCCGATCCCGGTGCTGATCACCGCGTATCAGGACCGTTCCTTCACCTTCGAGCTCAAGACCCCCCCGGTCTCCTACTTCCTGAAGAAGGCGGCGGGCCTCGAGACCAAGAAGAAGCCCGGCTCGGGTCACAAGACCACCGGCAAGGGCAGCTTCGTCGGCAAGATCTCCCAGGCGCAGATGCGCGAGATCGCCGAAAAGAAGATGAAGGATCTGAACTGCGACACCGTCGAATCGGCGGTCCGCATGATCGAAGGCTCCGCCCGTTCCATGGGCCTCGAGGTTGTGGGTTGAGCTGATGGCCAAGATTGCAAAGCGTGTTCGCGCCACCCGCGACGGTATCGACCCCCTGAAGCTCTATGGTCTCGACGAGGCCATCGGGATGCTCAAGGAGCGTGCCACCGCCAAGTTCGACGAGACCATCGAGGTCGCGATGAATCTCGGCGTCGACCCCCGCCATGCCGACCAGATGGTCCGCGGCGTGTGCAACCTGCCGAACGGCTCCGGCCGTACCGTGCGCGTGGCGGTGTTCGCCCGCGGCGCCAAGGCTGACGAGGCCAAGGCGGCGGGTGCCGACATCGTCGGCGCCGAGGACCTGCTGGAGATCGTCCAGGGCGGCACGATCGAGTTCGATCGCTGCATCGCCACCCCGGACCTGATGCCGCTGGTCGGCCGTCTCGGCAAGGTGCTCGGCCCGCGCGGCCTGATGCCGAACCCGAAGGTCGGCACCGTGACCATGGACGTCAAGGGCGCGGTGGAAGCCGCCAAGGGCGGCGCGATCGAGTTCCGCGTCGAGAAGGCCGGCATCATCCACGCCGGCATCGGCAAGGCCTCGTTCCCGACCGACAAGCTGGCCGAGAACATCCGCGCCTTCGCCGACGCGGTGGTTCGCGCCAAGCCGACCGGCGCCAAGGGCACCTATGTGCAGCGCATCGCGCTGTCCTCGACCATGGGTCCGGGCGTGAAGGTCGAGCCGGCCTCGGTGCTGTCCGCCGGTTGATCGGGCGGTGCCGATCGTCCCCGGCGCGGCCCGCAGTCGCGCCGGCGTGATCGGGGCAGGGGTAGAATTGGAGCAGTCCCGGTGCTATCTGGGGCTGACAAACTCCATTAGACCCTCTATATGGGCGGTTTCGTTCCCGGCAACGAGTCGTTTCGGCTCGGAATCGGGTGCGATACCGACGAAATTCGAAGCTTTCGTCCGCTAACCCGGACGAAGGGGCCGGTAGGGCTCGCCCTGCCGGCCCAAGTCCTGTCCGAGACTGCAGGTGTCGGCCCGTTCCGGGTCGACCTAATCCCAGTTCGGGGCCTGCATAGACGGGGTACGACCGAAGGATGAGGGCCGGTTCGCCGGTGCTTGGATTTCGGCTCGAACCAGCGCCTTGGCCGGTTTTTCGGTCCCAGGGGACAGGATTCTAACCGTCGACCGCCTTCCGGCGGGAGACAAGGCGCAAACTGGCGGGGTGGACGTTCCATCTCGTCACCGGAGAGCAAGTGAAGTGGATCGAGCACAAAAAGAAGAGCTCGTCGCGTCGCTGTCCGAAGTGTTCAAGGGCACTTCGGTCGTCGTCGTGGCCCACTATTCCGGCCTCACCGTCGCCCAGCTGTCGAACCTGCGTCGACAGATGAAGGCGAGCGGCGCGACCGTGAAAGTGGCGAAGAACCGCCTCGCGAAGATCGCTCTCGAAGGCTCGGACGTCGCACATGTCGGTAACCTGCTGAAGGGCCCGACCATCATCGCTTACTCGAGCGATCCTGTTGCGGCCCCGAAGGTCGCCGTCGATTTCGCCAAGGCCCACGACAAGTTCGTGATCCTGGGCGGCGCGATGGGCAAGACCTCCCTGAATGTCGACGGCGTGAAGGCTCTTGCCACGCTGCCGTCGCTCGACGAACTGCGCGCCAAGCTGGTCGGCCTTATCCAGGCTCCGGCCACCAAGATCGCTCAGGTCGTCAACGCACCGGCGGCGAAGCTCGCCCGTGTGTTCGGGGCATATGCCACCAGCGAGAACGAAGCCGCGTGAGGCTTCCCCGGTAATACTGGTTCGAACCTAAATCCAAGGACTTAGAGAAAATGGCTGATCTGTCGAAGCTCGTTGACGAGCTGTCCACCCTGACCGTCCTCGAGGCTGCCGAGCTCGCGAAGCTCCTCGAAGAGAAGTGGGGCGTTTCCGCTGCCGCCGCCGTGGCGGTCGCTGCCGCCCCGGGCGCCGCTGCCGCGGCTCCGGTCGAAGAGCAGACCGAGTTCACCGTGATGCTCGTCGCCGCCGGCGACAAGAAGATCGAGGTGATCAAGGAAGTCCGCGCCGTGACCGGCCTGGGCCTCAAGGAAGCCAAGGACCTCGTCGAGGCTGCTCCCAAGGCGGTCAAGGAAGGTGTGACCAAGGAAGAGGCCGAGAAGGTCAAGGCGCAGATCGAGAAGGCCGGCGCCAAGGTCGAGCTTAAGTGATCGTCTGATCATTTCGGGGGCCGCCGGTTCTGCCGGCGGTCCTTCCCGGCCGTTGTCCCTGTGGATCGGCGCCCGGGAGGAAGCCGGACGGCTTCCCCGACCATCCCGCAGCCCTCGGGCCGGGATCGTCGGGCGAGCCGTCAGGCGCGGAGAGGGATGGACCCGAAGCGGCCTTGCCGCATGGAGGGCACGTTTCTCCGCGAGAATGCGCTTCAGGCCCGTGGCGGAGCCACGCTTCGGGCGATTTGGAGCGCGCAGACGGATACTCGGACGGAGCGAGGAGCGACATGGCGCAGACGTTCACCGGTCGTAAGCGGGTCCGCAAGTTTTTCGGCAAGATCCAGGAAGTGGCGGAGATGCCGAACCTCATCGAGGTTCAGAAGGCGTCCTATGACCAGTTCCTGCAGATCGTCGAGCCGAAGGGCGGGCGTGCGGACGACGGCATTCAGGCGGTTTTCAAATCGGTTTTCCCGATCTCGGACTTTTCGGGCGCGGCCATGCTCGAATTCGTCCGCTACGAGTTCGAACCGCCGAAATATGACGTGGACGAGTGCCGCCAGCGCGGCATGACCTTCGCGGCGCCGCTGAAGGTGACCCTCCGCCTCATCGTGTTCGATGTCGACCCCGATACCGGCTCCAAGTCCGTCAAGGACATCAAGGAGCAGGACGTCTATATGGGCGACATCCCGCTGATGACGATGAACGGCACCTTCATCGTCAACGGCACCGAGCGCGTCATCGTCTCGCAGATGCACCGCTCGCCGGGCGTGTTCTTCGACCACGACAAGGGCAAGACCCATTCCTCGGGCAAGCTCCTGTTCGCCGCCCGCATCATCCCGTATCGCGGCTCCTGGCTCGACATCGAGTTCGACGCCAAGGACATCGTGTTCGCGCGTATCGACCGCCGCCGCAAGATTCCGGTGACGTCGCTGCTGTTCGCCCTCGGCCTCGCCGGCGAAGAGATCCTCAATACCTTCTACGACACCATCACCTTCAGCCGTGCGAAGGACGGATGGCGCATGCCCTTCGACCCGAAGCGCATGAAGGGCTACAAGGCGATTTCCGACCTCGTCGACGCCGATACCGGCGAAGTGGTGGTCGAGGCCGGCAAGAAGGTGACCGTGCGCCAGGCGCGCCAGCTCGCCGAGAAGGGCCTCAAGGCGCTCAAGATCCCCGACGAGGAGATGATCGGCCGCTACGTCGCCGAGGACCTCGTCAATCCGCAGACCGGCGAGATCTATATCGAGGCGGGCGAGGAAGTCTCGGAGAAGATGCTGAAGCAGCTCGCCGAGCTGGGCTATGACGACCTGCCGATCCTCGACATCGACCACGTCAATATCGGCGCCTATATCCGCAACACCCTGGCCGTCGACAAGAACGTCACCCGCGAGGACGCCCTGTTCGACATCTACCGCGTGATGCGTCCGGGCGAGCCGCCGACGCTCGATTCCGCGCAGGCGATGTTCCACTCGCTGTTCTTCGACAGCGAGCGCTACGACCTCTCCTCGGTCGGCCGCGTGAAGATGAACATGCGTCTCGACCTCGACGCCGAGGACACCGTGCGCGTGCTGCGCCGCGAGGACATCCTCGCGGTCATCAAGACGCTGGTGGAACTGCGCGACGGCAAGGGCGAGATCGACGACATCGACCATCTCGGCAATCGCCGCGTGCGGTCGGTCGGCGAGCTGATGGAGAACCAGTACCGCGTCGGCCTGCTGCGTATGGAGCGCGCCATCAAGGAGCGCATGTCGTCCGTCGACATCGACACCGTGATGCCGCAGGATCTGATCAATGCGAAGCCGGTGGCGGCGGCGGTGCGCGAGTTCTTCGGCTCGTCCCAGCTCTCGCAGTTCATGGACCAGACCAACCCGCTGTCGGAGATCACCCACAAGCGCCGTCTCTCGGCGCTTGGTCCGGGCGGCCTGACGCGCGAGCGCGCCGGCTTCGAGGTGCGCGACGTGCACCCGACGCATTACGGCCGCATCTGCCCGATCGAGACGCCGGAAGGCCCGAATATCGGCCTGATCAACTCGCTGGCGACCTTCGCCCGCGTGAACAAGTACGGCTTCATCGAGGCGCCCTATCGCCGGGTCAAGGACAGCCAGGTCCAGGATGAGGTGGTCTATCTCTCCGCCATGGAGGAGGGGAAGTACTACGTCGCCCAGGCCAACATCCCGCTCGACGCCGAAGGCCGGTTCACCGAGGACCTGATCGTCTGCCGCCATGCCGGCGACGTGCTGCTGGTCACCCCGGACCGCGTCGACTTCATGGACGTGTCGCCGAAGCAGCTGGTCTCCGTCGCCGCGGCGCTGATCCCGTTCCTCGAGAACGACGACGCCAACCGCGCGCTGATGGGCTCGAACATGCAGCGCCAGGCGGTGCCGCTGGTCCGCGCCGATGCTCCGTTCGTGGGCACCGGCATGGAATCGGTGGTCGCCCGTGACTCCGGCGCCGCCATCGCGGCCCGCCGCACCGGCGTGATCGACCAGGTGGACGCCACCCGTATCGTCATCCGGGCGACGGAAGAGAACGACGCCTCCAAGTCGGGCGTCGACATCTACCGCCTGCAGAAGTTCCAGCGCTCCAACCAGTCGACCTGCATCAACCAGCGTCCGCTGGTGCGCGTGGGCGACCGGGTGCGCAAGGGCGACATCATCGCCGACGGTCCCTCGACCGATCTCGGCGACCTGGCGCTCGGCCGGAACATCCTCGTCGCGTTCATGCCGTGGAACGGCTATAACTTCGAGGACTCCATCCTGCTGTCCGAGAACATCTCGAAGGGCGACATCTTCTCGTCGATCCATATCGAGGAGTTCGAGGTGATGGCCCGCGACACCAAGCTCGGTCCCGAGGAAATCACCCGCGACATTCCGAACGTGTCGGAAGAGGCGCTGAAGAACCTGGACGAGGCCGGCATCGTCTATATCGGTGCCGAGGTGCAGGCGGGCGACATCCTCTGCGGCAAGATCACCCCGAAGGGCGAGAGCCCGATGACGCCGGAAGAGAAGCTTCTGCGCGCCATCTTCGGCGAGAAGGCCGCCGACGTGCGCGACACCTCGCTGCGCGTTCCCCCGGGCGTGACCGGCACCATCGTCGAAGTGCGCGTGTTCAACCGCCACGGCGTCGACAAGGACGAGCGCGCCCAGGCGATCGAGCGCGAGGAGATCGAACGCCTCGCCAAGGACCGCGACGACGAGCAGGCCATCCTCGACCGCAACGTCTTCGGCCGCCTGGCCGAGATGCTGGACGGCAAGGTCGGCGTCGCTGGCCCCAAGGGCTTCAAGAAGGACGTCACGATCACCCGCAGCGTGCTGACGGATTATCCGCGCAGCCAGTGGTGGATGTTCGCGGTGGCCGACGACCAGCTCATGAGCGAGCTGGAAGCCATGCGCAACCAGTACGACGAATCGAAGAAGCGCCTCGAGCAGCGCTTCCTCGACAAGGTCGAGAAGCTGCAGCGCGGCGACGAACTGCCGCCCGGCGTGATGAAGATGGTCAAGGTCTTCATCGCGGTGAAGCGCAAGATCCAGCCGGGCGACAAGATGGCCGGCCGGCACGGCAACAAGGGCGTGGTCTCGCGCATCGTCCCGGTCGAGGACATGCCGTTCCTGGAGGACGGCACCCCGGTCGACATGGTGCTCAACCCGCTCGGCGTGCCCTCGCGCATGAATGTCGGGCAAATCCTGGAGACGCATCTCGGCTGGGCCTGCGCGGGCCTCGGCAAGGTGATCGACCGGGCGATCGAGCAGTACCGTCGGGCCAACGACGTCGCGCCGCTGAAGAAGGCGTTCAGCGACATCTACGGCAAGGACGAGACCATCGCCTCGCTCGACGAGGAGGGCCTGGTCGAGCTCGGCTCCAACCTGCGGCGCGGCGTTCCCATCGCCACGCCGGTGTTCGACGGCGCCCGCGAGGCGGATATCGAGCGCATGCTGGAGCTGGCCGGCCTCGACAAGTCGGCGCAGTCGACGCTGTATGACGGGCGCACCGGCGAGCAGTTCGACCGCAAGGTCACGGTGGGCTACATCTACATGCTGAAGCTCCACCACCTGGTCGACGACAAGATCCATGCCCGTTCGATCGGTCCCTACTCGCTCGTCACCCAGCAGCCGCTGGGCGGCAAGGCGCAGTTCGGCGGCCAGCGCTTCGGCGAAATGGAGGTGTGGGCGCTCGAGGCGTATGGCGCGGCCTATACGCTGCAGGAGATGCTTACCGTGAAGTCGGACGACGTGGCCGGCCGCACCAAGGTCTACGAGGCCATCGTGCGCGGCGACGACACTTTCGAGGCCGGCATTCCCGAGAGCTTCAACGTGCTCGTGAAGGAAATGCGCTCGCTGGGTCTGAACGTCGAGCTGATGAACTCCAAGACCCAGAGCGTGGTGCCCGGCGCCGGCGAAAGCCTGCCCGCCGCCGAATAGCGGTCTTCCCTACAGCGCGCGCGGAAGCCTCAACCGGGCCTCCGCGCGCGAACTGCCTTGTGCGATACGACCAGATTTCAGTGACACGATGTTCCCCGCGACGGCGGCGGCCGTGTCCGAGCCGAAGGAGACTGTGATGAATCAAGAGGTGATGAATCTCTTCAATCCGGCGGTCCCGGCGCCCACGTTCGATCAGATCAAGATCTCGATCGCGAGCCCGGAGAAGATCCAGTCCTGGTCCTTCGGCGAGATCAAGAAGCCCGAGACGATCAACTACCGGACCTTCAAGCCGGAGCGTGACGGCCTGTTCTGCGCCCGCATCTTCGGGCCGATCAAGGACTACGAGTGCTTGTGCGGCAAGTACAAGCGCATGAAGTACAAGGGCATCATCTGCGAGAAGTGCGGCGTCGAGGTCACCCTCTCGCGCGTGCGCCGCGAGCGTATGGGCCATATCGAGCTCGCCGCCCCGGTCGCGCATATCTGGTTCCTGAAGTCGCTCCCGAGCCGCATCGGCCTGCTGCTCGACATGACGCTGAAGGACCTCGAGCGCATCCTGTACTTCGAGTACTACTGCGTCATCGAGCCGGGCCTCACCCCGCTGAAGGAGCGTCAGCTCCTCTCGGAAGAGGACTATCTGCGCGCCCAGGAAGAGTATGGCGACGACAGCTTCACCGCCCTGATCGGCGCCGAGGCCATTCGCGAGCTGCTGCGCTCGATGGACCTGGAGCAGATCGCCGGCAACCTGCGCAAGGAGATCGCCGAGGCGACCACCGAGCTGAAGCCGAAGAAGCTCGCCAAGCGGCTGAAGATCGTCGAGGCCTTCCAGCTGTCCGGCAACAAGCCGGAATGGATGATCCTGACGCATGTGCCGGTGATCCCGCCGGACCTGCGCCCGCTGGTGCCGCTCGACGGCGGCCGCTTCGCGACCTCCGACCTCAACGACCTGTACCGCCGCGTCATCAACCGCAACAACCGCCTGAAGCGGCTGATCGAGCTGAAGGCGCCGGACATCATCATCCGCAACGAGAAGCGCATGCTTCAGGAAGCGGTCGATGCGCTGTTCGACAATGGCCGCCGCGGCCGCGTCATCACCGGCGCCAACAAGCGCCCGCTGAAGTCGCTCGCCGACATGCTGAAGGGCAAGCAGGGCCGGTTCCGCCAGAACCTGCTCGGCAAGCGCGTCGACTATTCCGGCCGTTCGGTGATCGTGGTCGGTCCCGAGCTGAAGCTGCACCAGTGCGGCCTGCCAAAGAAGATGGCGCTGGAGCTGTTCAAGCCGTTCATCTATTCGCGGCTCGACGCCAAGGGGCTTTCCGCGACGGTCAAGCAGGCGAAGAAGCTGGTCGAGAAGGAGCGTCCCGAGGTGTGGGACATCCTCGACGAGGTGATCCGCGAGCATCCGGTGATGCTGAACCGCGCCCCGACGCTGCACCGCCTCGGCATCCAGGCCTTCGAGCCGGTGCTGATCGAGGGCAAGGCGATCCAGCTGCACCCGCTCGTCTGCTCGGCCTTCAACGCCGATTTCGACGGCGACCAGATGGCCGTGCACGTGCCGCTGTCCATCGAGGCGCAGCTCGAAGCCCGCGTGCTGATGATGTCGACCAACAACATCCTGCACCCGGCCAACGGCGCGCCGATCATCGTGCCGTCGCAGGACATCGTGCTCGGTCTCTACTACCTCACCATGATGAAGGAGAACGAGCCGGGCCAGGGCATGGCGTTCGCCAACATGGGCGAGATCGACCATGCGCTGGCCGCCAAGGCCATCACCCTGCACACCAAGGTGCGCGGGCGCTATATCGGCGTCGACGAGAACGGCAAGTCCGCCTCGAAGATCTACGAGACCACGCCCGGCCGCATGAAGCTCGGCGAGCTGCTGCCCAAGAACGCCAAGACTCCCTTCGACGTCGTCAACAAGCTGATGACCAAGAAGGAAATCTCGAACATGATCGACACCGTCTACCGCCACTGCGGTCAGAAGGAGACGGTCATCTTCTGCGACCGCATCATGTCGCTCGGCTTCCACAACGCCTTCCGCGCCGGCATTTCCTTCGGCAAGGACGACATGGTGGTGCCCTCCAAGAAGTGGGACATGGTCGAAGAGACCCGTGCCCTCACCAAGGAGTACGAGCAGCAGTACAATGACGGCCTGATCACCCAGGGCGAAAAGTACAACAAGGTCGTGGACGCCTGGGGCAAGTGCTCGGCGCGCCTGGCCGACGAGATGATGGCCGAGATTTCGGCCGTCAAGAAGGATCCGGTCACCGGCCGCGAGAAGCAGATCAACTCGATCTACATGATGGCGCATTCGGGCGCCCGCGGCTCGCGCGAGCAGATGCGCCAGCTCGCCGCCATGCGCGGCCTGATGGCCAAGCCCTCGGGCGAGATCATCGAGACGCCGATCATCTCGAACTTCAAGGAAGGCCTCTCCGTGCTCGAGTACTTCAACTCGACCCACGGTGCGCGCAAGGGCCTCGCCGACACCGCGCTGAAGACCGCCAACTCGGGCTACCTGACCCGTCGTCTCGTCGACGTGGCGCAGGACAGCATCATCACGATCCGCGACTGCGGTACCACCAAGGGTATCGGCATGCGCGCCATCGTCGATGCCGGCCAGATCGTCGCCACCCTCGGGTCGCGCGTTCTCGGCCGCACGGTGGCGGAGGACGTGATCGAGGCGGCGACCGGGATCGTCATCGTGCCGGAAGGCAAGATGATCGACGAGCCGGATGTCGAGCGCATCGCCAAGGCCAACATCCAGGAGATCAAGATCCGTTCGGTCTTGACCTGCGAGGCCAAGAGCGGCGTGTGCGGCACCTGCTACGGCCGCGACCTGGCGCGCGGCACCCCGGTGAACCTCGGCGAGGCGGTCGGCGTCATCGCCGCCCAGTCGATCGGCGAGCCGGGCACGCAGCTCACCATGCGCACCTTCCACATCGGCGGCGCGGCGCAGCTCTCCGAGCAGTCCTTCATCGAGGCCAGCTTCGAGGGCACGGTGAAGATCCGCAACCGCAACGTGGTGCGCAACTCGGACGGCGAGCTGATCGCCATGAGCCGCAACCTCTCCGTGGTGATCCTCGATCACGACGGCACCGAGCGCGCGGCGCACCGCATCCAGTTCGGCGCCAAGCTGAAGGTGGACGAGGGCGATCCGATCAAGCGCGGCCAGCGCATCGCCGAGTGGGACCCCTATACCCGCCCGATCCTCACCGAAGTCGAGGGCTGGGTCGGTTACGAGGATCTGGTCGAAGGCGCCTCGCTGAGCGAGACGGTCGACGAATCGACCGGCATCGCCAAGCGCGTCGTCACCGACTGGCGCACCGGCCGCGGCTCGGAGCTGCGTCCCTCGATGGTGGTCAAGGGTGCGGACGGCAAGGTGCTGAAGCTGCAGCGCGGCGGCGACGCCCGCTACACCCTGCCGGTCGAGGCGATCATCTCGGTCGATCCGAACACCACGGTGAAGGCCGGCGACGTGCTCGCCCGCGTGCCGATGGAAAGCGCCAAGACCCGCGACATCACCGGCGGTCTGCCGCGGGTGGCGGAGCTGTTCGAGGCGCGGCGGCCGAAGGATGCGGCGATCATCGCCGAAATCGCCGGCACCATCCGCTTCGGCAAGGACTACAAGAACAAGCGCCGCCTCACCATCGAGCCGCAGGACTCGACGGACGATCCGGTCGAGTACCTGATCCCGAAGGGCAAGCACATCCATCTGCAGGATGGCGACCTCGTCGAGAAGGGCGACTTCATCGTCGACGGCAACCCGGCGCCGCACGACATCCTGGCCATCAAGGGCGTCGAGGAACTCGCCGCCTATCTCGTCAACGAGATCCAGGAGGTCTACCGGCTGCAGGGCGTGCTCATCAACGACAAGCACATCGAGGTGATCGTCCGCCAGATGCTGCAGAAGGTGGATATCGACGACGCCGGCGACAGCGACCTGCTCACCAACGAGCAGGTGGACATCTCCGACCTCGACGTCATCAACGAGGCGCTGATCGCCGAGGGCAAGAAGCCCGCCAGCGGTCATCCGGTTCTGCTGGGCATCACCAAGGCGTCGCTGCAGACGCGCTCCTTCATCTCCGCCGCCTCCTTCCAGGAGACGACGCGGGTGCTCACCGAAGCGGCGGTCAACGGCAAGACCGACGATCTCGGCGGCCTGAAGGAAAACGTCATCGTCGGCCGGCTGATCCCGGCCGGCACCGGCGCCCAGATGTCGAAGCTGCGGGTGACCGCGACGTCGCGCGACGAACTGATCCTCGCCCAGAACGAGCAGGACGTGGCGGTGACGAACGCTCCGGCGCTGGAGGGACCGGCGGCCGAGTGAGGCTGTCCGGGGCTCGCTGCGCCTCAGTGAAGGATGGGCCGTCTTCCGAAGGGAAGGCGGCCCTTCTTTTTGTCGACGGGGGAATCGGCGAGATGCCGCCGTCGAATCGGCCGATGCCGGCGTCGCGCGCGGGAATCGCCCCGTCGGTCCTGCCGTCCCGAGTCGCGCCGGCGAGTCGGCCTGCCGCCGGTGGCGGATTCGGCCGGATGCAGCGCGATCGAATGTTGCCCGGCGTGACGGCGGGGTGGAATCTAACGTCCGCAACGGCTCGCACGGGGCTGTGAGGCTCCAATTTCGCGGATTCGACTTGACGCGAGGCGAGTCGCCGCGTAGATAGCGCGGACTTTCACGGCAGGCAGGTCGGAATTGCCGTGTCGGGGCGCCTAGCCCGGACCCAGAATTCCGAGACGCTGCCGGAACATAAGCATGACCATATCAGGCGCATGATCGCGCAGAGCGACGCTTCGGTGTCCGCGTGATCCTCTGAACGGCAGTGCCCTCGGCCAGAAGCTGGCCGGCGGCACTTCTTTCGTTCGCAGATTGTCCTGAATGCCGGCCTGACCGGCGCATGCGGAAGGTTCCGAACGGCCGAGAGAGAACGTTCATGCGGTTGCGGCCGCGGAAAATGGGTTCGCGCGGGCATTATTCCCGTCGCAACAGAGACGAAGGCGAAAAGACGTGCCGACGATCAACCAGCTGATCCGCAAGCCGCGGGAAGCCCAGAAGGCCCGGAACAAGGTTCCGGCCCTGCAGGCCAGCCCGCAGAAGCGCGGCGTTTGCACCCGCGTGTACACCACGACCCCGAAGAAGCCGAACTCGGCGCTTCGTAAGGTCGCCAAGGTTCGTCTGACCAATGGCTATGAAGTCATCGGTTACATCCCTGGCGAAGGTCATAACCTTCAGGAGCACTCCGTGGTGATGATCCGCGGCGGCCGCGTGAAGGACCTTCCGGGCGTGCGCTACCACATCCTGCGTGGCGTGCTCGACACCCAGGGCGTCAAGAATCGTAAGCAGCGCCGTTCGAAGTACGGCGCCAAGCGGCCGAAGTGAGGATCTGAACGATGTCCCGTCGCCACCGCGCAGAGCGCCGCGAAGTCACCCCCGATCCCAAGTTCGGGAGCGAGGTTCTGAGCCGCTTCATGAACGCCGTCATGTATGACGGCAAGAAGTCGGTTGCCGAGCAGATCGTCTATGGCGCGTTCGATATCGTCGAGACGCGGGCGAAGGCCGAGCCGCTCGGCGTGTTCACCCAGGCGCTCGACAATGTCAGCCCGGCCATCGAGGTGCGCTCCCGCCGCGTCGGCGGCGCCACCTACCAGGTGCCGGTCGAGGTTCGTCCGGAGCGCCGTCAGGCGCTGGCGATCCGCTGGCTGATCACTGCGGCCCGCGCCCGCAACGAGAAGACCATGATCGAGCGTCTGTCGGGCGAACTGCTCGACGCCTCGAACAATCGCGGCACCGCCGTGAAGAAACGTGAAGACACCCACCGCATGGCGGAGGCGAACCGCGCCTTCTCTCACTATCGCTGGTGATGAAGAGAGCCGGGACGAGGATCTGATATGTCGCGCATTAATGCCATCGAAGACTACCGTAACTTCGGCATCATGGCCCACATCGATGCCGGGAAGACCACGACTACCGAGCGGATCCTCTATTACACCGGCAAGAGCCACAAGATCGGCGAAGTCCATGATGGCGCCGCCACCATGGACTGGATGACCCAGGAGCAGGAGCGCGGCATCACCATTACGTCCGCCGCGACGACCGCTTTCTGGCACGGCAAGCGCCTGAACATCATCGACACCCCCGGCCACGTCGACTTCACCATCGAAGTCGAGCGTTCGCTGCGCGTGCTCGACGGCGCCGTCTGCGTGCTCGACGGCAACCAGGGCGTCGAGCCCCAGACCGAGACCGTGTGGCGCCAGGCCGACAAGTACAACGTTCCGCGCATCGTGTTCGTCAACAAGATGGACAAGACCGGCGCCGACTTCTTCCGCTGCGTCGAGATGATCATCGACCGCGTGGACGGCAAGCCGGTGTGCTGCCAGCTGCCGATCGGTTCCGAGAACAACTTCAAGGGCGTCATCGACCTCGTCCGCATGAAGGCGGTCGTGTGGGACAATGAAGAGCTCGGCGCGAAGTATCACGACGAAGAGATCCCGGCCGAGCTGCTCGACCAGGCGATCGAATATCGCGGCAAGCTGCTGGAAGCCGCCGTCGAGCTCGACGACGAGGTCCTGTCGGCCTATCTCGACGGCGTCGAGCCGGACGAGGCGACCCTGAAGGGCCTGATCCGCAAGGCCGTCATCGGCCGCGTGTTCAACCCGGTCTTCTGCGGCTCGGCCTTCAAGAACAAGGGCGTGCAGCCCCTGCTCGACGCGGTGTGCGATTTCCTGCCGAGCCCGATCGATCGCGGCGCGATCAAGGGCATCGACTTCAATACCGAGGAAGAGACCGTCCGCAACCCGAACGATACCGACCCGCTGTCGGTGCTCGCGTTCAAGATCATGGACGACCCCTTCGTCGGCACCATCACCTTCTGCCGCATCTATTCGGGCAAGCTCGAGACCGGCATGGGTCTGCTGAACTCGACCCGCGACAAGAAGGAGCGCGTCGGCCGCATGCTGCTCATGCATGCGAACAACCGCGAAGACATCAAGGAAGCCTATGCCGGCGACATCGTCGCGCTGGCCGGCCTGAAGGAAGTGCGCACCGGCGACACGCTGTGCGACACCGCCAAGCCGGTGATCCTTGAGAAGATGGAATTCCCCGAGCCGGTCATCGAGATCGCGATCGAGCCGAAGTCCAAGGCCGACCAGGAGAAGCTGGGCCTCGCTCTCGCCAAGCTGGCCGCCGAGGATCCGTCCTTCCGCGTGTCCACCGATTTCGAGAGCGGCCAGACCATCCTCAAGGGCATGGGCGAACTGCATCTCGACATCAAGGTCGACATCCTGAAGCGCACCTACAAGGTCGACGCCAATATCGGCGCTCCGCAGGTGGCCTATCGCGAGACGATCACCCGCAAGACCGAGGTGGACTACACCCACAAGAAGCAGACCGGCGGTACCGGTCAGTTCGCCCGGGTGAAGTTCATCGTCGAGCCGAACGAAGTCGGCAAGGGCTTCGCGTTCGAGAGCAAGGTCATCGGCGGCGCGGTGCCGAAGGAGTACATCCCCGGCGTCAACAAGGGTCTGGAAAGCGTGCTCGGTTCGGGCGTGCTGGCCGGCTTCCCGGTCGTGGACGTCAAGGTCGAGCTGATCGACGGCGCCTATCACGAAGTCGACTCGTCGGCGCTCGCCTTCGAAATCGCCTCCCGTGCGGCGTTCCGCGAGGCCCTGCAGAAGGGCGGCGCGGTGCTCCTCGAGCCGATCATGAAGGTCGAGGTCGTGACCCCGGAAGACTATACCGGCTCGGTCATCGGCGATCTGAACTCGCGGCGCGGCCAGATCCAGGGCCAGGACATGCGCGGCAATGCGAACGTCGTGAATGCGATGGTTCCGCTGGCCAACATGTTCGGCTACGTCAACACGCTGCGGTCCTTCAGCCAGGGCCGCGCGACCTTCACCATGCAGTTCGACCACTACGAGCAGGTGCCGTCGAACGTCGCTCAGGAGGTCCAGGCCAAATATGCTTGATAAAAGCGTAGGCCTGGTCAGGGGTTATCCCCGACCTTTCGAGTGATTTCGTATCAACATTGAATACCGACCGACGGAGAGCCCCGTGGCCAAAGAGAAGTTCAACCGTTCGAAGCCTCACTGCAACATCGGCACGATCGGTCATGTCGACCATGGCAAGACG
>NZ_JBXASN010000031.1:0-21008 GCF_058809335.1 Ancylobacter sp. GW821-FHT10E12 | reverse complement strand
ACCCTGATGCCGGCCCGCGCGCCGGCGCCGCGGCCGGCGCCCGCTCCCGTCGCGGCCGCGCCGATCACGGTGAGCGCAACGGTCGCGGCGGTCCCCGCCGCGCCGATCCCCGCCGCGCCCGCGATGAACGGCAACGTCCATGCGGCGGTGGTGACCGTCACGGCCGCGCCGCCGACCCCCGCCCCCGCCCCGGCGCCGGCGGCTCCCGCCCTCGACAAGGCTGGGATAGCCGACCTGCTGCTCGGCCTGGTCGAGGAGCGCACCGGCTATCCCCGCGACATGCTCGGCCTCGACCAGAAGCTGGAGGCCGATCTCGGCATCGACTCGATCAAGCGGGTCGAGATCGTCGGCGCGCTGGTGAAGGGGCTGCCGGCCGGGGCCTTCGGCTCCACCGACGGGCTCGGCGAGAAGCTCAACGCCTGCAAGACCCTGCAGGGCATGATCGACTGCCTCGGCGGTGCGATGGCCGGCGGGGCCGTGCCGGGCGGCGCCGCGGGCGGCGCGCCCGTCGCCGTGGGGGGCGTCGCCCTCCCTTTTGACCAAGCCGGGGCCGATACAGCCGTAAAGGCCGGCGAAAGCCGTCCGCCCCGGTTTCTCATCAAGGACGAGGCCGAAGCGCTGCCGCCGCATGAAGCGGCGCTGCCCGCCGGCCTCTATGTGCTCACCGATGACGGCGCCGGGCTCGCCTCGGCGCTGGCCGCCCGTATCGAGGTGGCCGGCGGCCGGACGCTGATCCTGGTTTCCGGCCATGCCGAGGCCAATGCCGCCAATGTCGCGGAAAAGGTCGCCGGCCTCGTGCATCTCGCGCCGATGGCGACGCCGGCGCGCCCGCTCGGCGAGGCCCTCGACCATTGGCGCGCCGACATCGCGATCAACGAGGCGCTGCCGCACCGGCTGCTCAAGCGCTTCGGCGCCTCCCTCGGCGAGGGCGGAAGGGTGCTGCTCGCCACCTCGCTGGGAGGCCGCTTCGGGCGCGGCGCCGATCTCGGCGGCATCAACCTGCAGGGCGGTTCGCCCGGCCTCGCCAAATCGGCGCAGGAGGAGTGGCCCGCCGCCATCGCCAAGGCCATCGACCTTGATCCGGTCCAGGACCTGGAGGCCAGGGCCGACCAGCTCTTCGCCGAGCTCGCCGCGCCCGGCGGCCGCCGCGAGGTCGGCTATCCCCAGGGCATCCGCACGATTTTCCGCTCGGTGGCCCAGCCGATCGCCACCCCTGCCGTCCCGCCCGTGCAGCCGCGCGCAGTGCTCGAACCCGGCGCCGTGGTGCTGGCGACCGGCGGCGCGCGCGGCATCACCGCCGAGACGCTGCGCCCGCTCGCCCGCCCCGGCGTGACGCTGGTGCTGGTCGGCCGCTCGCCGCTGCCCGGCCCGGAGGACCCCGCCTTTGCCGGCGCCGCCACTCCCGTGGCGCTGCGGTCGGTGCTGATCGCCCGCGCCCGCGCGGCCGGCACGGTGCCGAAGCCCGCCGAGATGGAGCGCGACGTGCAGGCGATCCTGCGCGACCGCGAGATTCGCGCCAATCTCGCGGAGATGACGGAAGCCGGCGCCCGCATCGTCTACCGCGTCGCCGATGTCAGCGATCCGGCCGCCGCCACCGCGCTGGTGGCGGGCATCCTCGCGGAGTTCGGACGGCTCGACGGCGTGCTGCACGGTGCCGGAATCATCGAGGACAAGCTGATCGTCGACAAGGACCCGGCAAGCTGGGCCCGCGTGGTCGAGACCAAGGCGATGAGCGCGCTCGCCATCGCCGCGGCGCTGGATACGTCGACGCTCGGCTTTTTCGTGCTGTTCGGCTCGGTGGCCGGGCGCTACGGCAATTCCGGCCAGAGCGACTACGCCGCCGCCAACGAGATGCTCAACCGCCTTGCCGCGCAGCTGAAAAGCCTGTGGCCGGCACATGTGAAGGTGGCGGTGCTGAACTGGGGGCCGTGGCTCGGCACGCGGCACGGGCCGGGCATGGTCTCCGACGAGACCCGCCGCAAGTTCGAATCCAAGGGCGTCGACCTGGTGCCGCCGCTGGGCGGGGCGCAGGCCTGCGCCGACGAGATCCTCGCCGGCCCGCTCGGCGATGTCGAGATCGTCATCGGCCAAGGCCCGTGGGAGCGCCACGAGACGGATATGGGCGCATTGGATGCGGCTGCCGCCACGAGTGCGGCACCGCTCGCCCCCGCTGCCCCCTCCCTCGCCGCCGACCTCTCCTTCCCGCACCTGCCGCTGATTTCCGGCGCCGGCATCGGCCCCGGCGCGCGTGGCGGACGGCTGCTCACCCGCACCCTCTCGCTCGCCCGCGACCTGCATCTGGAGCAGCACCGCATCGACGGCGTGCCGGTGCTGCCGGCCGCGGTGGCGCTGGAGCTCGCCGCCGAGGCCGCCGCCGCCGTCTGGCCGGGCTGGCAGGTGGCGGAAGTCTCCGAGCTGCGCCTGCTCTCGGGCCTCAAGCTCGACGACGACGCGCCGCGCGACATCGAACTGCATGTGCTCGGCAGCGAGCATGGCGACGCCGCCGGCTTCGGCGCCACGGTGGAGCTGCGCTCGCCCAATGGCCGCCCGCATTACCGCGTCGCCCTCAAGATCACCGACGCGCTGGAGAAGGCCGAGCCGCTCGCCTGGTCGCTCAGCCCCGCGAACGCGCCGCTCAGCGCCTTCGAGGCCTATCGCGACATGCTGTTTCACGGCCCCTGCTTCCAGGTGGTCACCCGCCTCGACGGGCTGGACGACAGCGGCATCATCGCCGACGTGCGCGCCAGCGCGCCCGGCAGCTTCATTGCCGCCGCGGCCCCGCAATCCGTCTGGCTGTTCGACCCGGCGCTGGTCGATGCCGCGGCGCAGATGGCGTGGGTGTGGTCCTGCGCCCGGCGCGGCACCGCGGCGCTGCCGAACCGCTTCGGCCGCGTCCGGCGCTTTGCCGGCGCCGGCGCCCCGGCGCGGATGCTGTTCGCCCTGCAGCCCGGCCTTGCCGAGCACCAGGTGGCGGCCGACGTCGCGGTGGTGGACGCCGACGGCCTGCCGGTCTTCGTCATCGAGGAACTGGAGAGCACGGCCAATGCCGCGCTCAATCGCCTGCGCGGCTATGCCGGGGAAATCCGCCTCTAAACCGTGTCGATCGGAAGTGACCCATGTTGATGCCGTCGACACCTCCCGCCACCGATGACGCGGACATCGCCATTGTCGGCATGGCCTGCGCCTTTCCCGGCGCCGACGGGCCGGATGCCTTCTTCCGCAACATCCTCGCCGGGCAGGAGCAGGTCTGCCAGCCGCAGCCGGAATGGGACGCGGCCCGCTATCTCGCCGGCGCCGGCCCCACCCGCATCACCACCTCGGCCGGCGGCTATCTCGGCGACCTGTTCCGCTTCGATCCCGCCGAGCTCGGCCTCATGCCCTCCTCGGTCGACGGCTCGGAGCCGGACCAGTTCCTGGCGCTGAAGGCGGCGCGCAACGCGCTGAAGGATGCCGGCTATCTCGGCGACGAGCACGACCACACCAATAGCGGCATCATCCTCGGCCATTCCACCTATCTGCATCGCGGCAATGCCAATGTCGTGCAGCACGGCATCGTCGTCGACCAGACCGTCGACCTCATCCGCGCGCTGATCCCGGAAGCCTCGGAAGACGCCATCGGCAAGCTGAAGGCGGCGCTGGCCGCCAAGCTGCCGCCCTTCAATGCCGACATCGCGCCGGGCCTCGTCCCCAACGTGATGACCGGGCGCATCGCCAACAAGCTCGACCTGCGCGGCCCGAACTACATCATCGACGCCGCCTGCGCCTCGTCGCTGCTCGCCATCAACATCGCCATGGAGGAGCTGCGCGCCGGCCGCTCGGACCTGATGCTGGCCGGCGGGGTGAACGCCTCGATCCCGGCCGAGGTCTATATGGTGTTCACCCAGCTCGGCGCGCTGTCCCGGCGCTCCAGGGTGCGCCCGTTCAGCGTCGGCGGCGACGGCACCCTGCTCGGCGAGGGGCTCGGCATCGTGGTGCTGAAGCGGCTCGACGACGCGCTGCGCGACGGCGACAAGGTCTATGCGGTGATCAAGGCGGTCGGCCAGTCCAGCGACGGCAAGGGCTCGGGCCTGCTCGCGCCGCGGCTGGAGGGCGAAATCCTCGCCATCCGCCGGGCGCTCGGCGATTCCGGCGTCGACCCGGCGACCATCGGCCTCGTCGAGGCGCATGGCACCGGCATTCCGCTCGGCGACCGCACCGAGATCAGCGCCCTGCGCGACGTGTTCGGCTCGCGGCTGGAAGGGCTGCCGCGCACCGCGCTCGGCTCGGTCAAGTCGATGATCGGCCATTGCATTCCCGCCGCCGGCATGGCCGGCCTGATCAAGACCTCGCTCGCCCTGCGCCACAAGGTGCTGCCGCCGACCCTGTGCGACGAGGTCAACCCGGACCTCGGCATCGACACCACGCGGCTCTATGTGAACACGACCGCGCGGCCCTGGGTGCAGCCGATGGGCTCGAAGCGCCGGGCGGCGGTGAACGCCTTCGGCTTCGGCGGCATCAATTCGCACGCGATCCTTGAAGAGCCGCCGGCCAGCCTCAGGGCGGCACGGCCCTATTACCAGTCCGCCGAACTATGCGTGCTTGCCGCCGATACGCCGGCGGCGCTGGCCGGGAAGGTGGATGCGCTGACGGCGGCGCTGGACGGCCCGCTTGCCGGGGCGTCTCTCCCCGCCATCGGTGCGGCGCTGGCCGACGCAGCGCTCGGCGCCGGTCCGGCGCGGCTCGCCATCGTGGCGTCCGACATCGCGGAACTGAAGGACCGGCTCGCGAAGGCGCGGGTGCGCGTCGCGTCGGCCAAATCGAGCCTGAACGGGCGCGGCGGCTTCTTCGTCGCGGCGGCTCCGCTGGAAGGCAAGCTCGCCTTCGTCTTCCCCGGCGAGGGCTGCCAATACCAGGGCATGCTGGGCGACGTGCTCACCGCCTTCCCGCCGGCGCGCGAATGGTTCGACTTCTGGGACGGCGTCTTCGGCGATGCGCGCGGCTTCCGCCCCAGCGACTGCGTCTTCCCGCCGCCGACCACGCTCGACCCGGAATGGGCCGGCAAGCTGGAAGCGGCGTTGTACGGGCTGGAGCTCGGCTCGGAATCGGTCTTCGTCGCCAGCCAGGCGCTGCTCGCCGTCACCCGGACGGTGGGGCTGACGCCGGATGCCATGGTCGGCCATTCCAGCGGCGAGCACAGCGCCCTGCGGGCCGCCGGCGTGTTCGGCTCGGAGAGCTGGGACGAGCTGGAGCGCAATATCCGCGACCTCAACCGGCTCTATCAGGAGATGGACGGCGCCGGCGACGTGGTCGGCGGGGCGCTGCTGACCGTCGGCGCGGTGCCGCGCGAGCGCATGCTGGAGCTCGCCGAGGCGAGCGCCGTGCATGTGGCGCTGGATAATTGCCGGCAACAGACCGTGCTCTACGGCGAGCGCAGCCGGCTGGAGATCCTCGCCAGCCAGCTCGGAAGGGAAGGCGGCCTGTGCGCCTTCCTGCCCTTCGACCGCCCCTATCACACCCCGCTCTTCGCCCCGATCGCGGCGATGGTGGAGGGCACCTATCGCACCATCGGCTTCCGCACGCCGGAGCGGCCGGTCTATTCCTGCGCCACCGCTTCGCTCATGCCGGAGGATCCCGGCGCGCTGCAGGCGCTCGCCGCCGAGCAGTGGCGCTCGCGGGTGCGCTTCACCGAGACCATCGAGCGCATGCATGCCGACGGCTACCGCATCTTCGTGGAGATCGGCCCCTCGGCGAACCTGACCGGCTTCGTCGACAACATCCTGCAGGGCACCCCCGACAAGGGCGCCGGCGCCATGGCGGTGCCGCTCGACAGCCGCCGCCGGTCGGGCCTCACCCAGATCCTGTCCGCCTTCGGCCGGGTGTGGGCGGCGGGCAGGAGCCTCGACCTCGCCGCGCTCTATGCCGATCGCGGCATCGCGCCGGTCGATCTGGACGTCGAGAAGGCACCCGTCCGCCGCGACCGGGTGTTCCCGAACACGCTCGCCGCGATCCGGTTCGACGAGGCGGAACTGGCCGATTTGCGCGATGCCCTGCGTCCGGTGGCGGTCGTCGCGCCGGCGGCGGCGGACATATCGGTCTCACTGGACATTTCCGGCCCGGAATCGGGCTCATCGTACACCTCACCCTCCTCACCGGACACGGCCGGGCCGATCCCGATGGAGGTATCCGGCGGCCTCTCGCCGGAGGGGGTGCTGCAAGGGCATTTCGACCTGATGCGGCAGTTCCTGGAGACGCAGGCCGCCGTCATGGGCGCCGCGGTTCAGGATGGCGGGATGGACTATTATCCCGCGGTGGCGCCGGTCGTCGAGGCGCCCGCCGCGTCGCTGCCCTTCCTGCAGGAGATCGTCGAGGCGAGCCCCGACCGGCTGGTCGCACACTGCTTTGTCGATGCGATATCAGATACTTACGTGCGCCAGCATGTGCTCTATGCCACGCATGTCTCCGAGCTCGACCCATCCCTCACCGCGCTGCCGGTGGTGCCGCTGGCGGTGAGCCTCGAGATGCTCGCCGAGGTCGCGAGCGGGCTCGACGGCTCGTTTGCCGCGCCGGTGCGGCTGGAAAATGTGCGGGCGCATAATTGGGTGGCGCTGGACGAGGGCTACCGGACGCTGCAACTCACCGCGACCCGCCTGCCGGCGGAGGGCGCGGAGCGCCGCTATGCGGCGACGGTCGCCGATACGGAAGGCGGCCCGCTGGTCGACGCGGTTGTCATTTTCGATGATTTATCAACCGCTTATGACGCCGTGCCGCCGCTCGTCTCCCCTCGTGCGCCGATCTGGCGCGACGAGGATCTCTATTCCACCGGCATGTTCCACGGCCCGCTCTACCACAGCATTGCCGGCCTCGTCGGCTGGAACGAGCAGGGCCTCGACGCCCGCCTCGCCGACACCCCGCTGGAGGGCTTCTTCAGCGGATCGGA
Organism: Ancylobacter sp. GW821-FHT10E12; assembly: GCF_058809335.1. Classification (NCBI taxonomy): domain Bacteria; kingdom Pseudomonadati; phylum Pseudomonadota; class Alphaproteobacteria; order Hyphomicrobiales; family Xanthobacteraceae; genus Ancylobacter; species Ancylobacter sp. GW821-FHT10E12. The sequence goes on along the minus strand of NZ_JBXASN010000031.1, from coordinate 14,092 downwards.
ACGGCCGTCGCTGCTGCTCAATCCGGTGCTGCTGGACGCTATCGGCCATGTCACCGCCTTCTGGCTGGCGCAAAGCATCGGTACGGATTTCAGCTCCTTTCCGTCGCGGATAGACCGTATCGATCTCAGCGGCGCGGGACGTGAGGATACCGGTGGCGGGTGGATCGGCGGCCGCATGGCGTTCATTCCCGGCGAACACGGCACGCGATATCTGAGCGGCGACTTTTCCGTGGTCGCCGCGGATGGCTCGTTGCTTCTGCGTGCTACCGGATGGCGCGATCGTTTCTTCGATGTGCCGCACCGTTTCTATGAAGCCCGCTGGATGCCGCGCGAGGGCTGGTACGGCGAGGATGCCAGTTCCGCCTTCGCGGCCCCGCTGCCGGAGGGCGCCGTCGCCTGGCTCGTCCCGGCCTTTCCGGCCGGATTCCTCGACGATGCCGGCGGAATCTGGCGCCGGGTTCTGGTGCATACCGTGCTCTCCGCCTCGGAACGCGAGGAATGGCGTGCCTTGCCGCCCAGCCCGCGCCGCCGCGACGACTGGCTGATCGGCCGCATCGCGATCAAGGAAGCCACCCGCGCCTATCTGGCGCAGGCCACCGGCACGCTGCTGCTGCCGGCCGATATCGTGGTGGCCACCGGCGGGGACGGCCGCCCCTTCATTACCGGCGAAGGCTTGGAATTGTTCGGTTTTCCGCCGGAAGTCTCGGTGTCGCACGTCGCCGGTGCCGCCTTCGCGGTGGCGGCGCCGGCCGGCATGGCGGTCGGTGCCGACATGGAGCCGGTCGGCCGCGTCGCGCCCGGCGACCTGCTCGCCGCCGGCTTCAGTGCCGAGGAGCGGGCGGCGCTCGGCGAATCCGAGGTGCTGCGGGCCTGGTGCGCCAAGGAGGCGGCCGCCAAGGCACTCGGCACCGGGCTGGAGGGCGCGCCGCAGGCCTTCCGCATCGCCTCGCTCGGCGCGGCGCAGGCGATCGTCGATGGGCCGGACCATCCGGGCATCGAGGTGCGGCTCGGCGACGTCGGGGGCGCCGTGCTGGCGGCGGCGTTCATCTGACGAAGTTCCGACCTAAGTATTTGCGTAGAAAGGATGTTCCTGCCACGCGAGGCGATGCTATCGCCCGAGCAGGATGTCGAAGACGGCATGGTCGCCCGGCGCCACCGAGTGCTCGGCCAGCTGCGCCATCAGATCGACCAGCGGGCGGTAATTGGCGCTCGCCGCCCACAGCCCGTCCGACGTGGAGAGCAGGGCGGTGATGCCGACGCCGGCGGCATTGCCGCCGCCCTCGTCGAGCACGCAGGACCATTCCATCCCGTCGACGCTCGCCCAGAGCTGGTAGCCGCCGACGAGCTCATATTCGCCGAGTTCGAGCGCGCGGAACGCTTCCCACTGGAAGGTGCCGGCATAGAGCACGCCGTCATGGCTACCCAGCGCCCAGGCGGCGGCATTGAACGGGTCGTCGAAGCCGGGTCCCATCATCGACAGCGGCACCTTCAGCCCCGCCGGCGTGAAGCGTGGCCGGCCGACGATCAGCTCCCAGTCGCCGGTCTGGTCCAGCCGGACGATTTCCACCGCCGCCTGGCCGATATCCGAGGCCTCGTCATAGCCCGCCCCATCGGTGCCGCTCGCCACATAGAGCGCGCCGCCAAAGGAGGCGATGGCGGTCACGACCGGGTTGAAATTGAACCCGTAGGCCCCCTCGGTCAGAACTTTTTCCCAATGATAGGAGGAACTTGGGAGAGGCGTGGCACGCCAGAGCTGGAAGCCGCGCTCGCGGTTGGAGGTGCCGGCATAGAGATGGGTGTCGGTGGCGTGGAGGCAGGTCACCGCGGCATTGTCGGCATCGCCGAATCCCGGTTTCATCACCGGTTCCCAGTGCCGGGAGACCGGGTTGTCGCTGGCGAAGACGAGCGCGCTGCCGGCCTTCTGCCGGTCGGCCATCTCGTCCGCCACCGTGCCCGTCGCCGCGACATGCAGGCGGCCGGCGAAGACGGTGAGGGCCGAAAAGCCGAAGATCGAGGGGTGGCCCAGGCCCGGCTCGCCAACCGGCGTGAAGATCTCGCCGTTCAGCGAGCGCAGCAGACGTCCGCCGCCCATCGACAGGGCGCCGACGTAAAGCGCCGGCGCCGGATCGTCCTTGCCCTGAAACACCGCCATCGACACGTAGCCGATGTCGAGATGGCCGGGCGTGTCGAGCAGGCGGTCGGCGACCGCCCGATGGAGGGCGACCGGGATCTGCCGGTCGATGAAGGGCGTGAAGCTCTCCGTCTCCTCGACGGTCGGCGATTCGAGCACCACCTGCCAGTGTCCGTCGGCGCGGCGGCGCAGGATGCGCGCGGGGCTCTCCTCGTCGCCGGCGCCGATGCGCCCGGTGCCGACATAGAGCTGTCCCTGGAACTCGATCAGGCAGTGCGCCAGCGGCGCGGGCGGCAGCCCGGCCTGGGTCGGGTCGAGGCGGACGAGGCGAGCGGAATCGAGCATGGCCGACATCAGCAATATCCGAGCTGCTTGGCGAGCTTGACCGTTCGCGGGTCGAAGCTGCTGCCGGCGCGCCAGGAGAGCTCGCCCACCAGCGCCGGCTCCTTCAGCCGCGCAAGGCGGACCGGGTCGAGCGTCGGATTCTCCAGAAAATTCGGGTCGTTACCGAGCGGGGCGTTGCGCGGCCCCGGCCGGGCATAGGGCGAAAGCTCGGGGTGCATCATCGCCTCTATGGCCTGCGGGTCGGAGCGGATGCCCAGCCATTCGCAGATCTGCGGCATGTAGACGGCGAGGTTCGCCATCAGCCATTCGCCCTTGAGGCGCATATACTGGCCGAGCGGCAGGTGCTCGGTCATGGCGAGCACCAGTTCGTGGCTCAGCCGCCACATGCGCTCGGGGTCGTTGCGCTCGCTGTCGCCGGCCATGCGGTTGAGGCTCTTCAGCCCCGCGGTCTGTTCCCGCAGGGCGATCACCGAATCACCGGTTCCGCGCGGATGGCGGGTCAGGTGCAGCAGGTTCGAATCGGGAAAGCTGTTGAGCAGCCGCGCCACCGCATCGCGGCGGAACAGCGTGCTCGGGCTCTTGTCGATGAGGATGCGGCCGCCGACGCATTCCTGCAGATGGTCGAATACCTGCCGGACGCTCCAGTTGAGCCGCGCATCCACCCATTCCTGGGCGCGGACGATGCCATCCTCGGTCTGCTCGGCCTCATGCAGCTCGGCAAGCGCCCGCAGCAGCCCGTGCTTGCCGATCGAGCGCATGAAGATCGAGCCGTACCAGGCCTCGCCCAACGTGTCGCCGAGGAAAAGATTGAGCTCCGGCAGGCCGTAGCACTGCGGATGTTGCCCGAGCATGCCGCACACGATGGAGGAATAGGAGCGTGGCGGGCACAGAATGAACAAAGGCTCGGGCATAACCATCCCACACGCGCAACAGAACCGGTAGGGCGTCCGGCGCCATACCCCTCGGGCGACTCAAACTACACGAGGACGGCGCCTTGGCAACGCGCGCGTGGCGATGCGTCGGCGGGCCCTCCCGGCGACCGTCTCATTGACCGAGCAGCACATCGAAGCCGTCGGGAAAGTCGGCTTTGGCGTTGTTCTTGCGGGACAGCAGGCGCAGAAGCCGGCTCTGGTTATGCGTGCCGACCGCGAGGCCGAATGGCGTCGATACCAGGGTGCGGATGCCGAGCTGGCCGGCATTGCCGTTGCCGTCCTCGATGACCGGTTCCCAGTCCTCGCCATTGTCGCTGGCCCAGAGCTGGTAGCCGCCGACGACGTTCTGCGGGGTTACTTCCATGGAACGGAAGGTCTCCCATTGGTGGGTGCCGAGATAGAGCGAGCCGTCATGCTCGGCCATCGCCCAGATGACGGAATTGTAGAAGTCGCCCAGACCCGGCCCCAGCATGGCGAGCGGCACTTTCAGCCCCTTGTCGGAAAAGCGCATCGTGCCGGCGATAAGGTCCCAGCTGCCATCCTCATGGATGCGCATCAGCTCGGCCGAGGCCGGGCCGATATCGTGCACCGTGTCGTAGCCGTGCCCGGTAATGCCGCTGCCGACATAGAGGTCGCCGCGGAAGGTCGCCATCGCCGAGGTTGCGAGGTTGTGGTTGAAGGCGCCGCCGCCGTCGACGATCACCCGCTCCCACTGGTAGGGGGGCTCGCCTTCGGCTTTCGAGCGCCATACCTGCAGGCCGCGCTCGGGATTGCAGGTGCCGGCATAGATGCGGCCATGCGCGACGGCGAGGTCGTAGATGCCGTAATTGCCGGGGTCGCCGAAGCCGTTTTCCGACGCTTCCCGCCAGATGCCGCCGACCGGGTCCTCGGTAACATAGACCTTGGTCTGCGGAGCGACGATGCGGTCGAGATAGGTATCGGTCACCGTGCCGGCGGCGGCGGCAAACAGCTTGCCGTCGAGCGCCTTCAGCCCCCGGAAGGAGTAGATGTCGGGATTGCCGAAGCCCGGTTCGCCGGCGATCTCGAAGGTCGAGCCGTCGAGCGAGCGGAGCAGCAGGCCGCCGGTGCGCGACATGGTGGTCACATAGAGCGCCGGTTCGGGATCGGACTTGCCCTGGAACACGCACATCGAGCGGAAGCCGATGTCGCGCGGGACCAGGCCTCCGGTCGGGCGCTTGGCGAATTTCGAGAGATCCACCTTCTTGGAATGCAGCGAGACCTGCCGATCGGGCACGAAGGAGCGCACCGTTCCCTCGATCATCGGCGATTCATAGACGACGTGCCAGGCGCTGTGGGCGGCGTCGTAGCGCAGGATGCGCGGCGCATCCTCGGCGCCGTTCACATTGGCACAGCTGGCGCCGACATAGAGCTGGCCGCGGAAGAACGCCATGGAATGCGCGGTGGCGTTGGACACGCGCCCGACGCCGCCGGCGGCGATGACCTCGAAATTATTGGCCTGCAGCATGGTCGCCCTCACGAGTAGCCGAGTTGACGGGCAAGCTTGATGGTGGGTTGCGTGAAGACCTCGCCGGGCCTCCAGCTGAGTTCGCCGTCCAGCCGGCCCTCCTTCATGCGAGCCAGACGATCGCGGTCGAGGGTCGGATTGCCGAGGAAATTGGGATCGTTGCCACGCGGCGCGTTGGCCGGTCCCGGGCTGGCATAAGGCGAATTCTCCGGATGCATCATTGCCTCGATCGACTCGGCATCGCCGCGTATGCCGAGCCATTCGCAGATCTGCGGCAGGTAGAGGTCGAGATCGGCGAGCAGTGTCTCGCCCTTGATGCGCATGCACTGGCCGAGCGGCAGGTCGACGGTCTTCTCGACGATGAGGCCGTGGCTGAGGCGCCAGACGCGCTCGGGGTCAAAGCCGCCCTTGCGGCCGACATGGTCGAGCACCGCATAGGTGTTGCGCAGGCTGAGCACGCTGTCGGCGGTGGAACGGGGGTGCCGGATCAGATGCAGGATATTGGCGGTCGGAAACACCCGCAGCATGCGCTCGACGAATTCCTTCTTGAACACGATGCTCGGGCTCTTCTCGACGAGGATGCGCGGGCCGACCATTTCCTGGATATGGGCCCAGACCTTTTCCACCGGCCAGTCTTCATGGCTGTCGACCCATTCCGTGGCGCGGTTGATCGTGTCCTCGTCCTGGCGGCCCTCATGCAGCTGGGCGAGGGTGCGCAGCACGCCGTCGCCGCCGAAGGACTTGCCGCCGAAGCTCTTGGTGGTGTCGCCCAGCGTGTCGCCGGTGAACAGGTTCAGTTCCGGCAGCCCGTAACATTGCGGGTGCTGGCCGATGACGCCGCAGACGATCGATGAAAAGGAGCGCGGAGGGCACAGAATGAACAGCGGATCCGGGCTGCTGCCAAGAGTGGCCAGGGCGGAGGTCTCGTCGGCATTCGGCATCAGGCGAACCTTCCGAAAACAGGGGTCAATAGCCGAAGATCATGGCGTAGGAGCGCAACGCCTCGCTGAATTCGATGGTCTGTCCACCCGGCGTGGTCCATTCCAGCGGCCGGGGCTTGTAGGAATAGGGACGGAGCGCCGGCTGCTCCATGAAATTGGGATCGGTCCCATATTTCGCGTTTTTCGGGCCATAGGCCGCGAAAGGCGAGTTCTCCGGGTGCAGCATCGCCTCGACGGCGTCGGCGCCGGTGTCGATCTCCATCCATTCGGCGAGCTGCGCCATGTAGCTGCGCGGCTCGCTGAGCATATCCTCGCCACGCAGGCGCATGCGGCGCTCGGGCGGGATGGTCTCGAGGAATTCGAGGATGGTCAGGTGCGGCTTCAGCCACATCTTGTCCGCGGTTTCCGTGGTCAGCGACGATTCGTCGTGATCGCCGGTTTCCTGCCCGGTTTCCTTGAGCTCGCGGCGCAGCTGGTAGAGCGATTTCAGCATGTCGCCGGGATGGCGGGTGAGGTGCAGGAAGCGGGCCTGCGGGAAGTTCCTGGCCATCCGCCGCATCGCTTCCGGCACGAAGACATGCACAGGGCTCTTGTCGACGAGGCTGCGCCCGTCCGCCATATCCTGCAGCAGTTCGAACAGCTCGCCGGTCGACAGATCCTTGTTGTCGGCAAGCCAGAGCCGCGCGGCCTCGATCGTGGCTTCGGTCTGCTCGCCGAAGGCGAGGTCGGAAATCGAGCGCAGCAGCCCCTGCTGCAGCCGCTGGCGGCTGCGGAACAGCGTCATCAGCGCCGAGACGTTGTCGGCGATGAACAGGTTGACCTCCGCCAGCCCGTAGAGCTGCGGGTGGCAGCCGATCATGGCGCAGGAGATCGAGGTGAATGAGCGCGGCGGCGCCAGGATGAAGAGAGGAGTGGTCACGCGGTGTGCCCCCACCAGAGTTCGAGGCCCCCGCCGCCGACGGCGCCGGCTTTCGAGGTTGGCGAGACGAAAACACCGTGTGGCGTCGAGAGCAGCTCGCGCACGCCGTAGTTCATCGGGCTGCTGCCCGGAAAGCCGCTACGCGTGACGGCTTCCCACTTCTCCCCGTCGCGGGTCCGCCAGAGCGCGAACTCGCCGGGCTCGCGGGCCTCGGTGTCTTCGCGCAGGCGCTTGTACTTCGCTTCCGAGAGGTCGGTGCGGTCGCGCAGATAGGTCGGCATCCAGCGCCAGCCGGCCGTGCCGACCATCAGGGCGCCATCCTGCACCGTCATCCGCCAGAAAGCATGCGTGTAAGGGTCGCCGAAGCCGCCGGCGAGGCCGCTGACCGGCTTCTTCAGGCCGTGCGGGGTAAAGCGCGCGGTGCCGCTCACCAGCTCCCAGCGATCGTCGGGGAAGACGCGGATCATCTCGGCCGGGTAGGGGCCGAAGCGGTCGAGGCCGCCGCGTCCCTGGCGCTGCACGGTGGCGGTGACGTAGAGCGCACCGTCGAAGACGCAGACCGCGGCCGGGATTGCGCTGGTCGATCCGAGCCAGGCGCCGCGATCGATCACCTTGTGCCAGCGATAGGGCGGCTCGCCCTGCGCCTCGGTGCGCCAGAGCTGGAAGCCCCAGCGCGTGTTGAGCGTGGCCGCATAGAGCTGGCCTTCGAACACGGTCAATTCGTTGATGGACAGGTTGTCGGGATCGCCGAAGCCCGGCTCGCAGGCGGCGACCCAGTTGCCCTCGCGCGGATTGTCGGCGGCATACACGATCGGGTAGTCGGTCATGTTGTCGTCGAACATGCCGCGCCCATAGTTCTTGCCGGTCGGCGTGGTGAACAGCCGGCCGTTCAGACAGGCCATGGCGCGCACCGAGGCGATGTCGGCGTCGGGCATGTTGAAGCCCTGGCCGCCGCATTCCTCGATCTTCACGCCGTCCTCGCTGCGCAGGAAGACGACGTTCCCCTCCAGCGAGCCGACGCCGAAATAGATGCAAGGGGCGCTGTCGGAGGCGGTCTGGCACACCAGAGACGCGCGGATGCTGCGGTCACGGGCCCGGAAGGTGCCGTCCCGCCCCTTGACGATCGGGCTGTCGAACACCTTGCGCCACTGGCGCGCGGCGGGGTCGAAGGTGAGAATCTGGGCGCCGTCCTCGTCGCGGCCGCCGGTCGTGGCGCTTTCGCCGCCGGTGCGGGGACTGTCGCGCCCGGTATAGCGTCCGAGAAAGCCGAGCATGGCCCGGCCGGTTCCCAGGATCACTCGATCCTTGAACCAGGCCATGGACTGGCTGGTGCGGATGGAGGGATTGAGGAATGGAATGTCGAGGAGCTCGAAGTCCCCGGCCTCCAGCGAGTCCACCGTCTTATCGACCGTGCCGCCCCGCACCATTCCCATCACTCCCGAATACGTTGTCCATGCACCGCCAGCCTGTCAGGCCGGTTCTTGATTTTCATGACGATATCAGAAGATCACGGGCGGCCGCCGCCCTTGCCGAGACGTTCAAGGAGCATCTTGAGCTTTTCGCGGCGGGCATCGCGATCGCCGTCGCCGGCCGTGCCGCCCTTGCCCTGTCGGGCTTCGATGAGGCGTTTGATCAGCTCCCGGCCGCCTTCGCCGCCGCCCCCCTTGCCGCCGCCGAGCTTTCCGCCCAAAGCGGCTCCAAGCCCGCCGCTCAGCCCACCACCGCCGAGCTTGCCGCCCTCGCCGCCGCCCTTGCGGGCTTCGATCAGCCGTTTGATGAGATCGCGACGTGCGTCCGGGTTGCCGGACTTGCCCTCGCCCCCGTCCTTGCGTCGCTCGGCAAGGAATTTCAGGAGACGGGCGGCCTTGTCGCCCTGGCCGTCGGCAGCGGCCGAGCCGCCTGCCGGCTTCTTAGCGGGCTCCCCGACATCGTCCATGATGCCGCCGAGGCCGCCGCCCGCATCTTCCTGGTCCTTCGCGGTGAATCCTGCCGCCTCGACCTGACCCCGACGGCTCTTGAGGGCGTCGATCCGGCTGCGGTTGTCTTTATTTCCCGAAGTGGACATTTGAGGGTGACGCCTTTGTGCGCAGCAAAGGGTGGTATTCCAAAAAAATACTAAGTTTCAAGAAATTAGGTTAGAAAGTCAGCCTAATTGCGCCGCTACCGGTTGTCCAGTGTCGTAACTCGTCTCATGCGCCTTTTGGCGTATATGTCCGCTTGCGCAACTTTTCGCCATGCAAGTGGTTTTGATGGTACGCACGGATTGGGCCTCGCCGGTCGAGGACCTGCCCGACGCGCGAGAACAAGAGTGCAAGCTGTTTCATCCCTATGTCGGAGGAGCTTACGCATGCCGATTGACGGTCGTTGGAAATGGCTGGCTTTGCTCGCCGGCCTCGTTGTCCCCATCGCCAATGCCGAGGCCGCCACCAGCGTGCAGGGCAATATTGGCGGGCGGACCTATACGGCTTATGTGCCGGATGGCGCGCCGCCGGCAGGCGGATTCCCGGTGGTCATGGTGCTGCATGGCGGCGGCGGATCCGGCGAGCGCATCGCCCGGCAGACCGGCTTCACCCGCTACGTGGATCAGAAGCGCTTCATCGCGGTGTTCCCCGATGCGGGTGGCCAGCAATGGAACGACGGGCGCGAGACGACGCGCTCGGGCGGAAACGATGTCTCCTTCCTGTCCTCGGTGGCGCGCGACGTGGCCTCGCGCGGCGGCGATCCGCGCCGGGTCTTCGTGGCCGGCGCGTCGAATGGCGGGATGATGACCCTGCGCCTCGCCTGCGAGGGCTCCGGTACCTTCGCCGGTTTCGCGGTGGTCATCGCCAACATGCCGACCGGCCTCATCAACCGCTGCCGCCCGGCAGGCGGCGCGCCCATCATCTTCTTCAATTCGACCACCGATCCGCTCATGCCGTGGGACGGCGGGCAGATACGTGCCGGCATGATGCGGGGCGCCGGCGGCAGCGTGGTCTCCACCTCCGAGACCGTCGATTTCTGGGCACGGGTGAACGGGTGCAGCAACGAGCGGGTCCAGGCTTTGCCCGACCGCGCCAATGATGGCACGTCGGTGCGCCTGCACAGTTTCGCCAGCTGCGCGGCGGCCCCGACGGTGCTCTACGAGGTGCAGGGCGGAGGGCATACCTGGCCGGGCGGGCCCGAGCCGGAGCGGGCGATGGTCAAGCGCATCGTCGGTCCCACCAGCAAGGACATCAGCGCCACGGCGACCATTCTCGACTTCTTCTCCCGCTACGGGCTGTAGTCCATGGCGGTATCCGGAGGCCTCGTCCGCGACACCTCGCCCCGTGGGAAGCCCAGTGGCGTTCCCTAGTCAATTATGATTAGGATATGTTGCGGGCTAGATCTCAACCGGTGGGTTGGGATTGGGGGTATGACGTGCGGATGCGGGCGGCATGAAAATACCGATGACGGATGGTGGAAACCTCTCCGGCCTCGTCGATCTCGCGTTGCGAGCCGGCCGTGTCATCATGGACGTCTATGCCACTGACTTTTCGGTGGATAGGAAAGCCGACAATTCGGTCGTGACCGAGGCGGATCGGCAGGCGGAACAAGTGATCCTAGCCGGTCTGCCGGCCCTGTTCCCGGACGTTCCGGTGATCGCCGAAGAAGAAGCGGCGGCAGGGCGCGTGCCGACGATCTTTCGGCGTTTCGTGCTGGTCGACCCGCTCGACGGCACCCGCGAATTTCTCTCGCGCAACGGCGAATTCACCGTCAACATCGCGCTTGTCGAAGACGGTGTGCCGACGATGGGCGTCGTCTATGCCCCGGCGCTGGGCGTGCTCTATGCCGGCGCTGCCGAGAGCGCGTTCAAGGCGAACGTCGTCGACTACGAAATCGTCGAGGTCTCGACGATCGCGGTGCGTTCGGCTTCCCCCTGCATTCAGGCGATCGGCAGCCGCTCGCACGGTTCTGAGGCCACGACGGCCTGGCTGAGGCGCTATGCCGATCTGTCCTTCGTGTCGGCGGGGTCGTCGCTCAAGTTCTGCCTAGTGGCCGAGGGGGCGGCGGATGTCTATCCGCGCCTCGGGCGGACCATGGAATGGGATACGGCAGCGGGCGACGCGGTATTGCGGGCGGCCGGCGGTGCCGTGGTGACGCTGGACGGCGCCGCGCTGCGCTATGGCAAGCGGCTGCAGGCCACGGATACGGATTTCGCCAATCCGTATTTCATCGCCTATGGCGATCCGGATCTTGCTCCATCGGTGTGTCGGCCGCAGGACGCGGCGGTTTCCCCACTTGTTTCGTAAGACCGACGATCGGCCGGTGGCCCTGCATCGTTGCGAAGCGTGCGTTTGAAAGGACTGATGTGTGTCGTCTGATCGTATGACCCATTTGCGGCGCCTGGAGGCGGAATCGATCTTCATCATCCGCGAAGTGGCGGCCGAGTTCAAAAAGCCGGTGATGCTCTATTCCATCGGCAAGGATTCGGCGGTGATGCTGCATCTGGCGGTGAAGGCGTTCTATCCCTCCAAGCCGCCTTTTCCGCTGATGCATATCGACACCACGTGGAAGTTCCGCGAGATGATCGCCTTCCGTGACCGGATGGCGAAGGAGTTGGGCTTCGACCTCATCGTCCACACCAATCAGGCCGGGATCGACCAGGGGGTCAATCCGTTCGATCACGGCTCCTCGCTCTATACCAACGTGATGAAGACCGAGGCGCTGAAGGAAGCGCTGACGCTGTACGGCTTCGACGCGGCATTCGGCGGCGCGCGGCGCGACGAGGAGAAGAGCCGCGCCAAGGAGCGCATCTTCTCCTTCCGCACCGAGACGCATGCCTGGGATCCGAAGAGCCAGCGTCCCGAGCTGTGGAACCTCTACAATACGAGGGTGCGGCCGGGTGAATCGATCCGCGTCTTCCCGCTGTCGAACTGGACCGAGCTCGACATCTGGCAATATATCCTCGCCGAGCAGATCCCGATCGTTCCGCTCTATTTCGCCGCCCGCCGTCCGGTGGTCTGGCGCAGCGGCCAGATGATCATGGTGGACGACGAGCGCATGCCGCTCATGCCCGGCGAGATGCCGGAGGAGCGGCTGGTGCGCTTCCGCACGCTCGGCTGCTATCCGCTCACTGCGGCAATCGACAGCGATGCGGCGAGCCTGGAGGAGATCGTGCGCGAGATGCTGATCGCGCGTACCTCCGAGCGGGCTGGCCGCCTGATCGACCATGACGAGGCTGCCTCCATGGAAAAGAAGAAGCGCGAAGGATATTTCTGAGATGAGCATGCCTGCCGAGGCGGATGCTTTCGCCGACTATCTCTCCGTGCACGAACACAAGAGCCTGCTGCGCTTCCTCACCTGCGGCAGCGTGGATGACGGCAAGTCGACCCTGATCGGCCGACTCCTCTACGACACCAAGCTGTTGTTCGAGGACCAGCTTGCCACCCTGTCGAACGACTCGCGCAAGCACGGCACGGTGGGGGACGATCTCGACTTCGCCCTGCTGGTCGATGGTCTCGCCGCGGAGCGCGAGCAGGGGATCACCATCGACGTCGCCTATCGGTTCTTCGCGACCGAAAAGCGCAAGTTCATCGTCGCGGACACGCCCGGTCACGAGCAATATACCCGCAACATGGCGACGGGCGCCTCGAATTCCGACCTCGCGGTCATCCTGATCGACGCCCGTCAGGGCATTCTCACCCAGACGCGGCGCCATTCCTTCATCGTGTCGTTGCTTGGCATCCGCCATGTGGTGCTGGCGGTGAACAAGATCGACCTCGTCGACTTCTCTCAGCAGGTGTTCGACGAGATCGTCGCCGCCTATCGCGAATTCTCGGCGGGTTTCGGTTTCGAGACCTTTGTCGCCGTGCCGCTCTCCGCCCGCTATGGCGACAACATGCTGGAGAGGAGCCCGCGCACGCCCTGGTATGACGGGCCGACGCTGGTGGAGCATCTGGAGACGGTGCCGGTGGCCGATGACGCGCTGGCGCGGCCATTCCGCATGCCGGTGCAATGGGTCAACCGGCCCAATCTCGATTTCCGCGGCTTCTCCGGCACGGTGGTCAGCGGCTCGGTGAAGCCGGGCGACGCCATCGTGGTGGCAGACTCCGGGCGCACCAGCAAGGTCAAGTCGATCGTGGTGAAGGACGGCCTGCTGCCGCGGGCCGATGCCGGCGAGGCGATTACCCTGACGCTTGAGGACGAGGTGGACATCTCGCGCGGCGATATCATCGCCGCCGCGACGGCCCGGCCGGAGGTGTCCGACCAGTTCGCGGCGCATGTCATCTGGATGCATGACGACCCGCTGCTGCCCGGAAGGCCCTATCTCTTCAAGACCGGCACTCGCACCGTCAGCGCCAGCGTCACCGAGATCAAGCACAAGGTCGATGTCAACAGCTTCCAGAAGCTGGCGGCCAAGCAACTGGAGCTGAACGAGGTCGGGGTGGTCAATCTCGCCACCCAGCAGCCGATCGCGTTCGATCCCTTCGCGGACGTACCGCAGACCGGCGCCTTCATCGTCATCGACCGGATGACCAACCTGACCGTCGGCGCCGGCATGATCGATTTCGGCCTGCGGCGGGCGACCAACGTGCATTGGCAGGCGCTGGAGGTGGGCAAGGCCTCGCGGGCGGCCATGAAATTCCAGAAGCCGGTGGTGCTGTGGCTCACGGGGCTATCGGGGTCCGGCAAGTCCACGGTTGCCAATCTCGTGGAGAAGAAGCTCAACGCGATGGGGCGCCACACCTATCTGCTGGACGGCGACAATGTCCGCCACGGGTTGAACAGGGATCTCGGCTTCACCGAGGTGGATCGGGTGGAGAATATCCGGCGCGTCGGCGAAACGGCCAAGCTGTTCGTCGACGCCGGGCTCATCGTGCTGACCTCGTTCATCTCGCCATTCCGTGCCGAGCGGCAGATGGCACGGGAAATTCTCGAACCAGGCGAATTCATCGAGATATTTGTCGATACCCCGCTCTCGGTGGCCGAGCAGCGCGATCCCAAGGGCCTCTACAAGCGGGCGCGCCTCGGCGAGATCAAGAACTTCACCGGCATCGACAGTCCGTATGAGGCGCCCGAGAACCCGGAAATCCATCTGGCTTCCGGGACGCGCCCGCCCGAAGAGCTGGCGGATGAAATCGTCGCTTATCTCGGCGAGCGTGGCTATCTGCTCTGAGGGGTGGGCGGCCGCAAAGGCCGATGAAACAAGGCCGGGCTGGCATTTGATGTCGGTCCGGCGACGGAGCGATGTCGAATTTTCAACATGGCTCCGAAATCGCTGTTGACACCCTGAACCTTGGCTCCTATAAACCGGCCCATCGACGGGGCGCGCCGCTGACGGCGGGTTTGGCGCTCCACTGAAACCCCGACATCGGCGAG
>NZ_JBXASN010000030.1:0-23144 GCF_058809335.1 Ancylobacter sp. GW821-FHT10E12 | reverse complement strand
GGCTTTGCGTCGTGCCATCGGGAACCTCCATCAGCTCCAGTATGGCCGCCCTGCACACGAAATTCCTGACAGTCCCGGTCCATGAGCCACAACGGACAACGACACCGGTCGCGGCAAGCTCAAAGAACTCGCAAGCCACTGGCGAATATGGTTGAATCGGCGTCATAGCTTCGCTCTCCTCCGAGCTTCCGCGTGATCCCGCGACGCTTCAGCCGATGCTGATCCTACGGGAAGCGGAGATCGAGCGGCTGCGCCAGATCATCAAGGAATTGCAGCGCCATCGCTTCGGTCGCCGGGAGGAGACTTTGCCCGAGGACCAGCTTCTGCTCGCTCTGGAAGAGGCCGAGCAGATCGAGGCCGCCGGTTTCGCGGCATCCGACGAGGAGGCGCCGGCCGAGAAGGCCGAGCGGGTCGCAAAGCGCCGTGCGAACCGCGGCGCGTTGCCCGCCCATCTGCCGCGGATCGAGACGGTGGTCGATATCGAGAGCGACATCTGCCCCTGCTGTGCGGGTAAGCTCCATGGCACCGGTGAGGATGTGGCAGAGCGGCTCGACATCGTGCCGACCGAAATACGCCCGCCGGTCCTGCGAGGACGTCGTGGTGCAGGCGTCGGCACCGGCGCGTCTCATTGAGGGCGGTATCCCGACCGAGGCGACCGTCGCCCAGGTGCTGGTCTCGAAATACGCAGATCATCTGCCCCTGTATAGTCAGGCCCAGATCTATGCGCGCCAGGGCGTCATGCTCGATCGCTCGACACTGGCCGACTGGGTTGGACGCGCGGCCTTCCTGCTTCGCCCCGTGCACGCGCGGATGCTGGAGGCGCTGAAGGGCTCGCCCAAGCTCTTCGCCGACGAGACCGCGGCGCCGGTGCTCGATCCCGGCCGAGGCTGCACCAAGACGGGCCAGCTCTTCGCCTATGCCCGCGATGACCGGCCGTGGGGAGGCACTGATCCCCCCGCCGTCGTCTATGTCTATGCCCACGACCGCAAGGGCGAGCGACCGCTCGCTCATCTCGAGGGCTTCACCGGCATCCTGCAGGTTGATGGATATGGCGGTTACAAGACGTTGGCCGGTCGCAACGCGGTGACCCTGGCCTTCTGATGGGCGCATGTGCGGCGGCGCTTTTACGAGCTCGCTCAGACCGGCCCGGCGTCTATCGTCAGCGAGGCCCTGCTGCGCATCGCCGACCTCTATCGCGTCGAGGCTGATATCCGTGGCCGCATCCCCGAGGAGCGCCGGGACGCACGGCAGTAAAGGGACAAGCCGATCATCGACGCCCTCGAGCCGTGGTTACGGCAAAAGCTCGCCCTGATCAGCCAGAAGACCAAGCTCGCCGAAGCGATCCGCTACGCGCTCTCGCGTTGGCAGGGCTTGAGCCTCTTCCTCGGTGACGGCCGCATCGAGATCGACTCCAACACCATCGAGCGCTCGATCAGGCCGCTCGCCCTGGATCGCAAGGCTTAACTGTTCGTCGAGTCGAACCGTGGCGCCGAACGCGCCGCCGTCATGTACAGCCTGATCGGCACTGCCTGGCTCAACGACATCAATCCGCCCAGATCTGAAACTGTGTCGACCGTAGTGATCGAGAGCGGCGTGCTCAAGCTCATCGAGGCGCACAAGATCATCGCCGCGTTCCAGATCGGCGGAAGGAGACAAGGATCGCCTACTCCTCGGCGGTTAGCGCATGGCGCATATCCTTCGCTCCCGTCTCGGGAAAAGAGAATTATATTGCCACGAACGCCGCAAAATATGGACATGCATCCTAAGCGGAAATCCAATGATTAGCCATTTGTAGTCCTTCTTCAAGCAACGCCATAGCCCTCTCAGAGCTTCCCGCCTCTACATACACGCGCAATTCAGGCGCGTTGCCGGATGCACGAAAATGTACTGTCTCGCCACTACCAAGCGTTAGGCGCAAACCATCGCATTGATCACGAGAAACTACCCCGCCGTGTTCAACAAAAGCTGTTTTGCTAAGGTTTGAGCTCTCGTCATTCAGTCTAGAGATAAAATCAGCGCTAAGTTCTTGGAGAACGTTCTGCAAACGGCTCGACAAGGCTATCGCAAAATTCTGCTCAGCAACAATGACACTCAACGGCTTTTTCATCCGAGCTACCATGGCGAGCACCGCCAAAATAGGCAGCATTGCGTCACGCGTCGGCAACGCAGTTAAGCGACGCCCATCATTTTCCACATCGGAAGCAAGAAACGTACCTCCATTCGCTTCAAACCCGACAACCACGCGGGCCTTTGCCTGCACATCAGCAATCCCGGCAATAACGAAAGGAGATCCTACCTTAGTGCGAACAACCCTCTCGAATAGGCCACATCGTTCAAGTGTCGAGTTAGAAGTAACCGGTGTGACAATCGTGTCAGCTCGGAGAAAAGCCGAGGTGAGCGCCCCCACAAGATCTCCTCTAAGGAAATGCCCCTCTTCATCGGCGATCAATGGTCGATCTGCATCGCCATCGGCAGACACAATCGCATCAAAATGCTGATCCAAGGCCCATTTTCGAACTAGCGCCTCATCTTCCGGCCTGAGTGCTTCGGTATCCACTGGAACAAAGTGCTCTGAACGGCCCAATGAGATGACATCAGCCCCCAACCCAGCGAGCACGTCCGTGATCAAATCTCGCCCGACGGTTGAATGCTGATACACGCCAACCCTCAAACCCTGAAGCGAACCCGATCCGAAAAACGAAATGTATCTTGCATGATAACGAGCACTTACATTCATTACCTTCGTGATAACTGGCATCGTTGGCACGGCGGAAAACCCGAGCTTCGCTTGCCAAGCCAGAATGCGTGACTCGTCAGCCTTATCGATCTCACCCGTCGGCCGATAAAATTTGAGGCCATTTCGGTCTTCGGGAATGTGACTACCGGTTACCATGATCGCCGGCGCATTCAATTCCATCGCAGCCAACGCCAGCGCCGGCGTTGGCACAGCGCCACAATCGACGGGAACAAAACCAGCGTCAGCGACCGCTTTACCGCATTGATCGGCAATTTCGGGGCTCGAGGCGCGCAGATCGCGACCAACTAGAAGTTCATCACCCGGGCGCGCGCCATGGCACTCGATAGCCATTGCACAAAAGGCGCGCGCATAACTATAAGCTGGCGCGCCCAACAGCTCTGTCACGAGCCCTCGCAAACCAGAAGTTCCAAACTTAAGACTGCTCACGTCATGCCCGCCGATAGATGTCTTGGAGGCGCACAATGTCGTCCTCGCCGAGATATGAACCTACCTGTACCTCAATGATCTCCAGCGGAATCTTCCCTGGATTAGACATGCGGTGAATGCACCCAATAGGAAGATAGATGCTTTCATTCTCATGAACTATGATGATTTCATTGTCACGCGTCACTTCTGCTGTTCCGCGAACTACAACCCAATGTTCCGCGCGGTGGTAATGTTTCTGCAACGACAGAACCCCTCCCGGCTTTACCGTAATACGCTTTACTTGGTGACGGACACCGCGATCAATGGAAAGGTAGTTACCCCACGGCCGCTGCATCTCGCGATGTGTACCAGCCTCAGCCTCTCCCTTTGCAGCAAGAAGCGCAACCATCTCTTTCACTTGATTAGCCCTCGATTTCGCCGTTACCAACACGGCGTCACGAGTAGCAATAACCGCAACATCATCCAATCCAACCACCGCGACAAGCATTTCGTCAGCATTGATTAGATTGTCGGAGCCATCCAATACATAACCGCGCCCATCGACAGCATTTCCGTTCACATCCTTCGGAAAAAGCTCCCAAACAGCAGTCCATCCCCCAACATCAGACCAGCCAAAAGCACCAACTATGACAGCGGCTTTATCGGTATGCTCCATCACGGAATAATCAATCGAACTTTTCTTCGCTTCACTAAATCGCTTAGCGTCAAGCAGAAGAAAATCCAAATCAACTGTTGCGTTTGCTAGCGCTGCGGTTGCCGCGTCCAGAACCTTGGGCTCCAGCATTTCCAGCTCAGAGCGCATCGTCATGGCATCAAATATGAAATTTCCCGAATTCCACATATATTTTTCTGCCATATACTGCGCAGCATGAGCGGCATCGGGTTTTTCGATGAAAGCCGCTACCTGGTAGGCGCCAATGTCAATTTCCTCGCCGGGACGGATATATCCAAAACCTGTTTCGGGGCGAGTTGGCGGAATGCCAATGGTAACAATCAGCCCCTGCGCGGCAATGGCCGCGCCCCGGCGGCACGTTTCCACAAAAAGCGCGCTGTCTTGAACGATATGATCCGCGGCGAAAACCCCAACAACCGCATGTGGATCATCCGAGAGGGCTAGCTGAGTCGCAACAGCAACCGCAGCGGCAGAGTCCCTCCGGCTAGGCTCCAGCACAATCTTGGCCTTAACTCCAATCGCATTCAATTGCTCTAATACGGTAAAACGATAGTCGGCGCCCGTAATAACAATTGGTGGCAAGAAAATAGATGGCTCCGCCAGCAATTTGACCGTACGTTGAAATGTTGACTCTTGACCGAATAGCGAGATGAACTGCTTCGGCATCGAATCGCGAGACAATGGCCAAAGCCGTGTTCCCGATCCACCGCACATCACAACAGGGACTATTTTCTGCGCCATATTAATGATTCCTTTGAATCTCACTATTCCACATGTCAATCTATCAAAAACAAACGTCCAGTTCCATATCGCGCATATATCAACTGGAATCGTTCCAAATTATGATTCATAAAAACATCAAATTCTTTGTGTTATTTCAACAAATATCCTCCTATTTATTTGATACGCTATAAAACGACAATTCCTAGTAAGGTTTTAGCTGCGGACTCCACGAAGAGCGAACTGCACCTGTGAAAGACCATTATAATCCCAATATTGCGCGTTTGCGGCGTTTCTCAAAATCACGATGGCAGCGTTGCACGATAGGATCCTCTTGTGCGATGGCAAGGGCGGAGTTAAACACACTGGCCGCGCCATCCCAATCCTCCAACCGCTCGTGGATCTGGGCCAGCCGACACATTATGTCGGGATCTGGCAGATAATTCACCGCCTCACGTAGCACTCCCGCAGCCTGCTCCGCGTCACCTAACCCGAGCAATAGGCTGGCAAGGCGCCTAAACGCAGATAAATCAGCCGCACCTGTTGAGATAGTGGCCACCATCGCTCGGCGCAGCCAAGTCTTAGCCTGTTCAGGATCACCCTGACGCACGGCGATTTCACCCATTTGTCGCAGCATCACGGGATGATCTGGAGCCTGCTCCAACGCCATGGCGGCATTGGAGGCTGCTGCCTCCACGTCTCCTTGGCGGAGCTGTTGGGCAGCCAATAGACCAAGGGCGTTTGCATCCTGTGGATTAAATTCAACCGCCTGCCTAGCCCAGGCTGTCGCGAGTTCGAGGTCTCCCTTGCGGGCGGCAATTTCGCTCAGGCGACGCAGAATACTGGCATCGCGCGGCGCATATCGGAGTGCATTGCGTGCCGCCTGCTCTGCGCCATCGATGTCTGCCTGCTTAAGTCGCAAGCTGGAAATGTTCATGTGGTTAACGGCGGCTGCCGGCTCTACCTCCGCGGCACGCAGCGCGAATGCAATTGCGCGGTCCGTATCCCCCTTACGGGAGGCAATGCGGCTGAGGCGGCGCAACATGGAGGCATTGGCCGGCGCGAGTTCCACTGCACGGTCAGCAGCGCTCTCCGCATCGATCAAATCACCTTGGCGCAGATATAGGTCAGCAAGTAGGCCGTAGGAAGAAGCCTCGGATGAGTTCACTTCAATCGCCTGGGCCAGCAGAGTAAAAGCGCGCTCTCTGTCGTCTCCGCGGAAAACAATTTCGCTAAGGCGGCGCAGCGCATTGGTATCAGCTGGAGAAACTTCTAATGCCAGCGCGGCAGCTGCCTCTGCCGCGGCGACATCCCCTGCACGTAAATGTACGGAGGACAGCTGCAGATAACTCGCAGGCTGGCGAGGGTTTTTGTCCAGCGCCTTCTCAGCAAATTCCAATGCGCGCGGGAAATCCCCATGCCGTGCGGCAATGTCGCTGAGGCGGAGCAGAATCTGCTGATTTCCAGGCGCGAGCTCCAGAGCGCGGACAGCGCTAGCCTCAGCTGTCGGAAAATCGCCAATCCGAAGATGCAGCTCGGCGACAAACAAATGGTTTGCGGGGAGTTCCGGGGCAGCCACCAGCGCACGCTCAACCAAGCTGAAGGCCCGTGCAATGTCACCCTGGCGGGCGACAATATCACTCAACCGCCGCAATATTGCCGAATCGGCCGGGGCCATCTCAGCGGCGCGGGTTGCGGCCGATTCGGCGTCGTCCAACCTTCCTAACCGCAGGTGCAAGCCAGCCAGCTGGCTATAATTGATAACTTCATCTGGGTTTATCGCGATAGCTTGTATCAGTAGATCGACAGCCCGCTCTCGCGCTCCGGCACGAAAGGCAATCTCACTAAGTTGGCGTAGCAGGCTCGTATTGCGCGGAGCTGCAGCCAAGGCAGGGGAAAGCACAGCCTCCGCGGCAAGCAGATCACCGCCGCGCAAATGTACAATGGAAAGCGTAAGTCCGTTTGGCACGCTAGCCGGATCCGCATTCAGTGCCTGTTCAGCGAAGACGCGGGCGCGCACGAAATCTCCGTCTCGAAGTGCGATTTCGCTTAGCCGCCGCAGCGCGCGTGGATCCCCCGGCGCGAGTTCCAGCGCGCGCGTGGCGTTGGCTTCAGCGGCAGAGTGGCTCCCGCCACGCAAATGCAACTCGGAAATATGAAGGTACGTGCCTGCAGCCTCCGGCTCCAGAGAGAGCGCCTCCTCTGCCAACGCAAGGGCCCGGGGCAGGTTATTGCGAAGGGCCAATATATGACTGAGACGACACAGTCGTGCAGGATTGGCCGGCGCCAGAGATACAAGCCGGACGGCCACCTGCTCCGCTTCGACTAAATTGCCCTCCCGCTGGTAAATGCGGGCAAGCAGGTCCAATGCGGCGATCCCGCCCGGCTCGACCGCCAGGATCTCTCCGACCAATGCGTGAGCCCCCAAATAGTCACCTTGCTGCAGCGCCAACTCCGCAAGGCGATGCAGCAGCAAGGGCAGGCGGCCAAACTCCTCAACGGCCGCAACGAGCACACGCTCAGCCGCACCGAACTCTCCCCGACCGAACAACGCCCCCGCTAGGCGGGCAGGGATCGAAACACTCTTAGGATCGACAGGAATAGTCATCACAGCCACACTCAGCCTTCATACTAATTTCAGTGCGTTGACGCTCATAAGATAGCATTATGTAAAAAAATATGACATCAATTCATCTTAATTCATTAAATATATGTATGATTCTACTGCAATCCCTGTACGAGAGATTGCCATTAATGATTAGTACGGTGCCGCTAGGGATTTGGCCCCCCGCTTCGGAGCGGGTCACTTTCCGGCTATTCAGGTCTCGACTCAAGCTGATGAAGCGCGCCTCCACCGTAGCGCCTCCATCGTAGCGCTAGTTTCCCAATCTGACCCCTTCTGTGTGTCACTCACGGGCGCTTCCGCGACTGGACGTGCCCAGCCGATTGCGCCGTCATTCCCACAACGCCCCGCTCGCGCAAGAAAAACAATCTGCGCTCTCTCGCTATCCGCCGCCTGCGGAATTGCGTAGCGCGCCACCTCTGGCACTGATTCGCTGCATTCCGTAGTCGATGTCGGTTGGGCATTCGTATCGGCACGAATCATCCGAACGGCCGCACAAGCGTCAAAGGCAATGAACAATACAAGAGAGCTTGCTAGCCATAGGTAGATAAAAAATCGTTTCACTATCCAAATTTTCAACATGGAGAAAGATCCATTGTAGAATTGGAAATAGAATAATAGTGCTGCATTTACGAAAAAATCAAGGATCCGCCCTCTGAAGTTGCCGGAAGCTCTAGCTTATGGAGGATGGTGGTGTGACCCTAATTTTTTCTTTGGCAATTCGTTTTTTCTCGTTTAGATTTAGAATCGTCAGTCGGATCGACTGAGGTTGGAATTTGCGCCGTTTTTACGGCGGCAGACTGGATGCAGCCTAACGTTCGGCAACGTTACTGGAGACTGTGGTATCATGCCGCTGATCCCCGTTGCAGTATCTGCTCTTAGCCTCCATCTTTTCTGCCGCGTCCGCAAGGGTAACGCCGTGGGCCTACGCCAGAACATGGGCGAGGGTGAGGTTACGCCATTATCCCGAGCCCCCACAATCGAAAAGGGTGGATGATTGGAACGCCGGCATCACTCCCTGAACGGGGGTGATAGGAGATTGGTCTTTCGGGCAGGTTCCTGAGATTTCATCGAACGAGTGGCCTGCCGTGGAGTTATTTGAGGGTCTTGATGTTTCCGTTCGCGCTACCAGCGCTTGCGAACTGGACGGGCGCGGTCCGTTCATTTGATAGAGCAAGCGCGCCGGATGCGATTGGCGCCCTGCTTCAGGCTATCAGCAGGAAGCGTAAGGGCCTGGAGGTTAGTCCGCTGTTGCAGTGGCTCTACCGCGGCTCGGCAGCTACTGACTATCCGGTGACTTCAGCCTGACCTCGTGGCCCTGCGAGGCCAACGCCCGGCCCATATGATGAGCGTCACAGCAGGCCTCCATCGCCATGATGCACGCTGGCAGTTTCGCCTCGAAAGGCGACCACCGTTTCGCGCCGCGTGCGCCGACGCATGGCAACGGCGCCGGCAGCGTCGAATCCGACGACGCTGCAACTGGTCTTACGGAACGACCCGGCTAGGAAGAAGTCCTCCCGGATGTGCCGGAACGGTTGCTCGACCTTGCCCTTCGTCTTTACGCAATATGGTTGGCAGGCCTTTTTTGCGGGGCGAAGTGAGTGGCACGCCCTTCGATGGTCGAAGAAGCTTCATTCCACCGAAGTCCGATCGCCCGGCGAATCTGAGGCCGCATAGGGATTGCCGCGACACCTGGGCGGCTGACCAGGCATCCAAAAAGCTAAGGGCCGCCGCAGCAGCCCTCAGTTCAGTACTCGTCGGCGCGCATGATGGTGAGCACACGCATCGTGACGGTGGGATCGGCCGGGTCGGGAGAGCCATAGACCAACTCCAGATCGTAATAGTCGATCTTCCAGAAATAGCGAGCACCGGCCACCTCCAACGCTCCGAAATCATGCTCGTGATGCGGATCATTGTCGGTATCGAAGGCTGTGAACCGGCGGATACCCTTGAGCAATGCCACCTGAACAGCCAACGGCAAAGCCGTCACGCCCGTGGTCAGCATGACCCGACCGCCGATGAACGACGTCCGGAAGGCATCGTTCAACTCCCGGATGCGGGCGGTGCTCATCGCGCCGCCTCCTCGTTCTGCGGCTTGGGCTTGCGTAGCACCAGTCGGCCACTCAGAGGCATGGCTGTGAGCTGGATGTTGTAGCCCTCGCCATCCTCGTGCATCCAGGCGGCACCGATCTTGGTCCAGAAAGCATTCTCGCCTTCGCCCTCCACCACATAGACGGCATGGCTCGGGCGATTAGGGACGTGTTTCTTCATGGGTTATTCTCCTGTTGGTTGCCGACCGCGTCATCGCGGCCGGTCGGGTGACGGCAGGCGACGGCGGCGGCAGCCCGTCAGGGCGTGCCCAGGTCAAGCGGCAACACGGGAGCGGAAGCGAAGGAGCGGGCAGGCGCTTGATTCGGGGCGCGGCCCCGGCGCATACCCGACCGATCCAGGTCGCGCAGCGGTGGTCCCTTCAGGAGAATCCGAAGGGAACGACTTCGCGACCAACGCTCAGGGAGTTGGGAGAGTTCGGTGGCCGACTTGGGAATTCGGCCGCAAGGAAACGGAATAAGGATTCACGTCGTCAGCCTCTGCCCGATGAAGGCCTGAGGCAAGATTTCACGCCACGGCGGGGACGGCCCGCCGCTGAAGATGCCGCTATTCCGCGGAAACCGCCTCCCAGCCGGCACTTATTGCCGGACATCCGATATCCGAGCAGACAGGGTCAGCGCTCCAGCCCGCTCCGGCCGCGCTCGCGCTGCCGGTTGATTTCCGGCAGTTGCGGGTCGACGCTCTCCTGAAGGGCCTTCACGCGTTCATGGCACTGCGCAACCGTCTCCACCTTGTCGGCCAAGGTCAGCAGGGACTCTTTCGCCCGCACTTCCCGCTCGGGTGCCCCTTCCCGCCAGCCGTCACGCGTCAGGGCATGGCCCTGCCGAACCCCGAACTGCTCCGGGTTTTCAGAAAGCTCCCGCAACAGGGCCTCTTTGCCGTGACGCGAGAAATAGTTCTGCATCCGCTGCTCGGCCGCGCCGGCGTTCTGGTAGGACTGGAACACCGCAATGGCGAAGCTCGCCTTGGCTTCCGAGAGGTCGGCGCGAGCACTGTTCAGCCGCTTGCTGAGCTCCCAATTGACGTCGTCAACGCTCATAAGCCCAGCCCTCCGCCAGGGATTTCCGCGCTGTCAGCCTCGCACCACTCGATTTCGCGGGTATCGAGGCGCAGTTTCAATCCTAGACCGGCATTTCCGGCTTGACCAGACCTGGATACCTCGGAAGAATCAGCGAACTGGCGGGCGGAGCGGACGATGCTGACGTTGGAGCTGGGTGCAGTCCTTGTCGTCGTCGCCACGGCGCTTATCGGGTGGATGCGCACGCGCCGCCGCCGGGTGCAGCCGAAACGCGAGCCTCTCCGGATCGAGACACCGCCACCCGAACCTTTGCCGGATCTCGTGCCACTATTCGGCAATATCGAGATCGTGCCCGGCGAGTTCGAGCCCGACCTGCGTGAGACGGATGAGCTTCCGACGCAGAACCCGGCCTATACACGCTTCGAGGAGTTGAACTGGCGGTTGATCATCTTCGATCCCTCTGAAGGTGACGATGCCGCCTGGCCGATCCGCCTGTTCAACGACTTTCCGCTCCGCTTTCGCGGCTCCTCGACGATGGTACTGGCACAGGTCCATGCACGCCTGCGCCCCCGCTATGCGGTCATCCTCGACTGGGACGGCCATTGGTTCAACGCCTCCGCGCAGCTCGAGCGCAATCCCAGCCTACGCTCGCCGCTCATCGACGCCTATCTCGCTCTGGGTTCCGAAGAGCGCCCGGTTGTGGTCTCCCGGCGGCCCCGTCCCGACACCAAACCGACCGGCATCCTGCGCTGCCTGCGCTATGGCTTTAAGGATTACGACTTTCCGCTGGACGTGCTCCAGCCGTATCCCGGCGACGCGCTCAGCTACCTGTTCCGCGCCCTGACCGGTCCGCCGCATCACTGGCTGTGGTTTTCGGTGGCACGGCTGCGCCACGATGTCCTCGCCGCCAACCAGGTTGAGGAGGCGCTGCGCACCCGGCTGGAGGAGGAGATCACCCAGCAGGCGGCGGTCGCCCATGAGAGCCGCTTCGCCGTGTTGTGGGGGCTGCGCGAGGCCCCCAAGTCCGACGCGCCGCCGGCACCGGAGGCAAGCGTCGCCGAAACCGAACCCGAGGAGGCCGCGCCATGAAGGGCGCACTCCTGGCACCCACTGCCGACGCCTTCTCCGAGCTCTGGCGCGATTATTGGCGTTCACGCTGGCACGTGAGCCTGCCATGGGGCGGCGAACGCCTCAGCTGCTTCCTGACCCCGTCCGAGGGGAGGGCGGTTCGCGGCGGTCCCCGCGGCGACCCACTGGTCCGGGATTATCCCGGCATGCATCGACCTTTCCTCGGGGTGATCACCGGGGATGGCGGCAACGGTGCCTCACGCGACGCCGGCATCCTGCAGTTCAACGAGGACGGTCACCTGCTGACCATCGCGCCGACCCGCTCCGGCAAGGGGGCAGGGCAGATCATCCCCAACCTGCTGACCTATGGCGGCAGTTGCCTGGTCATCGACATCAAGGGCGAGAACTACGCCATCACCGGTGAGCACCGCGCCGCCATGTTCCCCGGCGCCCGGGTCATTAAGTTCGCGCCATTTGACGAGTATTCCGACACCTACAACCCGTTCGACTTCATCCGCGTCGAGACTGACGGCAGCCCCACCTCCTTCACCTTCGACGATGTGCGGCTGCTCTCGGAGATGCTGGTGCCGGCGCGTCCGCGCCAGGAGTTCTGGGACCTCGAGGCGCGCAACCTCGCCACCACGCTGCTCTATTTCGTCGCCACTAGTTATGCCCCGGGCGATCCCATGCGCTGCATGCTGCGGGTGGTGCAACTGCTCTTTCCCTCGCGCTTTATCCCGGCGGCGGAGAGCCGGAAGGACGAGCGCGAGTCTGCCTTTGACGAGAGCCTCAACACCATGGGCGAAGCGGCCAGCCGCCGCCACAATACGGTGCTGATCTCGATGCTCAACACCTTCCTCGACCATGATCCGAAAGTGCGGGCCGGGATACTGTCCACCTGCCGGGCGACCATGAACATCTGGCTGTCCGAACGGCTCCAGCGGGCAACGGCATCGAGCAGCTTCCAGTTCTCGGAACTGAAGGCGAGCATGTGCCGCCCGCTCGACCAGCAGCCGGCGCCGACCACGGTCTACCTGATTATCCCACCGGAATATCTGCGCGACTACAGCCCGCTGCTGCGCATGATCGTCGGCCTTGCCGCCATCGAGCTCACCCGTCCCGGCGCCTGGACCGATCAACCGGGCTGGCGCCCGCACCCCCCTTGCCCGGTGCTGTTTCTCCTAGACGAGTTCCCCGCGCTCGGCTCCATGCCGCCGATCGAGAATGGGGTCGCCTATCTCGCCGGTTACGGGGTGCAGCTCTGGACCTTTGCCCAGAGCATCGGCCAGCTCAAGGACCTCTATGGCGACAACTGGTCGACCTTTATCTCCAATGCCGGGGCGGCGTGCTATTTCGGGGTGAGCGATCCGGACCTCGCCGAACTGCTGTCGCGCCAGCTCGGCAGCACCGAAGAGTATGAGCACAGCTACACCACCAGTTCGACCTCGGAGCAGTCGAGCGACGGCTCCTCGACCTCCTGGAGCTGGAACTGGGACAATTCCCAGCACACCAGCGGCGACAATAACAGCCAGAGTTTCAGCACCACCACGACCGAGAACTTGCGCTTCAAGCGCGAGCAGGTGGCGAGCGCGGCTGATATCCGCGCCATGCCGCCTCAGCTCCAACTGGTGATGATGCGGAACCGCCGCGCCGCTCTGGCGACCTTGCTGCCGTACTACCGTTGTGAGCTATTTGCCGACCTCTATGGCAGCTGGGGGGCGACACCATGACGGTCAACCTCGCCCGCGAGTCCGGCTCCGGCAGGGTGATCCTCACCGGCTGCGGCGAGGAGCGGCCGCAGCTGATCCTGCGCGATCGCCGCACCGGCAAATTCCTCACAGGTGCGGGCTGGCAGGCAAGCCCCAGCTTCGTGCCCCTCGCAGCGATCCTCGACCCGCACGACGCCTATATCTTGGAGGTCGACGGCCAGAGCCTGCCTCCCGGAGCGCCGATCCGGCTGGAGATCCCAACCGCCAGCCTCGCGCAGGAGACCTCCTGGCCGCCGGATCTTGCGGCGATCGCCGAAGCCATCGCCGTAGACCTACCACCGGCACCAGCCGGGCCGCCGCACAGGATTCGACCCCGGTCGAACCCCCCTGCATCGAAGGTCCAGCTCCAGACGGGACCCCGCCATTTGCTGATCGCGGGTACTTCGGCACTTGTGGCCCTCGCCATCGGCGCCGTCGCTGGTTGGTGGGTAGCCATCTCCCTTTCCGACGCGCAACTCAGCACGTTGCAAGACGAAACTGCGGTGCTCCGCACCAGCAGCGCGCAGCAACAGTCGCAGCTGGAGGCCGAACGTACCCGCCTCGCCCGCGAATATACCCAAGTGACCAACGCTACGACTGAGCTGGCGGCAGGACGCCAAAGCCTGGAGACCGATCGCAAGGCCCTCGCGGCCGATATCAGCCAATTGAAAGCCGAGAGGGCTAAGCTCGAAGACGAGAAGGCCGCGCTCGCTGCCGAGCGGGCCAGCTTCGAGCTGGCGCGCCAGGGACAGTCGCCCGCCACCAGCCCTGCGGCCGGATGGAGTGGGCTGTCGGCTCTGGAGCCGGACCTGTCGGGCGCGCCGGGCAGCGCCGCCCCGACCCCTTCGGTTCGGGAGGCAGCGCTGCAATGCGATCTGCTCGCCGCCAATCCGCTCGATCGCAACCGCACGCCCGGCACAGCAGGCGTTCCCATGCCGCAGCTGCGCGCCAATGCCGCCGCAGCCGTGCAGGCCTGCCAGCTAGCGAGCAGCGTGCTGCCCGAGCAGCTCAGCTATACGTACCAGCTGGCCCGTGCCTTCCAGAGCACCGATCCCGGTAGCGCGGCGCCGCTGCTGACCGAACTCGTGCAGAAGGGATACCCAGCCGCCTTCGACAATCTGGCCATGGTCATCATCACGCGCGACCGCAACATCCCGCGCGCGGCGGTGCTGCTGCGTCAGGGTGCGGCGCGCGGCGATCCGGACGCGATGGTGACGCTGGCGCTGCTGATCAAGACCGGGGAGATACGCCCGCTACCGGGCGAGAACGACCGGATGCTGCTGCAACAGGCCGCCAGTCTCGGCCATCCCGGCGCCCTGACGGCGCTGAACGATCCCCGGCCAAATGTCGGCACGTTCTTCAATGCCATCTTCGGACGGTAGCACCCTGAAGAGAGGCCAGATCGGACCTTGGTCATCCGATCACGGCCACTCCTCCATATCAACTTTAGCCCCCACCGGTAAGGCGTGGGTTTCTGGGCTGTCGGTCGCTTCGCTTCGCCGCTAGCCTGCCAGGCAATGGGGTAATCTGGCGGCTCGTAGTGTTACTCTGGCGCCTGACGCGCCTCATTTTTCGCGTGCTGTTCTGGCTGATCCGCAGCCTCTACAAGCTCTACCGCTGGTATACCCGCGCCCGCAAAGGACCGCCGCACGGATCCGCCCGCTTCGCCAGCCGCTGGGAGATCTGGCGGGCGGGCCTCACCCGCGGCATGGGGCCGATCATCGGCAAAATCCCCTTCGGCCCCCTCATCCGCTTCACCCAGGACGGGCTGATGATGGTGTTCGCCGCCACCGGCGCCGGCAAGGGCATCGGCATCGTCATTCCGACCCTGCTCGACTATCCCGGTTCGATCCTGGTCACCGATCCCAAGGGCGAGAACTACCGGATCACGGCCCACCGCCGCAGCGAGTTCGGCACCGTGCGCATGATGAACCCGGCCAATCTGACGGAATCCGACCGCTGGAACCCGATGGACATCATTCGCGTGCAAACGGACATGGAAGCCGATGACGCCAAGGCGCTCGCCAAGCTGATGATCAAGCCCGATGCCCGCGAAGCCCACTGGGATGACAAGGCCACCTCGTTGCTGACCGCGCTGATCCTGCACACGCTCCGCGCCCCGCCGGAACTGCGCAACCTCGCCTATGTCCGCCGACTTTCGGCCGGCGGCGGCGAGACCACGCGGGCGACGCTCGAAGAGATCGTCGGCGGCGACTCCATCCTCGCCGCCGAGATTGCGGCAGGGTTTCTCAGCCAGCTTCCCCAGAAGCCATCTGCCAAGGCCGGCGAATTCGAGAGCATTCTCTCGAACGTGCAGAAGGCCACGGAGCCCTGGTCATCGGGCTCACCGGCAGGGCAGCTCTCGGCTTATTCGACATTCTCCCTGTCCGAGCTCACGAGACAGGTGACTACGCTGTTCCTCTGTGTCGATGAGGACCTGTTGCAGGTCTACGACCGCTGGCTACGGGTCATGACCGGCTGCGTCATCACGCAGCTAACCCGCGCCAAGCACGCGCCACGCACCGGCCCGAAGGTCATCCTGCTGCTCGACGAGGTCGCGGTACTCGGCCAGCTCGACGCTCTCCAGCGCCAGTCCGGCTTGCTCCGCGCCTACTGCACTCCCGTGCTGATCTGGCAGAACCTGCCGCAGGTGCGCATGGTGTATGGCGATGCCGCCGACGCGTTCCTCGCCAATGCGACCTGCCGGGTGTTTTTCGGGGTGAATGACAACCAGACGGCGGAATATGCCAGTGAGATGCTTGGGCATACGACGACGGTGACGCGATCGTCCGGCCTTGCACGGCACGAAAAGCGAGGCGCCGGTCCCCAACGCCAGAGCAGCACGACGGAAAGCGGTTACTGGTTGATGGACGCGGCTGAAATCCAACGCCTTCCGCCGCAGCGCCTGATTGTTAAATTACGGGACGTTGCTTACCCGATCACGGTACGTCGCACAGATTATCGGAGAGCTCGGTGGTGGTGGAAGTGAAACAGGACAACCAAGTTTAATGTGAGACAATTTCCTTCATCATATATATGAGGGTAGACATGGACTGGTTGATGAGAGTGCATGAAGCGCCAATCTGGAGAAGCCCAGTCGCGTCTACAAAGCGACTGACATGCTCAGCGTCATCGACAACGTCGTGATGGAACGTTCTCCGATCGAGATCATGCATAGTCAGGGATTTGAACGGGATTTGATCAGTACGGCGCTTGGTCGTGTCACCACGGCGATCCTCGGAGGAGGCAGTGTGCCGCCCTTGGCTGATGGTGCATGGTATCGGAAGCAGGGCGAGGACGCGCCTTACGAGATTGCTCCCGGTTTCAAGGCGGCTTGGCTAGAATTGTGCGGCAAATGAGCCAGCTCACCCATCGAGCTCTGCATCATCTACCTCCGCTCATCGCCTCTGCAGGCGATCATGCACAGGCGCGTTTCATCGACTTCTTTACCGCTAACATCCGTAACCCGCATACTCGCCGCGCCTACGGGCGCGCCGTGGCGGATTTCCTGACCTGGTGTGCCGATCAGGGCGTGCCGTCGCTGGCGGAGGTGCGGCCGCTGCATGTGTCGGCCTGGGTGGAAATGCAGACCCGCTCGCATGCGGTGCCGACCGCCAAGCAGCGGCTGGCGGCGGTACGACACCTGTTCGACTGGCTGGTGACCGGCCAGGTGGTGCCGGTGAATCCGGCCGCGTCGGTGCGCGGGCCCTCGCATAGCGTGAAGCGGGGCCACACGCCGGTGCTGGCGCCGGACGAGGCGCGGGCGCTCCTCGATGCGATCGATACCAGCACCCCGATCGGCCTGCGTGACCGGGCGCTGATCGGACTTATGGTCTATTCCTTCGCGTGCTCCGGTGTCGCTGAAGGTCGAGGATGTCTATGTGCAGAACCGGCGCCTGTGGGTGCGGCTGCACGAGAAGGGTGGCAAGCGGCATGAGATGCCCTGCCACCATAATCTGGAGGCCTACCTGCACGCCTATATTAATGGCTGCGGGCTCGCAGGTGATCCGAAGGGGCCGTTGTTCCGCACGATCAGGGGCCGGGCCGGGCAGCTTACGCCCCCCTACCCCAGCCACGCCTATGTGATGATCGGGCGGCGGCGGCCGGGATTGCCACGAAGGGAATCATACCTTCCGAGCGACTAGAGCGGAACCCGACCTGAGTGAATCGCGGGGGATTCCCAAATCGGGCGGGAAGCGATTCATGGTGTCTGCCGGATGGGGGCTGGCGGACATGTCGAGAGCACTGTCGGTCGATCTTCGCGTTCGAGTTCTGGGCGCTGTCGCGGCGGGTGCGACGCATCGTGAGGCGGCCGATCGATTTGGCGTGAGCGCGGCTAGCGTCAGCCGCTGGCGCAAACGGGAGCGCGATCAGGGCGATCCTCGCCCCGGGCGCCTTGGCGGGGACCGGCGTTCGGATCGGATCGAGGCGCACCATGACGCTGTGGTGGCGGCGCTCGGCTCGGGTCGGGACGCCACGATCGAAGAAGTTCGCGCGAGCCTGGCGAAGCAGGGTCTGGCCTTCGGCTTCGGCGCGATCCAACGCTTCTTCGCTCGGCACGCCATCACGCGCAAAAAAAGACCGCGCACGCCGCCGAACAAGACCGCCCCGACGTCCTGATGCGGCGCGAACGATGGTTCGAGGATCAACCCGACCTCGATCCCGAGCGACTGGTGTTCATCGACGAGACCTGGGCCTCGACCAACATGGCGCGCCGCCATGGGCGCTGCCGGCGCGGCGAGCGGCTTCGGGTGAGCGTGCCGCATGGCCATTGGAAGACCACGACCTTCGTCGGCGCGCTGACACTTCGCGGCTTCATCGCCCCCTTCGTGCTGGATGGGCCGATCAACCGCGACGCCTTCGAGACCTATGTCGACAAGGTGTTGATCCCGGAACTGCGCCCCGGCGACATCGTCGTCATGGACAACCTGTCCAGCCATAAGGGGCCGCGCGTTCGCGCGATGATCGAGGCGGCGGGCGCCGAGCTGCGCTACCTCCCGCCCTACAGCCCCGACTTCAACCCCATCGAGAACGCCTTCGCCAAGCTCAAGGCGCTGCTCCGAAAGGCCGCCCAACGAACCATCGGCGGCCTCTGGGACGCCATCGGACGCTCGATCGATCACTTCCCGCCCGCCGAGTGCGCCAACTACTTCAGCGCCGCACGATACGATGCAACCTGATCGGATTCCGCTCTAGTATCGCCGCTTACCTGAAAAACGGCGGCACGCTCGAGCGTGCCGCCGCCATGGCCAACCATTCTTCGACGCGCACCACCCAGCTTTATGACCGGCGGTCAGATGAGGTGACGCTGGACGAAGTCGAGCGGGTCCTGATCTGACCTGCTGGCTTGGCGTCCTACTTACCAATCAGTTTTTTGATATCTGCGTATTTTTCGCTAGTGGATTGACTCCAACGTTTGGAACCCACGGTTTCTGGCAGCGATGATGGTGTCCGGATCGGCGCGCCAGAGGAAGGGTTTCGGCGCTTGGTTGTGCTCGGCGACGAAGCGGTTGATGGCGGCCTGGAGATCAGCGATGGATCGGAACACGCCGCGCTTCAGGCGCCTCTTGGCGAGCTTGGCGAAGAAGCCCTCGACCGCGTTGAGCCAGGAGGCCGAGGTCGGGGTGAAGTGGAAGACCCAGCGCGGATGGCGCTCGAGCCATTGCTGCACCTTCGGGTGCTTGTGGGCGGCGTAGTTGTCCATGATGGCGTGGACGACCTTGCCGGCCGGCACCGCCGCCTCGACGACGTTGAGGAAGCGGATGAACTCCTGATGCTCGATGGGTTTGGCAATATTATAAAATGTAATGCCTCTGTAGAAAAAATGCTTGGCCCTGACCTGCTGATACGCGGACGTCGACTGGTCAGCACGAACAGGGATGCGCAAGCCGCGCTCGAGCGGGTTATGCACGACGTGATCTGGAACACGAGGGGAAATGTTGCGACACGACCCGTCACGCTGCCCCGGCGTGCATCGCTTCCAGTCATCGCCTATGTGCTCCGTCTGGATAGTCTCACCAGCAATGCGCTGGATCTCTGCCAGGCCTGCATCGTACTTGATGACCTTAATCGTCGCGATCGCCCCGCAGAGGCGGTCCTGCGCAGCGTGTTCGCCCTGACCGAGAGAGAAGCCCGTATCGCGGCGGGTCTATCGACTGGAGCAGCCCTCGGTGATCTGGCTGATGAGTTCGGCATTAGCTACGAGACGGCACGCAATCATCTGAAGAGCGTTATGGCAAAAACCGGGACACACCGCCAGACTGAACTCGTGGCCATGCTTGCCAGATTCAGTACAGCCCGGATGAAGCCAGGCCCGCCTCACGGCGGGCCTGGCTCGTTCACACCGGACAGGTCGAAATAGACTCATCCCGGATGGCATAGCCGGTATCCAGCCCGATGCGCTTCAGCCATGCTTCGAACACGAGATAGCGCTCGCCGTCGTCGGGGTCGGTAAACCAGCCGACGAGCGGAAACCGCCACTGGCTGGCCTTGCCGCGCCAGGTGACGAGGGCGACCAGCACGGGATCGCCGTGGCGGTCGTAGAGGCGCCGGAATCCGGCAAGGTCGGCGGTCGGATCAGCATCCTTCCGCTGATGTACCAAGCCGACAAAATCCGTCCACGGTACGATATCAGTGAAATGCCCGGCGAGCCGAGCGGCGAGATCCGTCCCCTTCCAGAGGGCCGGGTCGATGGCAAGCTCTCTGACGGTGCGGGACATGAATGATTCCTCGGCCTCCGCGTGTGCCGGGAGGCGTTGCGGGGCCGATGGCCGGAAATGGTTTGAATTGTCGGACTCTTTGTACCAGTGGGCGAGGGCAGCGTCATGCCAGATGCTGCAGCTGTGGGCAGCGCCCTCCGCTACCTGGGCATACACATGGACATGCGGCCATTCGTGTAGCGGATGGTACCGTAGCGCTCGGGCGTGCAGGAAAGACTGGTGTTGTCAGCCAGCTTCACCCAAGTGGTGCTGATGCCGCCCGTGGTGGAGACCCCCGCTGCGAGGATAACCCCTGTCGTGCTCACCTCAACCACGCTGCTGTTGCCCAGCACTACCTGGTTGGCCTTGTCCGGCTGTGCGTTATAACCCAGCGCTGTTACGTTGGCATAAGTGTTGCTTTGCGCTGCCTGATACCCAAGGGCTGTCAGGCTGATGCCCGTATTGTACCTGCCTGCGCTATTCCCGATAACGGTAACCTGGCTGTTGCTATTGTATTGTCCGGAAAGATACCCAAAAGCTGTGAGTGCCGAACCCGCATTGTACTGACCAGCCCCATGCCCGACAGTTGTGGCATTTCCCTGACTGTTGAATTGACTGGCCGCATAGCCTAGCGCCGTTACATTGGAACCGCTGATGTACTGTGCGGCATAATTACCAACGGCGGTAGTATTAAAACCTGGGCTATACTGGGCCGCGCTATACCCTACAGCCGTAATTCTCTGCCCTGTGAGCGATTGCCCTGCGAACTGACCCACCAGAATATTGTTTATGCCCGTCACAACATCAATGCTCCCTCGCACAGTCAGCTCAACGGCACTAATCCGTCCGGTGGAAGAAACCCCCAGCGTCACCAGCCCGCGCGTCGGATCGAACCAGCCGGTGTTGGTGGCAGCCTGGGTGATGGAAATATAGCCGGTGGTGGAGATGGCCAGCATGGAGGTGGTGCCGGAGGTGATACGGTCTGCGCTGGCGCCTTGCAGGTTGGTGAGCCCGGAGCCGTCTCCTACAAACCGTGTGGCGGAAATCGCCCCGTCCGTACCCACTTGCGGCGCATAGGTCGGGCAGCCGATATCGCCGCGCGTCGCTTCTCCAATACACACCCGTCCGTCATATACGCCCATGGTGGAGGACACGGCGACGAGGCTACCCCAGTCATCCGCTTCCGCAGACGTTGCCACTATCCCGCTGCCAATGCTCAGGGCAATCAGGGACAGGCGAGCGAAGCGATATGGCATGGTCCATCGTGACCTGAAGTCCAAAACATGCCAACGGCTTGAGAGCAGATCGGCGGGGCTGGTGTGGCCGCACTGCCACGCCCGCTGTTCTCGGATCCGCTAACAACCGAGCGCGACCAGTTGGGTTCGTTTCGACTGTGATGCATCTCAATCAACGCGCCACGATGTTCGCGCATTCCCATATGCCGCTAGCCCGCATTGCCCCTATCCGGCCGGTGATACGCTCCTTGTCGTGAGGCCATGGCAACGGATGCAGATCCATGTCGCGTATCCTGATGACGGAGCCGTCGCGGCGAAATGGCAGCAGAGCGTCGCTTTCACCATCCAGTTGCGCAGCCTCGCCACGTTCTCGTGCGGAGAGGCGTGCGTCGCGCCTTCCTCGGTCAGCCGGCGGGTCACCGAGTGGCAACTCGAATCCAGCTTCAGGACCCACGAAACCGCTTGCTGTCGGCCTTATGCCTGGTTCAAATGGTAGGATCACGGTTCCAGCTCGGCTGCTCGAACCACGCCTGCTCCTGCGCTGCAGGGTCATCACTGATGGCGAGCTCCTTGGCCTGCTCAAGGGTCATCTCCCCTTCCCGCAAGACATCAAGGATGCGCGGTGACAGACAGGCCAGCCGCAGCCGCTGGCGTACGGTGACGGACGACTGGCCGAACCGGGCGGCGATGTTGTCCACCTCTTCTCCCTGCGCCGCGAGGTCGCGGTAGGCGAGGATTTCATCGACAGGATGCATGGCGACGCGCTGGACGTTCTCGGCCAGCGACAACTCGGCGCCGCTATCCTCTCGCACCATCACCCGCACGGGGAAGGTCTTGGTGACGGTGACGCCCTGCACGGCGCGCCCGTCCTTCAGCAGGCGGCGCAGCGCGGTCAAACGCCGTCCGCCCGCCACCACTTCATAGATGCCGCCCTTGGGAGCCTTGCGCACCACAAGGTTATGGATGAGGCCGTGATGCTCAAGGCTGGCGGCCATTTCGGCGACAGACGCCTCGTTGTGGGTACGGCGCACATTGGCGGGGCAGGGCACCAGCTTGCCCAATGGCAGGGTGGTTTAATTTATATTCATAGGGTTTCTCCTTCGCGTTAGGGTTCGCAGGCGCTCCAAGCGCCTGCCGGAAGCCCTTTCCCCTCGGGGTTCAGGGCCTCCTGAACCCCTGCCTCGTGGCGAACAGCGGGGAGAGAGGGGGCAAGCCCCGGACACGGAGGGGGCTCCCCGGTCTGCACGGAGCGAAGCGAAGGAAGATGGGGGACACCGTGGGCGGCGGCGTGCCGGGAGAGAGGGCCGCGCGCCTCTCTCCCTCTGACACATCACAAGGATGCGCCAGCGGCGGGCTCCGCCATCCTGCGCGAGCGATGGTCACGACGGCAATGGCGCTTTCACGTGGTTCTCACCGACGGTCGATCCGCGGCCTAGCTATAAGGGCGGGGACGTGGTCAGCATCCGCGGGCAGATCCGCGGCGTGATCGAAACGTTCGTCAGCCCAAAGCCCTCAGCTTTCGCGAGGACGTGTTGAACCCTGTTCGCTCCGCTATCCAGCGCAACATCCGAAAAATCACGGGCGCCAGCGTCATCAACTTTGATGAACCGCCGGGCGATCCCGGCCTGTTCGGCCCCGAGTCAGTGGCTTGGAAGGTTCATGCCGATTTCGTGCCGATGATCGGTAAGGTCTTCGAGGCCTACCATTCGGGCGAGCTGATCGACGATGATGTGGTGGCGCAGCTGCACGAGGCACTGGTCCATGTCGAAGCCACGCTTGACGCCTGCGCGAGAGCGACCGCCCTTCCGGCAGGTATCGTTTACAGGCTGGCTATCGCGGCCCGCAGGTTGCACTTTACGGACAGAATCTGGGAGACAATTGTAAACAGTGCCGCACTCCCGATGGAGGGCACGTCGTGTGTTCAAGCAATGCTGGCTCGCTATTGCCACGACGTTAAAAGGGATGATGCCATAGCGTTGCTCAAAGTGTTGGGGGACTGTCAGGAATTTCGTGTGCGGGGCGGCGGGGTTGAACATCAGGCCGCCATGGCCCTTGTGAAGCGCTCGCC
>NZ_JBXASN010000029.1:0-23787 GCF_058809335.1 Ancylobacter sp. GW821-FHT10E12 | reverse complement strand
TTGCCGCACCCGGACGGACCGAGGAAGGAGAAGAACTCCCCGGCTTCGATGACGAGATTGGCGTCACGGACCGCAACGAAATCGCCAAACGTGACGTTGACGCCTTCAAGCTCGACGGCGGCAGCCATACGGCCTCCGGTATGTTTCAGCGGGGATTCGGACGGGCGCGGGCGGATCGAAATCCGCCCGAGCTATGGGACCGGAGCCGGCGAACCGGCCCCGGAACGGGCATAGGGACGGCGCGATCAGGCCGCCTTGAACTTCTCGGCATACTGGGTGCGCAGCTCGGCGTACCACGACGGCTCCGGCGGGCGGCTCCACAGCTTGGAGAGCGCGTCACCCGGATAGGCCTCGGAGAAGTTCTTCTTGGCGACCTCGGACAGGAACGCATCGGCGCCCTTCACCACCGGGTTGTAGCCCGAGCCGTCGGCGACCTGCGCGGAGACCTCCGGCGAGTGGATGTAGTTCAGCCACTCATAGGCCTGGTCGATGTTCTTGGCGCCCTTGGTGATCGCCCAGCCGTCGACCCAGGTGATGGCGCCTTCCTGCGGCGCCATATAGGTGACCGGCTTGCCCTGCTTCTTCAGCGACAGCGGCGGACCGTCCCAGGTCTGGCCGATGACGCAGCCATTCTCCATGAAGCCGGACTTGGTGTTATCAGACGAATCCCAGAACTGCTTGACCTGCGCCTTGTTGGCAACGGCGAAGGCGAGGATCGGATCGTAGATCTTCTTCATCGTCTCCTCGTCCTTGAACGCATCGAGCATGCGGTTGGACGGGAGCTTGCCGGTGGCGTCCATCCACAGGCCGATGCCGAGCAGCAGCGAGTGCGGGCGGCCCTGCATCTTGCCCTTGAACTCCGGCGCCCACAGCGTGCCGTAGCTGAGCTTGTCATAGGTCAGGCCGGGCGCGAGGTCGGTGCGCCAGGAGATCGCCTCCGAGCCCCAGCAATGCGGCACATGGTAGAGCTTGCCGTCCCAGGTCCACACGCTGGTGGAGGCCTCGAGCATCGAGGGCAGCAGGTTGTCGAGATGCAGCTTGTTGGTGTCGAACGGCGCGAGGACGTCGAGTTCCTTGAACTGCGGGGCGCGGTCGCGGGTGGGCTCGCACAGGTCGAAACCCTCGCCGGCGGTGGCCTGCAGCTTGTTGATCTGCTCCTCGTTCTGCGAGAACGGGGTGGTCTTCACCTTGATGCCGGTCTTCTTCTCGAAGTTCGGGATCACCGGGTTCGGCAGTTCGTCGTCCCAGTTGAGCAGGCTCAGCTCGCCGGAGGAGGAGAAGGCGTCCTTCACCAGCCACGGGCCGGAGGCAGCCACCGCACCGGCACCGAGCGCGCCCTTGAGCAGCACGCGACGCGTGAAGGTGCGCGCCGCCAGAAGGGTTTCGTTTGACGAGTTTCGAGCGTCGGTCTTCTTCGTCACGTCCATGTCCTCGCTATGGGCCGCCCTCCCTGGGCGGAACGGGTCCCCAGAACGGAGCACGAAGCGTGCCAGACAAGGGACCGGCGAGGATTGCACGGAAATCGCCGACGTTTTCCGATGAGACGTCCGGCCGATCATTCGGCGATGATGCCGATTTCAGCAGCGGCGCGGCGTTGCATGCACGCGAATTGGGCGCGAATTGAACGATTGCGAAATAACACAGCTTTCGGACGCCATCGAAACGCAACACATTGAACGTTCGTTCACTACCTTCAGCCGGCGGCGATGAGACCCGCGGCAAGCCGGTGCAGATCGTCGCGATGGCCGGTGCGGCCGGCGGGGCTGTCGGGATTGGAGGTCATGGCGATGGTAATGCCGGGCTCGGGAGCGACATAGAGCATCTGCCCGCCATAGCCCCAGGCATAGGCGACGTCGGCGCCGCCCAGCGTGCGGCGGAACCAGCCATAGCCGTAGCCGTCGCCGGTGAAGCGGGACTGGGTGCGCACCTGCCACGACCGCTCGATCCACGCCGCGGATATGACACGCCGCCCATCGGCGCCGGTGCCGCCACGCCGGTAGATCTCGCCGAAGGCCAGCAGCGACGACGGGCGCATCGCCATCTGGTTGCCGCCGAAATAGATGCCCTGCGGGTCGCGGTCCCATGACGTGATGGCGAAGCCCTCCACCGGGCCGAGCCAGTCGCGCGCCAGCGCCAGCGTCGAGCGGCCGGTCTTTCGCGTCAGGATCGCCGAGAGCAGATGCGTCGAGCCGGTGGAATACAGCATCTGCCCGCCCGGCTCGTCGGCGAAACCGCCGGCCAAAGCAGCGCGGACCCAGTTGCGGGACGAGATCCAGCGCCCGTAATTCGGCCCGGAGGTGCGTGCCAGCCCCGCCTGCATAGAGAGCAGATGGCCGATGGTGATCTCGCCGAGCCGCGGGTCGCCATCCTCCGGCAGGTCGGCCTCCAGCAGCGGGGCGATCTTCTGGTCGGGGCCGGCGAGCACGCCCCTGTCGATGGCAATGCCCACGAGGCACGACATCACCGATTTCGAGGCGGACTTGATGTTGGCGGGCGCGTCGAGCCGGGCGCCATTATAGGCGCGGGCGGCGACGGTGGCGCCGTCTCGGGCGACGATGACCGTACGGAGCGGCGTGAGGCGAGCGGCTTCGTCGAGCAGGGTCGGGAAGGTGGAGGGAGCATCCTGGGCCCGCGCCGGGCGCGGAGCGAGGAGCAGCAGCGGAGCGGCGAGAAGCGTGCGGCGTTTCATGCCGCATAGATTAGGGCCCGTCGGAAATCCCGTCAGTCACGATCCGGCGAAGGTATCGCGAAACGACCCGCCGCAGCCCTTATCCACCCCCGCCCAGCACCAGATCGTCCCGGTGCACCATCGCGCTCCGCCCCTCGAACCCGGTGATGGCGGCGATCTCGTCGGACGAGCGCCCGCGAATCCGCTCGGCATGGTCGTGGTCATAGGCCACCAGCCCGCGCCCCACCTCGGCGCCGTCCGGGCCGCGCAGCAGCACCGCGTCGCCGCGGGTGAACTCGCCTTCCACCAGCTTCACCCCCGCCGGCAGCAGCGAGGAGCCGCGGCGCAGCGCCGCCACCGCGCCGGCATCGAGATGCAGCGTGCCGCGCGGCTCCAGCGAGCCGGCGATCCAACGTTTCCGCGAGGCGACGGGATTGGCGGGGGCGAGAAACCAGGTGCAGCGCGCGCCCTGCTCGATGGCGCGCAACGGGTTCTTCACCTTGCCGGAGCCGATCACCATGTGGGCGCCGGCGGTGGTGGCGATCTTGCCGGCCTCGATCTTGGTCTTCATGCCACCGCGCGACAGTTCCGAGCCGGCCGCCCCCGCCATGCCCTCGATCTCGGCGGTGATGCGCGGCACCACCGGGATCAGCGCCGCATCGGGGTCGTCATTG
The DNA here is from genome assembly GCF_058809335.1 of Ancylobacter sp. GW821-FHT10E12. NCBI lineage: Bacteria > Pseudomonadati > Pseudomonadota > Alphaproteobacteria > Hyphomicrobiales > Xanthobacteraceae > Ancylobacter > Ancylobacter sp. GW821-FHT10E12. Next base: position 20,445 of record NZ_JBXASN010000029.1, on the reverse strand, counting down.
GGCGGGGCGGTATAGAGCCCGTCAATGTCGGAGAGCAGCACCAGCAGGTCGGCGCTGGCCATGCCGGCGACGCGGGCGGCGAGCCGGTCATTGTCGCCATAGCGAATCTCCGACGTGGCGACGGTGTCGTTCTCGTTGATCACCGGCACCGCCTTCAGCTCCAGCAGCTTGGAGATGGTGGAGCGGGCATTGAGATAGCGCCGGCGCTCCTCGGTGTCGCCGAGCGTGAGCAGGATCTGCCCGGCGGTGACGCCCTCATGCGCCAGCGCTTCCGACCAGGTGCGGGCGAGCGCGATCTGGCCGACGGCCGCCGCCGCCTGGCTCTCCTCCAGCTTCAGCGGCCGCTTCGGCATCTTCAGGAGGTTGCGGCCGAGCGCGATGGCGCCGGAGGAGACGACGAGCACCTCCTTGCCTTCGCGGTGCAGCGCCGCCACGTCCTCGGCCAGCGCCGCCAGCCAGGCATGGCGCAGCTGCCCGCGGCCTGAATCGACCAGCAGCGCCGAGCCGACCTTCACCACGATGCGGCGGAAGGAGGAAATCTGCGGAATGACAAGGCCGGCCGCATCGGTTGCGGCGGCGGTCGAGGGAGAAGACGTCGAACGAGGGGCGGTCGAGCGAGGGGGCATGGCAGCTATCGCGGTCAGGAGGCGAGATGGCGAGGCTTATAGGCCGAAGCGCGCCCGCCGTCTTGCGACCCGCAGGTGCCTTATCGGCCGGGTGTGGCGCGGAGCGTCACGGTCGCCACGCTTCCTGCACCTCGGCCGCCTGCTCTTCCACGCGGCCCTCGTCGATGACATAGGCGAGCGCCCGCAAGGCGGCGCGCACCCCCTCCCCCGACTGGGCGGAGAGCACCAGCGGCTTCTTGCGGGCGGCACGCTGCAGGCGGGCGAGCTGTTCCTTCAGCCGTTCGGGGTCGAGCGCGTCGGCCTTGGAAAGCGCCACGATCTCCGGCTTGTCCTCCAGCCCGGCGCCATAGGCCTCCAACTCGTGCCGCACCATCTTGTAGGTCTTGCCGGCATGCTCGCTGGTGCCGTCGACGAGGTGCAGGAGCACCCGGCACCGCTCGATATGGGCGAGGAAGCGATCGCCGATGCCGACGCCCTCATGCGCGCCCTCGATGAGGCCGGGAATGTCGGCGAGCACGAATTCGCGCCCGTCGACCCGCACGACGCCGAGGCCGGGATGCAGCGTGGTGAAGGGATAGTCGGCGATCTTCGGCTTGGCCGCGGTGGTGGCGGCGAGGAAGGTCGACTTGCCGGCATTGGGCAGGCCGACGAGGCCGGCATCGGCGATGAGCTTCAGCCGCAGGAAGATCCACTTCTCCTGGCCCTCCAGGCCCGGATTGGCGCGGCGCGGGGCCTGGTTGGTCGAGGTCTGGAAATGCGCGTTGCCGAAGCCGCCATTGCCACCTTTCAGCAGCCGCACCTTCTGGCCGACATGGGTGAGGTCGGCCAGCAGCGTCTCGCCATCCTCGTCCAGCACCTCGGTGCCGGCCGGCACCTTCAGCACCGCGTCGTCGCCCTTGCCGCCGGCGCGGTTCTTGCCCATGCCGTAGCCGCCCTTCTTGGCCTTGAAGTGCTGCTGGAAGCGGTAGTCGATCAGCGTGTTGAGCCCGTCGACGCATTCGACCCACACGTCGCCGCCGCGTCCGCCGTCGCCGCCGTCGGGGCCGCCGAACTCGATGAATTTCTCGCGGCGGAACGACAGGCAGCCGGCCCCGCCGTCGCCGGAGCGGACATAGATCTTGGCCTGGTCGAGGAATTTCATCGCAGATCAGCTCGATTGGAAAAAAGTCTCCCCACGCCCGGCGAAAGCCGCCGGCGCGGGGAGACCGTCATCATAGCAAATCGCCGGCGGAATGCCGCGCGTTCAATGCTTTATTTGCAAGGGCTTCATCTGCACATGCCGCGTGGGGCTGGCGGTCGCCCCCCACGCACGCAGCGAGGCCCACAGGCGCCTTTCGAGGCGGAACCGGTCGACGGGGACCGAGGCACCGATCGCGCGCACCCGCGTGAGCCCGACACCCGTCCACTGGAAACCGCACTTCTCAAGCACCCGCCGCGACGACGGATTGACCACCCGCGCCGCCGCCGTCAGCGCCTGCAGGCCGCGATCCTCGAAGGCGTGGTCGATCAGCGCCCGCGCCGCCTCGGTGGCATAGCCGCGATCCCAATAGGGTTCGCCCAGCCAGTAGCCGATCTCCGGCACCACCTCGTCGCGCGGCGCGAAGCCGCACATGCCGATCGGGATCGGCGGGCCGAGCGGGTTGGAGCCGTCATTCTTCATGAACACCGCGAAGGTCGCGCATTCCGGCCCGCCCGGCAGGTTGGCGACGAAGGACGCCGCATCCGCCATGCCGTAGGGATGCGGGATGCTCGACGTCATCTCGGCTATGCGCCGGTTGTCGGCGAGTTCGGCAATCCAGGCCATGTCCTCGATTCGCGGGGCGCGCAGAAACAGGCGTCCGGTTTCGAGGACGGGGGTACTGCTCTCGGCAAGGGCCGACCCGAGGGTCGCTTCGACGATGGTCATGACGAGCTCCTGGTGCGTGGAACGACGAAGGGGAGGCGGTCTTCTCGCCTCCCCTTCGGGCACCCGGAGCGTCTGATCGGCGCTTCCAGAAATCCTACCGGTCGGGCGAGACCGGTGGGATTTCAGGAAATCTCACCGGCTTTATTCGGCGGCCTCGGCGGCCGGAATCACGGATACATAGGTTCGATCGTTGGCTTTTGTGCGGAACTCGACGCGGCCTTCGGTAAGCGCGAACAGGGTGTGATCCTTGCCCATGCCGACATTGGTGCCGGGATGCCACTTGGTGCCGCGCTGGCGCACGATGATGTTGCCGGCGTCGACCGCCTGGTTGCCGAACTTCTTCACGCCGAGACGGCGGCCGGCCGAATCGCGGCCGTTGCGGGAGGAACCGCCTGCTTTTTTATGAGCCATGTTGCTCTCCTAATCCTGCTTGCGGTCTCAGGCGCCGATAATCGACGTGATGCGAACGACGGTGAAGTCCTGCCGGTGGCCGATCTTGCGGCGCGAATTCTGCCGGCGGCGCTTCTTGAACGCAATGACCTTGTCGCCGCGGGTCTGCTTGACCACTTCGGCGGTGACGGAAGCACCTTCGACCAGCGGAGCGCCGACTTTCGGGGCATCGCCGCCGAGCATCAGCACCGGGAAGGTGACGGTGGCACCGGCTTCGGCTTCGATCTTGCCGAGGGTGACGACCTCATCGGCGGCAACGCGATACTGCTTGCCACCCGTCTTGATGACCGCGAACATGTTATGTCCTTTCGTTCGAGCCCGATCTCCCCGCCGAGGCGTGGGACCGGCTTCTTTCGGTCGGCTTCAGGGACGGCGCGAAACCCTTTTCCGCGCCAAGCCGGCCTCATAAGGGCTGAACCGGCGCAAGTCAAGGATTTCGGCGTTTGCGGGCGCGCCTCCCGACGCCCCCGGCCCGCGGCAGGCGCGACGTGTCGCGGCAGCCCCCGTCGGTCCGATGGATGTCGGACTATTTCCGGTTTCACCGCGCGGTCCGCACCATGTCGTCCCGTCCCGGCCGTCTCTATCGCCGGCACTGTCCGGGATGGCCGGCAGCGGCGTGAGCTGGAGCCGACACCGGGACAAGGCCGAGCGTCGGGCACGTCCCGACGAATGCATATGCCACCTCGGCGCCGGCGCGCCGATCGCCTGATGCGGACTGAACCTTCCCCATCCTGCCGCGTTGTCTCCGAGCGAGCGGCCGGCCATTGCCGGCGGCGCGAAAACAGCGAGGACGACATGGACAGAAATCGGATCACCGGCGCTGCGCGCAGTGTGGCGAGCGAAGTCGGAGGCCGGCTGCGCAGCGTCGCGGGCGGGGCAAGTCGTCAGTCTGCCGCCCAGATCGACGCGATGTATGACGATGCCGTCGCCATCGGCGAGCGCGCCCGCGGCCAGGCGGCTCACATCGCCGACGACGCACTCGAGCTTGGCCGCGAGGCCTATGGTCGTGGCATGCGCCAATTGACCCGCCAGGCCCGCAGCCACCCGGTAGCGCTGATTCTGGCCGCCGGTGTGGCCGGCGCGGCACTGGCGTGGCTGATCACCTCGTCCTCGCAGCGCTGAGAGCCAAGGCTCGCGACAAATAAGGCGGCTGCGCGTACGGGTCTTGTGCGCGACCGAGAGCTCGGCTATTGAGCCTGCGCTCCACGACGCGGCGGCATCGCCGCGTCCCGTGCGCGGAGAGGTGCCGGAGTGGTCGATCGGGACGGTCTCGAAAACCGTTGTGCGTGCAAGCGTACCGTGGGTTCGAATCCCACCCTCTCCGCCAATATCCAGTCTACGGAAGCCCATCGAGAGCTACGGCAGACACCAAAACCCAAACATATCAAAGCCTCTTCGTCTACAGTGGTTGACCGGAGTGCGTCGGAGCGCGCTACAATCTAAGCTACCACGGTAGGGCCCAAGTTAGGGCCGGGGATTTGGGATGGCGCGGGCCCTAGATCGGCTATCGGCAAGGTTCGTCGCGACGTGCTCCAAACCGGGTCGGCACGCCGACGGTGGCGGCTTGTTCCTTAGCGTCTCGGCTGACGGGAGCCGAAAGCGCTGGGTCTTTTTCTTCAAACGGAACGGCAAGCAACGCGAGATGGGCCTCGGCGCAGCGTCCGCTGTCTCGCTGGCGGAGGCTCGGCGCAAAGCCGACGCGGCGCGCCGTCTCCTCGCCGACGGCATTGACCCGCTGGATGCCAAGCGCGCCGCCGAGAAGCCCTCAACAGTGCCGACATTCGGCGATGCCGCCGACGCCCATATTGCGGCGATGGCGCCGGCCTGGCGGAATAGCAAGAGCATTGCTCAATGGAGGATGACGCTTTCCCGGGTCCGGGACGATGACGGGAAGCTGACCGAAGACGGATATTGCCTCACCCTGCGCGGCAAGCGCGTCGATGAGGTAGACACCGCAGCAGTGCTCGCCGTGCTTACGCCGATCTGGGCCGAGAAACCGGAAACGGCCTCACGGCTGCGCGGGCGGATCGAGGCCGTGCTCGACGCTGCCGCGGCGGCCGGCCACCGGACCGGCCCAAATCCGGCAAGGTGGAAGGGGCATTTGGCGTTCACGTTGCCGAAGGCCAAGAAGCTGGCCCGCGGCCATCACCCGGCAATGCCCTATGTCGACGTGCCGGCGTTCGTGCCGAAGCTCCGGCTGGTGCGCGGTATGGGCGCGCTGGCGCTGGAGTTCCTTATCCTCACCGCTGCCCGCTCTGGCGAGGTTCGAGAGGCCCGTTGGCGCGAGATCGACCTTGCGGCCAAGCTGTGGACGGTCCCCGCCGAACGCATGAAGGTCGGGCGCCTCCATCGCGTCCCGCTCACCGGCAGGGCGATAGAGATCCTGCACATCGTCGCGCAGCTCCGGCCAGCCGGTGACGACGGCGAGGCGCTGGTGTTTCCATCCTCCAAGCGCTCCCGTCCACTGTCCGACATGACGCTTTCGGCCGTGCTGAGACGGCACGCCGATGGCGAGTTCACCCCGCACGGATTCCGATCTGCTTTTCGCGATTGGGCCGGCGACGCCACCGCCTTCGCCCGCGAAGTCGCCGAAGCGGCGCTCGCGCATCAGTCAGGTGACGCGGTGGAGCGCGCCTACCGGCGCGGTGACGCGTTGGAGAAGCGCCGGGAGCTGATGTCGGCGTGGGAGAAGTTCGTCATCTCGCCGACGGCGAAGGGATCAGCAGCGCAATCGGAACAAGAAGCGGCGACCGGCTCATAGCGCCAGCCAAGGGGGACCAATCAATGCCGAAATCTGGCTGGAACGTGCTGGGCGATGAAGATGGCGAACCGCCGAATGCGCCACTGCCGCCGGTAGATGCGAGATGGCAAACCCTCACTGCCATGGAGGCCATCGCCGTAGCTGTTCAGCGCGGCACGTCGGTCGAAAAGGCGAAAGCCGACATCATCCGTGCAATGCAGGAGCCAGCACGCAAGGTAGACGGGCTTTTTGTTGGTCTGTGCCTGCAGTTCCACGGCGCCAGCGTCATAGCGCGTGAATGGCGTGCGGACCCACAGGTGGATTTTGAAGACTCAACGCTGATAGCGCGCGCTATCCGACCCGGCCCGCACGAAACACCCTATCGTATGCCTGTGGTCTTCAAGATCACGCGGGAAGGCGTCGATTGGCTATGGCCGGTGCAGAAGGGCGCCGAGGCAACGCCCGCGGCGGTGAAGCGCGGCGCCAAGCAGCGTTACGAGTGGCAGGACTTCGACGCCGAAGTGGAGCGAAAGCTCGCAGACGAAGGAGGCATAGCGCCCGGCGTGGATCCAGGGCGTGACGGGTTCAAGCAGGCCGATCTAGAACGCCACATGGCCTCATGGTGCGAGAATGGATGGGGCAGGGCACCTGCAGAAAGCTCGATAAGGGACCGCATCAAGGGCCTGCTGGTGCGAGGCCGATAATTCAGGCCGATAATTAGGCCGACAATTCCAGTCCAATTATCGGCTATTTCGGCCGACAACCGCAGCCGCAATTCTGCATCGTCCGCTCACGATCTACCCGCGTCCACGTGGGAGAACACGGAGAGCGACGATGACCACGCACAGCAACATCGCCCCATCGCCCGGCCAGCGCGACGATCGTTCCGGTCTTCTGCCGGCCGCCCGTTTCGAGGCTCCGGCCGCCTTTGACGTATCCGACGCGGCCCGTGTGATGGCGGTAAGCCGCGCCACCGTCTTTAACGAGATCAACGCGGGGCGGCTGGAGGCCCGCAAAGTTGGCCGGAAGACTATCGTTACCCGCGCGGCGATCGAGGGGTGGCTCGCCAATCTACCCATGCGCTCGGTTCGCAAATCGGCGGCGGCGTGAGGGCGGTCGCTATGATCTCCCCCGCCACCACCGCCGAGTTTCCGATCGAAATCGCTACGGTTCGCAAGTCGGCACGCGAGAGCATCGCTGTGAGGATCTGCGAATACGAAGGCCGCCCATATGTCGATATGCGCACCGTCGACATCGCCAGCAACTCCAAGCCGCAGTTCACAAAAAAGGGCGTCACCCTGCGCCCGAGCCTGCTCGGCGAGTTGATCGCGGCGCTTCAGGATGCGCAGCGGGAAGCCGAAGCGCGCGGCCTGATGGCGGAGCGCTCGCGATGACGGCGCGCCTTGCGATCCCACTTTTGGTTTGCTCGATCGGCGGCACGACCGTGCGGTGGTTCGAACGCCCCGATGGCGACGACTGGCCCATGGCCGCGCTTGGCGACGTGCTCCGGCTGACCGGGTTCGAGCACGCCACTCAGATCCAAATGGCGGCGAATATGGCGTCGGAAGCGGTCGACATCATCACCGCCGAGGGTCCGGTTCGGGTCGTGCCCGACTGGTGCTCTATCGGCACTCTTGATGCGGCCATCAGTTTTGGTCGCCTCCATCCATCGACGCGCGACGCGTTCCGACAAGGTCAACGCCTCGCCTTGGCGGTGTTGCTCGCGGAGATCGAGCCGGCGGCCTGGCCGGACTGGTTCGCGCGAGCCGATGCGCGGCTGTCGTCCAGCGAGACGGAGGCGGCGCGATGATGCCCGACCTCGCCGACCTTTCGGACGAGATGCGCCGGGCGCTGGCGATGGCCGCGCTCGACCGGCGCCCGCCCGACCCGGAGTTGTCGTGGCTGCCGCTGCCGATGCCGAGCCGGGACGATCTGGCGCTGTTGCGGGCCCACGGCGCGACAGAATGGTCGCTGCGCGAGGTGAAGTCGTGGCCGTGCGTTTTCTCGCCGGGCGGTTTCTTCCGCTTGGCGCGCCAGCCCGACGAAGGCGAGCCGGCGTTCGTGACGTTAATCCGGGACGACCAGGAGGCTGGGCTCGACCTGGCGGCATGGCCCGTCCGCGACCCTCGTCGTATCGCCCGACGCGACGGCGCCGGCGCGCTGCTCGGCGAGCATATGGTGGGAAATCCGGCTTCCTACGCGAACGGCCGGGCACTCCGCGTCTTCCGCGACGCCATTGGCTGGCTCCGACACGATCGGCAGGGCCTTGTCATCATCGATCCGGTCGGAGCCTCGCTGCGGCTCGCCGATGCGCCGGCCATCATGGCGGAGGATGCCGAGCATGCCCGCGAACTCGGCGAGCTGCTGGCGCCGCACGTCGCCGCCGTGAACATCTTCGCGCCGACCTTCGAACCGAGGGCAGCCTGATGGACGCGCCATCTCGCCCGGTCAGCCTCGATGAAATCCGGAGGCGGGATGCTTCAGCAGCCGAGGCCGCCGCACGCTGGCCGGCTGACGGCGGGCTTGCGGAGGAGCGGGAGGCGGTGCGGGCCCCTGCTGCGCGTCCGTCGCTTCGCCTCATCGACCCGCGCAGCTGGGCGGGCCAGTCGATTCCGGAACGTAAATGGATTGTGCCGGAGCTGGTGCCGCTTCGCAATGTGACGCTGCTCAGCGGCGACGGCGCCCTCGGCAAGACCCTGCTGATGCTGCAGCTCATGGCCTCGGTGTCGCGCAACGCGCGCTGGATCGGTGCCGATATCGAGCCTGGCCGGTCCTTCGGCTTCTTCTGCGAGGACGACACCGACGAGTTGCAGCGCCGGTGGAATGACATCGGCGCGCATATGCAATGCGGGCTCGCCGAGATGGAGGGCGTGACGCTGGTGAGCCGGGCGGAGGAGGAGGACAACGCGCTGATGACCTTCAACCGCGTCACGGACAAGGGCGAGCCGACGCCGCTGTTCCGGGCGGTCGAAGAGGCAGTGCTCGCCAGCGGTGCCCGGCTCGCGGTGTTCGATAGCGTCCATAACATTTTCGCCGGCAATGAGAATTCTCGGCCGCAGGTGCAGCAATTCGTCAGCATGTTCCGCGGGCTGGCGGTGCGGATGGACGGCGCTGTGATCCTCGCTGGGCATCCGTCGCAATCCGGCCTTGCCTCCGGCTCCGGCACCTCCGGCTCGACTGCTTGGAACAATGCGGTGCGTTCGCGCCTCTATCTCGCCCGCCCCGAGCGGGCAGATGATGAGGGCGAGGCCGACCGCGACGTGCGCGTGCTCTCCTCCAAGAAGTCGAATTATGGCCCCGGCGGCAACGAACTGCTGCTGCGCTGGCAGAATGGCGTGTTCGTCCGCGAGCTTCCCGAATCGCCCCTGTCCAAGAATGCGCGCGCGGACGCTGCCGATGCGGCGTTTCTGGCGTGCATCGACATGGCACTGGCGCAGGGCCGCCCTGCCAGCGACGCACCTCAATCCCCCCGCTACGCCCCGCGCTTCTTCCGGTCGCTGCCCCCGGCGCACGGCGTCCGCGAGAAGGAGCTGAAGGCCGCCATGGAGCGCCTGTTCGCGGCCGGCGCGATCACCATCGGCAAGGTGAAGGGGCCGGATCGGCACGACGTGAAGGCCATCGTGCGGGGGGCGAAATGAGCGCGGGAAGTTGCGGGAAGTTGCTCGCTAAGTCTTTGAAATCATTGCGGGCGGGATGTCGCGGAAACTGCGGGAAGTTGCTCGCTAAGTCTTTGATATTGTTGCGGGCAGTCTGCGGGCGGGAAGTCGCTATATATCTAAAGATATATACACAACCCCCACTGTGTGGGCGGGGGATGTGTCCTGATAGATATCAGGATGCCACTTCCCGCTGCCGGCTGTCCGCTCTCCAACCATGTGGGAGCCCGTCATGAGTGAGCACCGGAACGACATCGCCGCGCCGAAAGGACGCCGCCCGCCGGCAAAACGGCCGCGTATCTCGCGCAAGATGCATCAGGCGCTTGAGGCGTACATCACCGGCGCCGCAAAGACGCAGGTCGAAGCAGCAGCAAAGGCTGGCATCAGTTCTGAACACTTCTGCCGGGCATTGAAGACTGATCATATCCGGGCACTTGTCGCGCAGCGGTCCGGCGAAATGTTTTCTGCGCTGCTTCCGAAAGCGGTTCGCGCGCTCGATCTGGTGCTCGACGGCGACAACCGGGCAGCCCAGTTGCAGGGGGCGCTCGCCGTGCTCCGACAGTTTGGCATCGTGTCGCCCGATGCGGCAGCAGTGTCCGTCACCCTTCAGGCTCCGGGGTATGTGATCGACCTCTCCGGCGGCGACGGCAGCAAGGCGCGCGTGATCGAGGGCGAGCTGGTGCGGCCGGATGGCGATCAGCAGCAGGATGATGATGGAGGCGAGCAATGAGCGCGCCCGTCGCTCCGATCCGGGAGCCGCTGCCCGCCCGTCGCTTCAGCGAGACGGTCGTGCTGCCGAGCGGCTACACCGCAACCGTCGGCTACTACGACGACGGCCGGCCGGGGGAGGTCTTCATCGACGGCCCGAAAGCTGGCAGCGACGCGCAGACGGCGGCGAAGGATGCGGCCGTGGTGCTGTCGATCGCCTTGCAGCACGGCGTCCCGATGGAGGCGCTGCGTGGTGCGGTATCGCGCGATTCGTCGGGCGGGCCGCAGGGCGTCGTTGGCCTGGTGCTCGACGCGCTGGCCGGGGTGGCGCGATGATGGCCGGCACGTCAGGCCGCAGCCGACATCTCCGTCCGGATGCGCTGGACCGTACCGGTGCCGACGCCGAGCCGGCGGGCGATCTTCTGCATGCCTTCGTCGCCGGCCGCCAGCGCCTCGCGGATCGCCCGTTCCGTCTTCCCGTCCGTCTTCGGCCTGCCGAGCACCTTCCCCTGAGCGCGGGCTCGCGCCAGCCCGGCCTTGGTCCGGTCGCGGATCATGCTCCGCTCGAATTCCGCGAACACGCCGAGCATCTGGAACAGCGCCTTGCCGGCCGGCGTCGTGGTGTCGATACCCTGCTGCTGCAGGAACAGGTCGACTTTCATCGCGTGCAATTCGGCGAGGAAGCCAACCAGATCCTGCAGCGATCGGCCGAGGCGGTCGACCGACCACGACATGACGACATCGAAGCGCCGGCGAGCCGCGTCCTTGCACAGTTTGTCGAAGGCGGGCCGCTTATCACGTCCCTTCGCTCCGCTGATGCCCTTGTCCGCGTAGACTTCGACGATCTCCCAGCCAGCCCGTGCCGCGACCTCGCGCAGCTCGCGCTCCTGATTCTCGACGGTCTGTTCGTCCGTGCTGACGCGGACATAGATCGCGGCCTTGCGCATGGTGAAGCCCTCCCGGTTGACCGCAGGACCATAGCGAAGCCACGTACAGAATACGACTGTTTTTTGTACAGGCGCGAGTGCCTTCACAAACCGTTGCAGTCGCTCGGTCGAGAGGCGCCATTTGACGCAACGTTTTCTGTACAGCCTCGCCTGTGCGTTGGGGCGCGCGCGAGGCCCGGCGCAAGGTGGGCCATCTTCACCGCGGTTGGCAGCCGCAGCGCGATCTCCAACACCGAACTTCGTGTCGGCCCGGCGATCGTCACCGATCATCCGCCCGCGCTGGATCTGCCAGCCGGGCCGACACGAGGCACCATGATGACCGACCCGACCGACAAGCACCCCGCCCCACACGTCGCAGCCGATGCCATCGACGGTTGGGACCAGATCGTCGCCGCGCTGCCGGGCTTCGGCCTGCGCGCTGCCGCCGCCGCGCTGCTCACCTCCGCAGACGACAGCGCCAACCCGTCCATGACGCGCGCCATCGCCTTCGGGCTCGACCGGCTGTCCGGTGCGGTGACCCCACCCCCGGGGGTCCTACCAATAGGCGGCGGGTCGGAAGGGACCGGGGGGTTAAAATCGGCGCCGCCGATGTCGTCCGGGCCTCTGCCTCGCGACAATCCCGATTTTATCCCGAACCATCGGGATACCATCTCGGCTGATGCTCCGGCCCTCGATCTGGTCGAGAGCCTGGCGATCATTGCGGCACACCGCCGGCGTATTGCCGATCACAGCGGCCCCAGCTTCGACCCCGTGATCGGCCTGCGGGCGGCTCTCGATCTGCTGGAACACGATGCGCCGCGCGAGCATGTCGCTGCGTTCATCCGCGATTTCGTCCGTGGTCACGCCGAGCGCCAGGATGCGGAGCGTCTCGTGGCTTTGCGGCCGGAGGGGAGCGCACACTGATGGAAACCGTGTTTCTGGCCATTGGTACTGCCCTTTCGGCTGGCGGCCAGATCATGGCCGCACAGGAGCAGTCGAACGCCGCCCGTTACGAACAGCAGCAGCTACAGCGACAAGAGCAGGTTCAGCGCACGGCCGCGGCGCAAGAGGAGGCCCGACGCCGCGAGGAACTGACCAGCCAGCTAGGGTCCATGCAGGCGATCCGCGCCGGGCGCGGCGTTGGCATGTCGTCGCCCACGGGTATGGCGATCCTGACCAGCGTGTCGGAGGACGGCACACGCGACGCGCAGCAGGCGAGCCTCAATCACCTGATGGCGGCCGATTCGTCGCGCATGTCCGCATCGATGGCGGGGCGGAAGGCCAAGTACACGCTTCTCGGTGGTTACATGGGCGCCGGTGCGACGCTCGCCGAAGGCGGATACACTTACATGCGGGGGGTCTGATATGGCCGGCACCGGACTTCCCATTCCTCAAAGCGGCGTTCTCGCTCAGTCGCCCGGCGTCGTGGACGGCGATCGGTTCTCCTCCGCCTCAGCATGGATGCAGGTAGCCCGCGCCGGCGAGCGGCTGGCCGATATCGGCGAGCGTGAACAGCACCTCATCCTGGCGGGCAAGCTGGCGGAGGCGGAGAGCGACGCCATCCGCAAGAAGGCGGATCTGCAAACCCAGTTTCCGTTCGACCCGGCCGGATTTCAAGCGGCATGGAAGGGCTACACCGATGGCCGCATGAGCGAGATGTCGCCCGGCATGGTGCCGCATATGCGCCGGCTACTCGCTGGTCAGGGCGACAGTGCCTATGCCGGGATCCTGAACCAGACGGCGGCCCGCAACCGCGGCCTGGCCGACGACAATCTCGTCGCACGTCAGAAGCAGGCGGAAGATGATGTCGTTGCGGTGGCCGCCACCGATGGCATGGGATCGCCGAAATTCGCTGCCGCAATGGCGGCCTATGACGGCGTGACCCAATCCCGCATCGACGGCGGGATGGTGGCGCCGGACGCGGTGAAGTTGCAGCGGGAAAACCTGTTCGGCCGCGCGACCGGCGAGGCGATCGTCATCGCGGCGGACAAAGCCTACGAACAGAAAGGCTTCGAGGGTGCGCTGAAGGAGACGCAGGACACGCTGGTCAAGAGCGGCCTGCGTCCGGCCGAACAGCGCAAATTCCTCGACGTCGCCGAGGCTTCGCTGCGGTCGAAGGAAGTCTGGCGGCGCGAGAGCGTGAAAGACGTGCTCGAGGTCGCCAAGCCGGTCCTGGCGATGTTGGACCGCGGCGTCGCCGGTCTCGATGACGAGGCGCGTTCCGTGATCGATCGGTTGCGCGACCTAAAGGCGCCGCTGGAAGCCTTGCGGGTCGAGCGGCAGCTTCAGATTAATCAGGGTTATCTTCTCGGCGTCGCCCGCGCCGGCCGCGTGGGCCAGGCGCCGATGCCGGCTCCGAACGTCGATCAGGCCAAGACCTTCCTGCGCACGCGACTGGCGGGCGGTCAGGCGCCGGCGGCGGTGGACGGCATGTCACCGAACCTCTCGACCCGGCTGGCGGGCCTGATGCAGGCCGCGCCGCCCGAAATCGCGGCAAAGCTGGGCGTCTATTCGGGCTATCGCACGACCGAACGCCAGCAGCAGCTGTGGGACGCCGAGGTGGCGAAGCGCGGCTCGGAGGCGGCGGCGCGGCAGTGGGTCGCCCCGCCCGGCCGCTCGAACCATAACCACGGCGACGCGGCGGACCTTTCGTTCGATGGCCAGAGCCTCGCCAAGGCGCCGAAGGAGGTGGTGGACTGGGTGCACGCCAACGCCGCCGCCTATGGGCTGAAATTCCCGCTCGGCAATGAGAACTGGCACGTCGAGGTCGCGGAGACGCGCGGCGGCGGGCTGAGCGCGAACGTCGGCACCAAGATCGTTGGGGCGGAATCGGCCTTCGACCCGAATGCGAAGAACCCGCTGTCGTCGGCGGAGGGCGGCGGGCAGTTCATCGATTCGACGTGGCTGGCTACGGTCCAGAAGTACCGCCCCGACATTGCCAAGGGCAAGACGCCGGAGCAGGTGCTGGCGCTGCGGCGCGATCCGGCATTGTCGCTGGAGATGACCAACGCCTACGCGAAGGAGAACGCGCAGTACCTGACCAATGCCGGTGTGCCGGTGCGGGATGGGACGGTGTATCTCGCGCATTTCGCCGGGCCGGCGGGCGGGGTGCAGATCTACAAGGCAGACCCGTCGACGCCGATCGAGCGGGTGCTGCCGCCGGACAAGATCGCGGCGAACCCGTTCCTGCGCGGGATGACCGCCGGCGATGTGGTGGCATGGGCCGACAACACGATGGGCGGTGCTGCGGGTGGAAGCGCGGACCCTGTGGCCAACATGGATCCGGCCGTCCTGCAGGGGTACATGCGCGGCCAGCAGGAACTCTTCGACCGCATTTTCCCGGACATGGAACGGTCTGCCGATTTCTGGGGCATGACCTCGGACAATGTCGACACCATCGAGCGGATGTGGACGTTCCTGACGCCGGCGCAGCGTGAGCAAGCTGAGACCTCGATGCGCACCGGCGCGCTGGCAGCCACCTTCCGTGAATGGACGCCCGAAGCGCGGGAAGCACTCATCGCAGGATGGAACGCGCGGGCGGCCAACGGCGACAGCGCCGCCCGCACGATGCTGCGCGAAGTCGAGCCCGGTCGGAAGAAGCTGGCCGATCTCGAAGAAAACGACCCGATCGCGCGCGGCCAGGTTGGCGGCTGGGGCCGCGGCCCGGCACTGATCAACTGGTCGGCGCCGCCGGAGCAGTTGGTCGGCGATCTTCGCGCCCGCGCGCAGGACAGCGCCGTCTATGCCAGCCGGCTCGGCCGCACCGCAGTGCCGGGCCTGTCGCTCGGCGAGGCGGCGAGCCTGGCCGGCGTGCTGCGCACCGGCGACGCCAACACGATGGCGCGCACCTTGGGCGCGCTCGGCGCCGTGCTACCGCAGCAGAGTTTCGCGCTCACCATGGCGATGCCGCAGGTGAAGGAAGCGGTGGACGGGCTGACCCGCTCCAGCGATCCCTCGAAAATGACCGCGGTGTTCGGCGCGCTCGATCGGATGCAGTCGTCCGACCCGGTCGGGTTCGGCCGCGCCTTCGCCGGCGATGTCGAGAAGCGGCTCGCGCTTTGGCAAAGCTGGTTGGCGTACAAGTCGCCCGCGGAATTGGCGGAAGCGGTGAAGGCGGAAGCCGACCCGCTCAAAGCCAAGGCCCGCGCAGAGCAGCGCAAGCAGGCCGAGACCATCTCCGAGAAGTTCTCCGATGGCCAGATCCTCGGCATGCTCGATCCAAGCTGGCTCCCCTTCGATCAGCCCGCGGCACCGACCAACCCCGATGCCATGGCGCGGCTGCGGGTCGAGGCCCGGTTGTTGTTCGGCGACGCGTTCTCGGTGACCGGCGACGAATCCGCCGCCAGCACGATGGCCGGCAAGATGCTGAGCAAGGTGTGGGGTGCCTCGGAGTTCGCCGGCGGCACGCTGATGCGCCGACCGCCGGAGAAATATTACCCCACCATCGACGGCTCGCACGACTGGATGGCCGGCCAGTGGAACGAGTTTGTAAAGGGGCGCCCTCCCGGCGAAGCGTCAGCGTACCAACTGGTGGCCGCCCGCGAGACCGATAGCGACGCGAGCAGCGGTAAGCCGCCCCGCTACGAGGTGGTCTATCAGCGGCCGGACGGCGCGTGGGATGTCCTGCGCGAGGCCGATGGCAAGCGCGTCGGCTTCCAATTCGACGAAGCTCGCGCCGAGGCCGCGCAATGGTCGCAGGCGCCCGGCTTCTTCGGCCGGATCCAGCAGAATCTCGGCGCAGACTGGGGCAACGGCCAGCCTAAGGTCAACGCCCTCACGGGAGAGCAATGATGCCGGTCGTGGCGATGGATGATGACGCTGCTCCCCTGGCGCTGCGCCTGCCGACCGGCACCGGCCCGGATCCAGTGCGCCCGGAGCCGAGCGTCGGCGACACCTTCGCGGCGGCCTTCCGGCTGGACAATGACGTCGTCAACGTCGCTCGCTGGCTGCAGGACCGCGATGCCTATGCGCCGGACCCGAGCTATGATCTGCGTGCCGATATTGAAGGTACAAAATACGGCCGCGATTATCGCAACGACTTCCTCGGCTCGCGCAGCAAGGCGGAATCGGATGCCATCCGCGCCCGCATCGACGAGCGCGAGCGCGACCTCGGCACCATGGCGGCGAGCGGCTGGGTGGGGACTCTGGCCGGAATGTCCGCCGGTTTCCTGTCGCCGACGACACTGATCCCTGGCGCGCAGATCGTGAAGGGCGTGCGCATCGGCTCGACGATCGCCCGCTCGGCGCTGATGGCGAGCGCCGCGGGTGCGGCGGCGACGGCGGTGCAGGAAGGCGTGCTTCAGGCGCTGCAGCCGGGCCGCAGCTGGGCAGAGAGCACCGCCAACATCGCCGGCACGGCGGTGCTCGGCGGCATCCTCGGCGGTGCGGTCGGCGCCTATGTGCATCGTGCCGACTTCGAGCGGTTCGGTCGCGACATTGAGCACGGCACCATCACCATCCACACCATCGATCGCGCGGCCGGCGACGATGCCTTCGTGGCCGAGCGCGACAGTTCGATCGGCGCGGCGCGGGCGCAGACCGGCGACAACGCCCTGAAGGGTGCGCTCGGCGTCGAGAAGGCGGTCAGCTTTCAGGATCCGCTGCTCCGCCTGCAGACCAGCGACTATATCGAGAGCCGGCGGGCGATCGAGATGCTGGCCGAGACACCGCTGACGCTGGAGAAGAACGCCTCCGGCATCGCCACGGCGCCGGGTGGCTCGGTCGAGACCCGCGTGAAGATGTCCTACGGCAATCTGGCGCGCGGCCTGCAGGATGTCGATGATCTCTATTCGCAGTACCGCTTCGGGCGGCCGCGGCAGACGTTTGACATCGCCCGCGCCGAGATCGCTCGGCTGACCGGCCGCTCCGAGGGCGAGCTGACGTACAGCGAGTTCAAGGCGGAAATCGCCAAGGCCATGCGACGTGGCGACCGGCACGAGATTCCGCAAGTGGCCGCCGCCGCCCAGGCGATGCGCGCGAAGGTGTTCGATCCCGGCCGACTGGCGGCGATCGAGGTCGGCGCGCTCGATGCCGATGTTGGCGTCGAAACGGCGGAGAGCTACCTGCACCGCCTGCCGGATCGGGAGAAGGTCCGCGCCGAGCGGCCGGCGGTGCAGCAGGTCATCACCGACTATCTCCGTGCCGACCAGGTGGCAAAGGCGGCAACGCAGGAGCGGCTCGGCGGGCTGCTCGCCGAGCGGCGGGCTGTGGAGGATTCCGGCAAGAAGCTACAGGCGCAGCTCGAGCGTCTCGATGTGTCCGGCACCAAGCTCTCGGCGCGGCTCGACGAGCGGGCGATGGAGGTGCGGCGTGCCACGGACCGCAGCGACCTGCTCGCCGATCGCCAGGAGCTGATCTCTGAGGCCATCGCCGACGATGAGACTTTCATCCGCGAGATGCGCGACGTGGCCGCCGATTCGACCACGCGCGAGATGATCGACGCGATGGAGCGTGAACTTGCCGATCTGCGGCGCGCCGACCGTCCGCCGACCGAGGCACAGCTTCGGCAGGCGGAAGCAGAGGAGATCAAAGGCATCCTGTCGGGCGACAACCGGGCGGCGGCGGAGATCGTGGTGGGCCGGCGCAAGCCGTACAAGGCGCCGTCGTTCCTGTCGTGGATCGTGCGTGGCGGCGGCATCGCGGACGAAGGCGGCGACGTGCTGGCCTCGCTGGGCGGCGAGGTCCGCACGCGACCCGGCCTGATCAGCGAGCGCGGGCTGGACGCCGACGATTGGGGCGAGCGCATCATGGAGGCGTCGCGCGGGCGACTGACCGAGCGGCCGGACCCCAATGACGTGCTGAACTGGATAGATGACGCCCTGCGCGGCAAGGAGCCCGACTGGTGGGTCGACACCCGCGTCGACGTGAAGAAGCAGCAGGTGACGGACCTCGCCAATGCCTGGGACGAGGTATTCACCCGCGCCGGCATCCAGCCCAGGAACGTGTCCGACGTGGCGAAGGTGCTGCGCGACGAACGGATCGCCTCCGGTGCCGACCTTGTGACGCTGGACGACCTCGACCGCATTGCCGGCGAACTGGCGGCGGTCGGTGAGGATGTGCCGGTCGCGGCGCGCCGGGCCGGTGTCGAGGGCGAGATTGCAGTGAAGCAGGAGGCGCTGGCGCAGGTGCGGCAGTCCATCGCCGATGCGCGGGCGGCGCGCGAGCAGAAGCAGCGGCGGCTCGGCACGGCAAGCGCGCGAGGATCGGAGGCGGACATCGCCGCCCGTGCCAATGTCGGCCGCCTAGGCCTGCTGGAGCAGCGGCTCGGCGAGATGGAGGATCGGCGCACCCTGATCGAAGGGCTGCTCGCCAATGTCGACAAGCGCCAGGCCGAGCTCCGTGGCAAGATCGAAACCGAGGCCGCCGGCTGGAAGGGCGACTCCACGCGCGAGTTCCGCTCCGAGCTGCGCGCCCGCGAGAAAGCGGCAAAGGCGGTCGGTCCGGACGCGCCGCTGGCGAAGGGGTCTGATGACGTGCTCGAGCGCGCCCTCCGCGCCATGGTGTCGTCGCGCAAGGACATGAGCGATGACGAGTTGCTGGGGCAGGCGTCTCAAATCGTGGATCATTGGCTCGGCACGCCGGCGGGACGGCTCCCCTACGAGATCGGCGGTGGCCGCTCCGGCACCCCAAAGGCAGAAGACGTCCGTGGCCCTCTCGCCCGGCGCTCGTTCGCCATTCCGGACGCCCTGATCGAGCCATGGTTGGAAAACGACATCGAGGTCCTGGCCCGCGCTTACACCCGCACCCTGGCGCCGGACGTGGCGATCCTCCGGAATTTCGGCGACCTCGACATGACCGAGGCCAAGCGCAAGATCGTCGATGAGCGCGACCGTAAGCTCGCCGCGGCTACGACGCCGAAGGACCGGCTGGCGATCCAGAACTCCGCCGATCGGGATCTTAAGACCCTCGATGCCGTGCGCGATCGCATCCGCGGGGTCTATGCGCTGCCGTCGAACCCCGATGGGCTGCTGGTGCGCGCCGGCCGCATCGCCCGCAACTTAAACTACCTGCGCCTCATGGGCGGCGTGACGATCGCGTCGATCCCCGATCTCGGCCGGCCCGTGATGGAGTACGGCGTGGCTCGCACCTTCCGCGACGGCTGGATTCCGTTCATTGCCGGCTTCAAGGACGTCCGCCCGATTGCCCGGCGCGAGGCGCAGCTGGCCGGCACCGCGATCGACATGGCGCTCGACAGCCGCGCGCTGTCGATCGCCGATCTCATGGATGATTTTGGCCGCACCTCGAAGTTCGAGCGCGCCATTCATGGCATGTCGTCGAACTTCGGTATGGTCAGCCTGATGGCGCCATGGACCGACGCCATGCAGCAAGTGACGTCGCTGATCGCGATGAACGGCATGCTGCGCGCCTCAGAGGCCGCCTCGCTCGGCACGGCGACGGCGCGCGAGATCGAGAAGCTCGCCGCTTCCGGCATCGATCAGCCGATGGCGAGGCGCATCTGGTCGGAGTTCTCCCGCGAGGGCGGCGGCGACACCGTGCGCGAGCTGCGGCTGCCGAACACCGAAGCGTGGGCCGACCGCGGCGCCATCGAGGCGTTCCGCGGCGCGCTGGTGCGCGAGGTCGACCGCGTCATCATCAAGCCCGGCCAGGACAAGCCGCTTTGGATGAGCACCGAGCTCGGCAAGCTGGTCGGACAGTTCAAAGGCTTCGCGGTCGCCTCCACTCAGCGCATCCTGCTCGCTGGGCTGCAGCAGCGCGACGCCCATGCACTGAGCGGACTCATCATGATGGTGGGGTTGGGCGCCGCCAGCTACGGCATCCGGTCAGCCATGTATGGCCGCGACGTGTCGGACGATCCGGTCACCTGGGCAATCGAAGGCATTGATCGCTCCGGCGCCCTCGGCTGGCTGATGGAAGCGAACAACATCTCGGAGCGGCTGTCGCGCGGCCATGTCGGGCTGTCGGCGCTCACCGGCGAGTATGCCTCCCGATATCAATCGCGAAATATCTACGGCGTGCTGGGCGGACCGACGGCGGATCTGGCCGGCGACGTGGCGCAGATCTCCGGCGCCGTCGCGGCGGGCGACCTGCGTGCCACCGATCTGCACCTCGCGCGGCGGATGGCGCCGTACAACAACGTGTTTTGGTTGAGCACGGTGCTGGATCAAGCGGAGCATGGTCTCGCCGGCGCCTTCGGATTGCCGGGGCGCCGATGACCCGTCTGGATTGGACCCGCGGACGCCGGAGCGGCGGCTGGTCGATCGAGCGCAGTCCTTACTGCCCATTCACGCCGAGCGAGCTGCTGTGCGGCCGAACGCAGCACGCGCCA
Source organism: Ancylobacter sp. GW821-FHT10E12 (assembly GCF_058809335.1). Lineage (NCBI taxonomy): Bacteria > Pseudomonadati > Pseudomonadota > Alphaproteobacteria > Hyphomicrobiales > Xanthobacteraceae > Ancylobacter > Ancylobacter sp. GW821-FHT10E12. The sequence goes on along the minus strand of NZ_JBXASN010000029.1, from coordinate 147 downwards.
CCGAAGCCCACCGCGCTGCCTGGCGTTGGACCGATGACGCTGGCGCGGCTGGTCGCGCACGGCATCAACTGGCTTTCCGTGTGGTGCCCGGCTTGCCGTCGGCCGGAGCATCGGGACGTCGCCGCGTTGTCCGCGGAGGTGCTGGGA
>NZ_JBXASN010000028.1:0-32179 GCF_058809335.1 Ancylobacter sp. GW821-FHT10E12 | reverse complement strand
GTGGCGCTGATCGTGCCGATCGCGATGGAAGACAAGCTGCGCTTCGCCATCCGCGAAGGCGGACGCACCGTCGGTGCCGGCGTCGTCGCCAGCATCATCGAGTGAGTTGAAGCAATCCCGAGGGGCGCTGGTTCGCCTGCGCCTCTTTTTCGTGGAGCTCGTAATAGAGCCCTATTGGCGAGCCCTCTGGGAGCCTTGAAGTCAAATGAACGGCCAGAACATTCGGATCCGCCTGAAGGCGTTCGATCATCGTATATTGGACGCTTCGACGCGCGAAATCGTCAACACGGCGAAGCGTACCGGCGCCCAGGTCCGCGGACCTATTCCGCTGCCGACGCGGATCGAGAAATTCACGGTCAACCGCTCTCCTCACGTCGACAAGAAGTCGCGTGAGCAGTTCGAAATGCGGACGCATAAGCGTCTGCTGGACATCGTCGACCCGACCCCCCAGACCGTGGACGCGCTGATGAAGCTCGACCTCGCTGCGGGTGTCGACGTCGAGATCAAGCTCTGAGAGAAGGCGAGGGGACACGGCCATGCGGTCAGGCGTCATCGCCCAGAAGGTCGGAATGACCCGCATCTTTACCGATGCTGGTGAGCATATTCCGGTCACTGTGCTGAAAGTCGATAATTGCCAGGTGGTTGCCCACCGGACACTCGACAAGAACGGATATGTTGCGGTTCAGCTCGGCGTCGGCCGTGCAAAGCCGCAGAACACGACGCGCGCCATGCGCGGGCACTTCGCGGTTGCGAAGGTCGAGCCCAAGCGCAAGCTCGCCGAGTTCCGGGTCGAGGAAGACGGGCTCATCCCGGTCGGGGCGGAGCTCACGGTGGATCACTTCGTGGTCGGCCAGTTCGTCGACGTGACGGGCACTTCCACCGGCAAGGGTTTTGCCGGCGGCATGAAGCGTCACAACTTCGGCGGTCTGCGGGCCACCCACGGCGTGTCGATCTCGCACCGTTCGATCGGTTCGACCGGCGGCCGTCAGGACCCGGGCAAGACCTTCAAGAACAAGAAGATGCCCGGTCACATGGGCGTCGAGACCGTGACCACCCAGAATCTCAAGGTGGTGCTCACGGACGTGGAGCGCGGCCTGATCGCCGTCGAAGGCGCCGTACCCGGCCACAAGGGTGGCTGGATCCTGGTTGCCGACGCGGTGAAGAAGACGCTGCCGGCCGATGCACCCAAGCCCGGCAAGTTCCGGATCGTGGGCGAGGTCGACGCTCCGTCTGCCGACGTCGCTCCCGCGACCGAGGCGAGCGCCGAGGAGACTGTGTGATGGAACTCGCCGTCAAAACTCTCGAAGGGGCCGATGCCGGCTCCGTGACGCTGTCGGACGAGATCTTCGGTCTCGAGCCCCGCCAGGACATTCTGCATCGCTGCGTGGTGTGGCAGCTGTCGCGCCGTCAGGCGGGGACGCATCAGACGCTTTCCCGCGCGGACGTCAACCGCACCAAGCGGAAGATGTACAAGCAGAAGGGCACCGGCGGCGCCCGCCACGGCGCGGCTTCCGCTCCGCAGTTCCGCGGCGGCGCCAAGGCGTTCGGTCCGGTTCAGCGCAGCCATGCGAGTGAGCTGCCGAAGAAGGTCCGCGCGCTCGCCCTGAAGCACGCGCTCTCCGCCAAGGCGAAGGATCAGCAGATCATCGTCCTGGACGACGCGACGCTCGCCGAGCCGAAGACCAAGCTGCTCAAGGAGCGGCTGGCCAGCCTCGGCCTGTCGAACGCGCTGGTGATCTCGGGTGCGCAGGTCGATGCCAATTTCGGCCTCGCCTCGCGCAACATTATCCACCTCGACGTGCTGCCCGTGCAGGGCATCAACGTCTACGACATCCTGCGTCGCCAGACCCTGGTGCTGACGAAGGCGGCTGTCGACGCTCTGGAGGCGCGCTTCAAATGAGTCTCGATCCGCGCCACTACGACGTGATCGTGTCCCCGGTCATCACCGAGAAGGCCACGGCTGCGTCCGAGCATAACAAGGTCGTCTTCAAGGTTGCTCTGACGGCTACCAAGCCGCAGATCAAGGAGGCGGTCGAGAAGCTCTTCGACGTGAAGGTCGAGAGCGTCAACACGCTGGTCCGCAAGGGGAAGACGAAGTTCTTCAAGGGCCGCAAGGGCGTGCAGAACGACGTGAAGAAGGCGGTCGTGACCCTCGCCGAGGGACACTCCATCGACATCACGACGGGTCTGTGAGCCGGGACAAGGGATCAGAGACATGGCGCTCAAAACCTTCAAGCCGGTAACGCCGAGCCTCCGTCAGCTCGTCATCGTCGACCGTTCGGCCCTCTACAAGGGCAAGCCGGTCAAGACGCTGACCGAGGGCAAGTCGGAAGCTGGCGGCCGCAACAACACCGGTCGCGTGACCGTCCGCTTCCGCGGCGGCGGTCACAAGCAGGCCTATCGCGTGGTCGACTTCAAGCGCGCCAAGCGCGATGTGCCGGCCGTGGTGGAGCGGATCGAGTACGATCCCAACCGCACGGCGTTCATCGCCCTCATCAAGTATGAGGACGGCGAGCTGAGCTACATCCTGGCTCCGCAGCGCCTTGCGGTCGGCGATCAGGTCCTCGCTTCCAAGAGCGTCGACGTGAAGCCCGGCAACACCGCGCCGCTCGCCAACCTGCCGGTCGGCACGATCGTGCATAATGTCGAGCTGAAGATCGGCAAGGGCGGCCAGATTGCCCGTTCCGCCGGCTCCTACGCGCAGATCGTCGGTCGCGACCAGGGTTACGTGATCCTGCGTCTCAACTCCGGCGAGCAGCGCCTGGTTCACGGCGAGTGCTGCGGCACGGTGGGTGCGGTGTCCAACCCGGACCACATGAACACCAATCTCGGCAAGGCCGGCCGCACACGCTGGCTCGGCTGGCGCCCGCATAACCGCGGCGTCACCATGAACCCGGTCGACCATCCGCACGGCGGCGGCGAAGGCCGCACGTCGGGCGGCCGTCATCCGGTCACCCCGTGGGGCTTGCCGACCAAGGGCAAGAAGACCCGGAAGAACAAGTCGACCACGAAGTTCATCGTGTCGAGCCGTCACGCCCGCAAGAAGTGAGCGAGGGAATCTGAATTATGTCTCGATCGGTCTGGAAAGGTCCGTTCGTCGACGGCTACCTCCTCAAGAAGGCGGAAGCCGTGCGCGGTTCGGGGCGTCACGAGGTCGTCAAGATCTGGAGCCGTCGCTCCACGATCCTGCCCCAGTTCGTGGGCATCACCTTCGGCGTCTATAACGGTAACAAGCATGTCCCGGTCTCGGTGAACGAGGACATGGTCGGCCACAAGTTCGGCGAGTTCGCCCCGACCCGTACCTATTACGGGCACGCGGCGGACAAGAAAGCCAAGCGCAAGTAGAGGCAGGGGTCATGGGAAAGGCAGCTCGTCCGCGCACGCTCGCGGATACGGAAGCCAAGGCGGTTGCGCGTAACCTTCGCGTCAGCCCCCAGAAGCTCAACCTCGTCGCCGGACTGATCCGGGGGAAGAAGGTCGCGACAGCGCTCGCCGACCTGCAGTTCTCCCGCAAGCGGATCGCGGTCGACGTGAAGAAGTGCCTGGAATCGGCGATCGCGAATGCCGAGAACAATCATGAGCTCGACGTCGACGATCTCGTCGTCGCCGAGGCGCATGTCGGCAAGGGTCTCGTCATGAAGCGGTTCGCGGCCCGTGCCCGCGGCCGGGCGAGCCGCATCGAGAAGCCGTTCTCGCATATCACGATCGTGGTGCGTGAAGTCGAGGAGAAGGCCTGATGGGTCAGAAGGTCAACCCGGTCGGGCTCCGGCTCGGCATCAACCGCACCTGGGATTCGCGCTGGTTCGCCAGCAAGGGCGAATACGGCCAGCTGCTGCATGAAGACATCAAGATCCGCGAGATGCTGCAGAAGCTGCTCAAGCAGGCTGCCGTCTCCAAGATCGTGATCGAGCGCCCGCACAAGAAGTGCCGCGTCACCATCCACTCGGCGCGTCCGGGTGTGGTGATCGGCAAGAAGGGCGCCGACATCGACAAGCTTCGCAAGAAGGTTGCCGAGATGACCGCCTCGGAGGTGTTCATCAACATCGTCGAGATTCGGAAGCCGGAAATCGACGCGCGCCTGGTCGCCGAATCGATCGCCCAGCAGCTCGAGCGCCGTGTGGCGTTCCGTCGCGCCATGAAGCGCGCCGTGCAGTCGGCGATGCGTTTGGGCGCCGAAGGCATCCGTATCAACTGCTCCGGCCGCCTCGGCGGCGCGGAAATCGCCCGTCTCGAATGGTATCGTGAAGGGCGCGTGCCGCTTCACACCTTGCGCGCGGACGTGGATTACGGTACGGCCACCGCCTTCACGACCTACGGCACCTGCGGTGTCAAGGTCTGGATCTTCAAGGGCGAAATCCTCGAGCACGATCCCATGGCGCAGGACAAGCGCCTTGCGGACTCCGAGCCGTCGGGTGGCCGTCCCTCGCGCCGCGACGCGGCGTGAGCCAGATACGAGAATAATGAGAGGCGCGAGCTATGTTGCAACCAAAGCGCACAAAGTTCCGTAAGCAGTTCAAGGGCCGTATCCACGGTGCCGCGAAGGGCGGAACTGACCTCAATTTCGGCCAGTTCGGGCTGAAGGCGATGGAGCCGGAGCGTGTCACTGCACGCCAGATCGAAGCCGCGCGCCGCGCGCTGACCCGTCACATGAAGCGTGCGGGCCGCGTGTGGATCCGGGTGTTCCCGGACGTGCCGGTGTCGAAGAAGCCGACCGAAGTCCGCATGGGCAAGGGCAAGGGCGCTCCCGAATTCTGGGCCGCCAAGGTCAAGCCTGGCCGAATCATGTTCGAGATCGATGGCGTGAGCCAGGAGATCGCCAAGGAAGCGCTGACGCTGGCGGCTGCCAAGCTGCCGATCAAGACGCGCTTCGTCGAACGTATCGCCGAGTGACGGAGGGAATCATGACGAAGGCTTCCGACATCCGGACCAAGACCGTCGACGAGCTCAGCGACGAGCTGCTCAACCTGAAGAAGGAGCAGTTCAACCTGCGCTTCCAGAAGGCGACCGGTCAGATGGAGAACACCGCGCGCGTGCGTCAGATCCGCCGCGATATCGCGCGGATCAAGACGATCCAGGCGCAGAAGGCCGCTACCGCGGCCCAGGCCAAGTGAGGAGATAACGATGCCGAAGCGTTTGCTGCAGGGCGTCGTGGTGAGTGACAAGCAGGACAAGACCGTCGTGGTCCGTGTCGAGCGTCGTTTCACGCATCCGCTGCTGAAGAAGACCGTCCGCCGTTCCAAGAAGTATCACGCCCACGACGAGGCGAATGCCTGGAAGGAAGGCGATACCGTCTGGATCGAGGAGAGTCGTCCTCTGTCCAAGCTGAAGCACTGGACGGTCGTCCAGGGCGAGAAGCGGGTTGAAGTCTGAGCTTCCCGGAAACGGGGTTGAGGGTGCGGCGGTTTAACCGTAGCGCGCAGGTTTACGAGAAATAGGTGCGTCATGATCCAGATGCAGACCAATCTCGACGTGGCGGACAATTCCGGCGCGCGTCGCGTCATGTGCATCAAGGTGCTTGGCGGTTCGAAGCGTAAATACGCCCATGTCGGCGACATCATCGTGGTGTCGGTGAAGGAAGCTATTCCGCGCGGCCGTGTTAAGAAGGGCGACGTGATGAAGGCGGTGGTCGTTCGTACCGCCAAGGACATCCGCCGCGTCGACGGGACGGTGATCCGCTTCGACCGCAATGCGGCCGTGCTGATCAACAACAACAAAGAGCCGGTCGGCACCCGTATCTTCGGACCGGTGCCGCGCGAACTTCGCGCGAAGAACCACATGAAGATCATCTCGCTGGCGCCGGAGGTGCTGTGATGGCGGCGAAAATCAAGAAGGGCGACAAGGTCGTCGTCCTCGCCGGTCGCGACAAGGGCCGCAACGGCGAAGTCATTGAAGTGCTTCCGAAGGAAGGCACCGCGAAGGTTCGCGGCGTTAACCTGGTGAAGCGCCATCAGCGGCAGACCGCGAACCAGGAAGGCGGGATCATCTCGAAAGAGGCCTCGATCGACCTGTCGAATATCGCGATCGCCGATCCGAAGGACGGCAAGCCGACCCGCGTCGGTTTCCTTGTGCAGGCCGACGGCAGCAAGGTGCGCGTCGCCAAGCGCTCGGGGGAGAAGATCGATGGCTGAGACCAGCTACAGCCCGCGGCTGAAGTCCTTCTACGAGGACGTCGTCCGCCCGAAGATGATCGAGCAGTTCGGCTACAAGAACCCCATGGAAGTGCCGACCATCGAGAAGGTCGTCATCAACATGGGCGTGGGTGAAGCCACGGCCGACACCAAGAAGGTGCAGACCGCCGCCGCGGACCTCGCGATGATCGCCGGCCAGAAGCCGGTCGTCACCCGCGCCCGCCAGGCGATCTCGAACTTCAAGCTGCGCGAGAACCAGCCGGTCGGCGCGAAGGTCACCCTTCGCAAGACCCGCATGTACGAGTTCGTCGACCGCTTGGTCACCATCGCGCTGCCGCGCGTTCGCGACTTCCGCGGCCTGAACCCGAAGAGCTTTGACGGCCGTGGCAATTTCGCCATGGGCATCAAGGAGCACATCGTGTTCCCCGAGATCAACTACGACAAGGTTGATCAGATGTGGGGCATGGACATCATCGTCTGCACGACGGCGAAGACGGACGAAGAGGCGCGCGCGCTTCTGAAGGCCTTCAACTTCCCGTTCCGTCAGTAAGCATCCCCTTCCGGCCGTGGGGCGGGAGCCCCAAACGCGGAGAGCTAGGAGCAAAAGCATATGGCGAAGAAAAGCGCCGTCGAAAAGAACGAACACCGTCGGAAGCTCGCCAAGAACTATTCCGGCAAGCGTTCGCGCCTGAAGGCCCTTGTCCAGAACAAGGAACTGCCGATCGAGGAGCGCTTCGCCGCGGTCCTCAAGCTGGCTGAGCTTCCGCGCAACTCGGCAAAGGTCCGCATTCGCAACCGTTGCGAGATCACGGGCCGTCCGCGCGCGTATTATCGCAAGCTGAAGATGTCGCGCATCGCGCTCCGCGAACTTGGTTCGCAGGGTCAGGTGCCCGGCCTCGTCAAGTCGAGCTGGTGAGGAGGGTCGACCCATGTCCACATCCGATCCGATTGGCGATCTGATCACCCGCATCCGCAATGCGCAGATGCGTCGCAAGGAAAAGATCTCGACCCCCGGCTCGCGCCTGCGCGCTTCCGTGCTGGAAGTGCTGGCGGCCGAGGGCTTCATCCGCGGCTATTCGGCTTCCGAGCCGGTCAATGGCCGTACGGAGTTCGAGATCGAGCTGAAGTACTATGACGGCGAGCCGGTGATCCGCGAGATCTCCCGCGTCTCGAAGCCTGGCCGGCGCGTCTATTCGTCGGTCAAGACCCTTCCGCGCGTCGCCAACGGTCTTGGCGTCGCTGTCGTCTCCACGCCGCAGGGCGTGATGGCGGACCACGAAGCCCGCGACAAGAACGTGGGCGGCGAGGTCCTCTTCACGGTCTTCTGATCGGGAGGGAGAGAGAGCACATGTCCAAGATCGGCAAAGCACCCGTCACCATCCCCGCCGGCGTCACCGCCAATATCGAGGGTCAGACGGTCAAGGTGAAGGGCCCCAAGGGCGCCCTGCAAGTGAACGTCGTCGACGAGATCGGCGTGACGCTCGAGAACGGGGCGATCCTGTTCTCGCTCAACGGCGAGACCAACCGCCACAAGGCGATGTGGGGCCTGTCCCGCACGCTGGTGTCGAACCTCGTCGAAGGCGTGACCAAGGGCTTCGAGAAGAAGCTTGAGATCAGCGGCGTCGGCTACAAGGCGGCGGTGCAGGGCAAGAACCTGAACCTCTCGCTGGGTTACAGCCACGACGTGATCTATGCGATCCCGGAAGGCATCCAGATCGTCACGCCGAAGCCGACGGAAATCGTCGTCAGCGGCATCGACCGTCAGAAGGTCGGGCAGGTCGCCGCCGAGATCCGCGAGTATCGCGGCCCCGAGCCCTACAAGGGCAAGGGCGTCAAATACGCCGGCGAATTCATCTTCCGCAAGGAAGGCAAGAAGAAGTAACGGATCGGTACCATGGCAAAGTTTCAGGACGCTACCGAGCGCCGCAAGGCGCGTGTCCGCCGCGCATTGCGCGCGACGGCGAACGGGCGGCCGCGCCTCTCGGTGCATCGCTCGTCGAAGCACATCTATGCGCAGATCATCGACGACGCGCGCGGCGTGACCATCGCCGCCGCCTCGTCGCTTGAGAAGGATCTGCGGGAAAGCCTCAAGACCGGCGCGGACGTCGCGGCGGCCCAGGCGATCGGCAAGCTCGTGGCGGAACGTGCCGTCGCAGCCGGTGTGAAGGACGTGGTCTTCGACCGCGGCTCCTTCATCTATCACGGCCGCGTCAAGGCGCTCGCCGAGGCCGCCCGCGAAGGCGGTCTCAACTTCTAATCACGAGCGGGATCCCCCGCAGAACGACGAGGATAAGATCATGGCTCGTGAACGTGAGCGTGAACGCGAGGATCGCGACAACACGTTCGTGGACAAGCTGGTCCACATCAACCGTGTTGCCAAGGTCGTCAAAGGCGGCCGTCGGTTCGGCTTCGCCGCGCTGGTCGTCGTAGGCGACCAGAAGGGCCGCGTGGGCTTCGGCCACGGCAAGGCCCGCGAAGTGCCGGAAGCCATCCGCAAGGCCACGGACGCCGCCAAGCGCGCGCTGATCCGCGTGCCGCTGCGCGAAGGCCGTACCCTGCACCATGACGTGCATGGTCATCACGGCGCCGGCAAGGTGGTGCTTCGCGCCGCCCCGGCTGGTACCGGCATCATCGCCGGCGGCCCGATGCGCGCCGTCTTCGAGACGCTCGGCATGCAGGACGTGGTGGCGAAGTCGTTCGGCTCGTCCAACCCGTACAACATGGTTCGCGCGACCTTCGACGCGCTGAAGAACCAGGACAGCCCGCGCCTGGTTGCGGCTCGCCGCAGCCTCAAGGTGTCGCAGCTTCAGTCGCGCCGTCGTGTCGACGACGCTGAAGCGACCGACTGACGCGCTTCGGGAACAGATTGGAGCGTATCATGGCGAACAGCACCACCAAGATCACGGTCGAGCAGGTCGGTAGCCCGATCCGCCGGCCGGGCGACCAGCGGGCGACGCTCGTCGGTCTCGGACTGAACAAGCTCGGGCGTCGTTCGACGCTCGAGGACACCCCGGCCGTGCGTGGCATGATCTTCAAGGTCCGCCACCTCGTTCGCGTCGTCGAAGCGTGACGGCGGGCGAAGGAGACAGGCGATGAGCAGCCTCAACGACATCAAAGACAACGAAGGCGCACGCAAGAAGCGCATGCGCGTCGCCCGGGGTATCGGTTCCGGCAAGGGCAAGACCGGCGGCCGTGGCGTGAAGGGTCAGACCTCGCGCACCGGCGTCGCGATCAAGGGCTTCGAAGGCGGTCAGATGCCCCTGCATCGCCGTCTGCCCAAGCGCGGCTTCCACAACATCTTCGCGCTGGACTGGAACGAGGTCTCCCTCGGCCGCATCCAGACCGCGATCGATGCCGGCAAGCTGGATGCGAAGCAGCCGATCACCGAGGCGGCCCTCGTCGCCGCCGGCGCGCTGCGTCGCGCCAAGGCCGGCGTGCGGGTGCTGGGCTCGGGTGAGCTGACCGCCAAGGTCGTGCTCGAAGTCGCCCATGCGACCAAGTCGGCCGTCGCGGCGATCGAGAAGGCCGGTGGCACTGTGACGCTGCTCGCGGTGTCGACGACCTCTGGCGAAACGGAGGCCTGACGCTTAAGTCAGGTCTTTCGTATTGATACAGGGCACAGGCGAGGAGCGAAGCCACCATGGCGTCCGCAGCGGAACAACTCGCGGCTAACCTCAATTTCGGTGCTCTGGCAAAAGCCGAAGAACTGAAGAAGCGCATCTGGTTCACGCTGGGTGCGCTTCTCGTCTATCGGCTAGGCACCTATATTCCGATGCCCGGGATCAATCCCGACGCGCTTGCGGACGTGTTCCGCACCGCGCAGCAGGGCATCATCGGCCTCTTCAACATGTTCTCGGGCGGCGCCGTCTCGCGCATGGCCATCTTCGCCCTGAACATCATGCCGTACATCTCCGCCTCCATCATCGTTCAGCTGCTGACCACCGTCTCCCCGACGCTGGAAGCGCTGAAGAAGGAAGGCGAGGCCGGCCGCAAGACCATCAACCAGTACACGCGCTACCTCACGGTGGTGCTCGCGGTGTTCCAGTCCTACGGCATCGCCGTCGGCCTCGAAGGCTCGGGCGCGGTCGTGGCCGATCCCGGCTGGTTCTTCCGCATCTCGACGGTGATCACGCTGACCGGCGGCACCATGTTCCTGATGTGGCTCGGCGAGCAGATCACCTCGCGCGGCATCGGCAACGGCATCTCGCTGATCATCTTCGCCGGCATCGTGGCGGAGCTGCCCTCGGCGATCGCCAACACGCTGGAGCTCGGCCGCCAGGGCGCGATCTCGACCGGCATCATCATCGCGGTGATCCTGATGGCGGTCGCCGTCATCATGTTCATCGTGTTCATGGAGCGGGCGCAGCGGCGGCTGCTGATCCAGTATCCGAAGCGCCAGGTCGGCAACAAGGTGTATGAGGGCCAGTCCTCGCACCTGCCGCTGAAGCTGAACTCGTCGGGCGTCATCCCGCCGATCTTCGCCTCCTCGCTGCTGCTCATCCCGACCACCGTCGCCAGCTTCATGCAGGGCAGGGGACCGGAATGGCTGACCACGGTGACGACCCTGATCGGCCATGGCCAGCCGCTGTTCATGCTGCTCTATGTGGCGCTGATCGTGTTCTTCTGCTTCTTCTACACCGCGATCGTGTTCAACCCGACCGAGACCGCGGACAACCTGAAGAAGCATGGCGGCTTCATTCCCGGCATCCGTCCCGGCGAGCGTACGGCCGAGTATATCGACTATGTGCTGACTCGCATCACGGTCATCGGCGCTGCTTACCTAGCGATCGTCTGCCTGTTCCCTGAGATTCTGATCTCCTATGCCGCCGTGCCGTTCTATTTCGGCGGCACGTCCCTGCTCATCGTCGTCAGCGTGACGATGGACACGGTGGCCCAGGTTCAGGGACACTTGCTGGCGCATCAATATGAGGGGCTGGTCAAGAAGGCCAAGCTCAGGGGGAAGCGTCGATGAGACTGATTCTTCTTGGTCCGCCGGGAGCGGGCAAGGGAACTCAGGCGCAGCGTCTGGTCGCGCGGCACGGCATCGTGCAGCTGTCGACCGGGGACATGCTGCGCGAGGCGGTGCGCAACGGGACGCCCGTCGGCCTGCGGGCCAAGGAAGTCATGGATGCCGGCAAGCTGGTGTCCGACGACATCGTGATCGATATCGTCGCCGACCGGATCGACCAGCCGGACGCCGCCAAGGGATTCATCCTCGACGGCTTTCCGCGCACGGTCGCCCAGGCGGTGGCGCTCGACAAGATGCTCGCCGAGAAGGGCCAGAAGCTCGACGCGGTGATCGAGTTCCGGGTCGACCAGGAGAAGCTGGTCGGTCGCATCCTCCAGCGCGCCCGGGAAGCCCTCGAACGCGGCGAGCCGGTGCGCAGGGACGACGACCCGGAGATCTTCAAGACCCGGCTCGAGGCCTTCAATCGCGACACCGCCGTCGTCTCTCCCTATTACGCGGAACGCGGTCTGCTGGTGGCGGTCGACGGCATGCGCCCGATCGACGAGGTCGAGACGGCGATCGCCGAGCTTCTCGAAACGGTGTGAGCGGCATCGGCGATTCCGGTGCTGGGCTTGACTCGACGCCGGAATCGCACTAAGAGCCGCGCTTCACTTAAGCGGGCGTCGTTCTTCGACATCGTTTGCGATGTCGAGCGGCGCCTTGTGTGTGTCCCTGCATGGGCCGGCCTCCACCGGACGCGGGGTTCATTCGTCACCGGGTTCGCCCGGTTTACATGGAGACGGCACGTGGCCCGTATCGCAGGCGTAAACATTCCGACCAACAAGCGCGTCATCATTGCGCTTCAGTACATTCACGGCATCGGCGCGAAGAACGCGGCCGACATCGTGTCGAAGGTCGGCATTCCTCTGGATCGTCGCGTCAATCAGCTGACCGACCAGGAAGTGCTCCAGATCCGCGAAGCCATCGACCGCGACTATGTCGTGGAAGGCGACCTGCGTCGCGAAGTCGCGATGAACATCAAGCGCCTGATGGACCTCGGCTGCTATCGCGGCCTGCGCCACCGCCGCGGCCTGCCGGTGCGCGGTCAGCGCACCCACACCAATGCCCGCACCCGCAAGGGTCCGTCGAAGCCGATCGCCGGCAAGAAGAAGTGAGTCGAGGCGGGCTTCGGCCCGCTTCTTTCGTGCCTGCGGCTGCGGCCGCGGGTTTCGCCTGCCTGTTTGTCCCGAGCGCCTGGCACTACGGGCGCGTCTGAAGGATCGAGAAGTTTATGGCCAAGGATACCACTCGCATTAAGCGTCGCGAGCGCAAGAACATCGCCTCCGGCGTGGCTCATGTGAACGCGTCGTTCAACAACACCATGATCACCATCACCGATGCGCAGGGCAACACCATTGCCTGGTCGTCGGCTGGTGCCATGGGCTTCAAGGGCTCCCGCAAGTCGACGCCGTATGCCGCGCAGGTCGCGGCCGAGGATTGCGCGCGCAAGGCGTCGGAGCACGGCATGCGCACGCTGGAAGTCGAGGTCTCGGGTCCGGGTTCGGGTCGCGAGTCGGCTCTGCGCGCGTTCCAGGCGGCGGGTTTCATGGTGACGTCGATCCGTGACGTCACCCCGATCCCGCACAATGGTTGCCGTCCGCGCAAGCGCCGGCGCGTCTGACGCATTTGACGGCCGGCGGCGCCACTCGCCGCCGGGTCCGCTGCGTTTGGCATTCTCTCCGGCCCCAGGGCCGGAGCGGCGGTCGCAGGGCAGGGTGCCCGCGGCTCCGTCGACAGCAAGGGTGACGCAAGTGATTCAGAAGAACTGGCAAGAGCTCATCAAGCCCGAAAAGCTCGAAGTCTCCGCCGGGAGCGATGCCAAGCGCCTCGCGACCGTGGTCGCCGAGCCGCTGGAGCGCGGCTTCGGCCAGACGCTCGGCAATGCTCTGCGCCGTATCCTCCTGTCGTCGCTGCAGGGCGCGGCGGTGACGTCCGTCCACATTGACGGCGTGCTGCACGAGTTCTCGTCGATCCCGGGCGTCCGCGAGGACGTGACCGACATCGTGCTGAACATCAAGGACATCGCCATCAAGATGGCTGGCGATGGCCCCAAGCGCATGGTGGTGAAGAAGCAGGGTCCGGGCGTCGTCACCGCCGGCGACATCCAGACGGTCGGCGACGTGCAGGTGCTGAACCCCGAGCTGGTTCTGTGCACCCTCGACGACGGCGCCGAGATCCGCATGGAGTTCACGGTCGATACCGGCAAGGGCTATGTCGCCGCCGACCGCAACCGGCCCGAGGACGCGCCGATCGGTCTCATCCCCGTCGACAGCCTGTACTCGCCGGTGAAGAAGGTCTCCTACAAGGTCGAGAACACCCGCGAGGGCCAGATCCTCGACTATGACAAGCTGACCATGACCATCGAGACCAACGGCTCGATCGGCCCGGAGGACGCGCTCGCCTATGCCGCGCGCATCCTGCAGGACCAGCTCGAGATCTTCGTGAATTTCGAGGAGCCCAAGCGCGAGGCCGAGAGCCCCGCCATGCAGGAGCTGCCCTTCAACCCGGCGCTCCTCAAGAAGGTGGACGAGCTCGAACTCTCGGTGCGTTCGGCCAACTGCCTGAAGAACGACAACATCGTCTATATCGGCGACCTGATCCAGAAGACCGAGGCGGAGATGCTCCGTACCCCGAACTTCGGCCGCAAGTCGCTGAACGAGATCAAGGAAGTGCTCGCCAGCATGGGCCTGCATCTCGGCATGGAAGTGCCGGGCTGGCCGCCGGAGAACATCGAGGATCTCGCCAAGCGGTTCGAAGATCACTACTGAGCAGTGAGCGCGGCGTTCGAGCCGCTCCCCCCATTCCCCGGCTCGAAGGCCGCCGCATTTTAGGAACTTTGCCATGAACCACGGCAAGACGTATCGGAAGTTCAACCGGACCGCCGAACACCGCAAGGCCATGTTCGCCAACATGGCCCAGGCGCTCATCACCCATGAGCAGATCGTCACCACCCTGCCGAAGGCGAAGGATCTTCGCCCGGTGGTGGAGAAGCTGATCACCCTCGGCAAGCGGGGCGGCCTGCACGCCCGCCGCCAGGCGATCGCCGACGTGCGCGACGTCGCCGTGGTGCGCAAGCTGTTCGACGTCATCGGCCCGCGCTACAAGGAGCGCAATGGCGGCTACACCCGCATCATCAAGGCGGGCTTCCGCCACGGTGATTCGGCCCCGGTGGCGGTGATCGAGCTGGTCGATCGTGACGAGAGCGCCAAGGGCGCCGCCGATCTCGCCCGCCACGAGGCCGAGAAGGCGGAAGAAGCCGCGGCCTGATCGGTCGATCTTCCATGGTCATTTCGGCAAGGGCGGCCCTCGGGTCGCCCTTGTTCGTTCGGGCGGGGCGTTCGGCGAGGCGCGTTCGTGCGGGAAGGCCGATGTTTCGGCACCAGGTGCTGGACCTCGCCCTTTCTCCGCCATGGCGCGGCGCTTATATTCCCGCCATGCAATGCACCGCGCTCTCCCTCGCCGCCCTCCTCGCCATCGCCACGCTCCAGCCCGCCACCGCGCAGCAGCCGCGCGTGCCGGCCTCGCGCGCGGAGATCTCGCTCAGCTTCGCACCGGTGGTGGCCCGCACGGCGCCGGCCATCGTCAATGTCTACGCGCTGCGCACGGTGCAGGCGCGCCCGGGCAATCCGCTGCTCGACGATCCGTTCTTTCGCCGCTTCTTCGGGGCCCCCTCCGGCCCGGGTCCCGGTTTCGGCGGGCCGAGCGAGCGGATGCAGCGGGCGCTCGGCTCCGGCGTGGTGGTCGATCCGAGCGGCCTCGTCATCACCAACAACCACGTCATCGAGGGCGCCGATGAGGTGCGCGTCGCGCTGGCGGACAAGCGCGAGTTCGACGCCGACATCCTGCTGCGCGACCCGCGCACCGATCTCGCGGTACTGAAGCTGAAGGGCGGCAAGGCCGGCTTCGTTTCCGCCGAGCTCGGCAGCTCCGACGATCTTCAGGTCGGCGACATCGTGCTGGCCATCGGCAATCCGTTCGGCGTCGGACAGACGGTGACGCAGGGCATCGTCTCCGCGCTCGCACGCACCCAGATCGGCATTACCGACTACCAGTTCTTCATCCAGACCGATGCCGCCATCAACCCCGGCAATTCCGGCGGCGCTCTCGTCGACATCAATGGCCGGGTGGTGGGAATCAATACCGCGATCTTCTCCCGCTCCGGCGGCTCGCAGGGCATCGGCTTCGCCATTCCCGCCGACATGGTGCGTGTGGTGCTGCAATCGGCGCTGAACGGCGGCAAGTCGGTGCGCCGGCCATGGCTCGGCGCCCGTCTGCAACGGGTGACGCCGGATATCGCCGAGGGGCTCGACCTGGCGCGGCCGGTCGGCTCGCTGGTGCAGAGCCTCACGCCGGGCAGCCCGGCGGAAAAGGGCGGGCTGCGTGTCGGCGATCTCGTGGTCGCCATTGCCGGGCAGGAGGTCGACGACCCCGATGCCTTCGGCTACCGCTTCGCCACCCGGCCGCTCGGGGGCAGCGTGGAGGTCGCCATCGCGCGGCAGGGCCGCAACCTGACGCTGGCCTTGCCGCTGGAGCCGGCACCGGAAACCTCGCCGCGCGACGAGGCGGCGATCGGCGGACGCTCGCCGCTGACCGGGGTGACGGTGGTGAACCTGTCGCCGGCGGTGGTGGAGGAGATGCGCACCGTCGATGTCGAGCAGGGCGTCGTGGTCACCGCCGTGGAGGACGGCTCTCCCGCCGACCGCACCAACCTGCGCGTCGGCGACGTGGTGCTGGAGGTGAACGGCCTTGCCATCGCCCACACCGCCGATCTGGTGCGGGCGACGCAGACCCCCTCGCGCGTCTGGCGCATCACCCTCCAGCGCGGCGGCCGCAAGATGACCGCCATGCTTCCGGGCTAGCCGCCATGGTCGATCTGTTCGCGCAAGCCGGGATCGAGGAGGGCGCGCCGCGCCCGCTTGCCGACCGGCTGCGCCCGCGGCGGCTCGACGAGGTGGTCGGCCAGGAGCACCTGACCGGGCCGGACGGCATCCTTACCCGCATGACCGAGGGCCGCTCGCTGGGTTCGCTGGTGTTCTGGGGCCCGCCCGGCACTGGGAAGACCACGGTGGCGCGGCTGCTCGCCCGCGAGACCGACCTGCATTTCGAGCAGGTCTCGGCGATCTTCTCCGGCGTCGCCGACCTCAAGAAAGTGTTCGAGGCCGCGCGCGGCCGCCGCGCCGTCGGCACCGGCACGCTGCTTTTCGTCGACGAGATCCATCGCTTCAACCGCGCCCAGCAGGACAGCTTCCTGCCGGTGATGGAGGATGGCACCATCACCCTGATCGGCGCGACGACGGAAAACCCGTCCTTCGAGCTCAACGCCGCTCTGCTGTCCCGCGCGCGGGTGCTGACATTCCATTCTCTGGGCGAAGAGGCCGTCGATCGGCTGCTCGCCCGCGCCGAGGAGCTGGAGGGCAGGAAGCTGCCGCTCGACGAGGAGGCGCGGGCGGTGCTGGTGCGCATGGCCGACGGCGACGGCCGGGCGGCGCTGACCCTGGCCGAGGAAGCCTGGCGCGCCGCGCGGGCCGGCGAGGTGTTCGATGCGGCCAAATTGCAGGACATCGTGCAGCGTCGCGCGCCGATCTACGACAAGAGCGAGGACGGCCACTACAACCTGATCTCGGCGCTGCACAAGTCGATACGCGGCTCCGACCCCGACGCGGCGCTGTACTGGCTGGCGCGGATGATCGACGCCGGCGAGAACCCGCTGTTCCTCGCCCGCCGCCTGGTGCGGATGGCGGCGGAGGATATCGGCAATGCCGATCCCCAGGCGCTGGTGGTGGCCAGTGCCGCCAAGGATGCCTATGACTTCCTCGGCTCGCCGGAGGGCGAGCTGGCGCTGGCGCAGGCGGCGGTCTATCTCGCCACCGCGCCGAAGTCGAACGCCGTCTACACCGCCTGGAAGGCGGCGCTGAGGGTGGCGAAGGAGGGCGGCTCGCTGGTGCCGCCCAAGCACATCCTCAACGCTCCTACCAAGCTGATGAAGGCGGAAGGCTACGGCACCGGCTATCGCTACGACCATGACGAGCCCGACGCCTTTTCCGGCCAGGACTATTTCCCGGAGAAGCTCGGCCGCCAGCGGTTCTACGAGCCGGTGGAGCGCGGCTTCGAGCGCGACATTCGCAAGCGGCTGGACTATTGGGCGAAGCTGCGCGCCGAGCGGCGCGGGCGCTAGATGTCGGAATGGTCTTTCGGGAGACCTTGGGGGCGGGGGACGAGCGTGAACGTGCTGCTGGTGTTTGTCGGGGCCGGCGTCGGCGGCGTGCTGCGCCACTGGGTGAACGTGGCGGGACCGCGGCTGCTGGGGACGAGCTTTCCCACCGGCACCATGGCGATCAACGTGCTCGGCTCCCTGCTGATCGGCGTGGTCGCCGGCTTCCTGGTGTTCCGTTCCGGCGAGCCCTGGTCGCAGCATGCGCGGCTGTTCGTGGTGACCGGCATACTCGGCGGCTTCACCACCTTTTCGGCCTTCTCGCTCGACGTCGCGCTGCTGGTGGAGCGCGGCGAGTGGTTCTACGCCTTCGCCTATGCGGCCGGCACGGTGGGGTTGTCTCTCCTCGCGGTATTCGTCGGCCTGGCGCTGGTACGCGCATTCGCGTGACGCGAGGGCGCGTCTCAGCTATCTCCATGGCTGAGGAGACCGCTTATGGCCGTTGAGATACGAACCGTCGCCCGCGACGAAGAGGACATGCGGCTGGACCGCTGGTTCAAGACGCAT
Source organism: Ancylobacter sp. GW821-FHT10E12 (assembly GCF_058809335.1). Taxonomy (NCBI): domain Bacteria; kingdom Pseudomonadati; phylum Pseudomonadota; class Alphaproteobacteria; order Hyphomicrobiales; family Xanthobacteraceae; genus Ancylobacter; species Ancylobacter sp. GW821-FHT10E12. Next base: position 14,325 of record NZ_JBXASN010000028.1, on the reverse strand, counting down.
TTTCCCGATCTGTCCTTCGGCCACCTGCAGAAGCTGCTGCGCAGCGGGCAGGTGCGGGTCGATGGCGGCAGGGTGAAGACCAATACGCGGCTCGCCGCCGGCCAGAGCGTGCGGGTGCCGCCGCTGGAGGAGAAGCCGCAGGCTTCCGCCGCCGATTTCCTGGAGGCGCAGGAAGCCGTCGCCCGCGGCGAGGCGCCGCCGCGCCCGCGCCGGGCCAGCGTGGATGCCGACGAATTGTCGGCGCCGGCGGTCAGGCGGGCGGTGGCCGACGACAAGGACGCGGCCTTCCTGAAGTCGATCACCCTCTATGAGGACCGCGACGTCATGGTGCTGAACAAGCCCTACGGCCTCGCCGTGCAGGGCGGCTCCGGCACCTATCGCCATGTCGACGGGCTGATGGAATCGCTGCGCGCCGAGGATGGGCAGAAACCGCGCCTGGTGCACCGCATCGACAAGGACACGTCGGGCATCCTGTTGATCGCCAAGAGCCGGCTGTCGGCCGCGACGCTCGCCAAGACCTTCCGCTCGCGCTCGGCCCGCAAGGTGTACTGGGCGCTGGTGCCGGGAGTGCCGAAGCCGCGGCAGGGGCGCATCTCCACCTATCTCGCCAAGGACGAGGCCGCCGAGCGCATGCGCGTCGCGCGTCATGGCGACGACGAGGCGAGCCATGCCGTCTCCTACTATGCCGTCGTCGATCAGGCGGCGCAGAAACTGTCCTGGCTGTCGATGAAGCCGGTGACCGGCCGCACGCACCAGCTGCGCGCCCATGCGGCGCATATCGGTCATCCAATTGTCGGAGACCCGAAGTATTTTGACATCGAGAACTGGCCGCTTCCCGGCGGATTGCAGAATCGCCTGCATCTGCTGGCGCGGCGGCTGGTGATCCCGCATCCGCGCGAGGATCGGCTGATCGATGTGTCGGCACCGCTGCCGCCGCATATGCAACAGAGCTGGAGCGTCCTGGGTTTTGATGCATCGCAGTACGATCCCATCGCCGAGGCGCCGGAATCTTAGGCCGACGCTACGTCATTCAGGTTTCGCAGGCGGTTTCGGAGCCAAATTGCCGATTTTTAGGTAAGTTGCTGCCCAATATTCAGGCTTGAAACTTATGTTGCAATGCGGTGCGATAGGTTGTGTTTCATTGAAGCATATGGGGGATGGCCGCAAGGCTAATCGTCCGCTGTAAATTATTAGGCTTCGTCGAAGCCGCCTGACGGTTTTTGAGTGATTGTTACGCGCTTACAGGAGGCTTCGGTCGGCATTGCTGGCGGCCGAAGCTTTCTTCTTGCCTATCCCGCATTGCCGGATGAGCGTTGCCGTCCGGCATGTCGAGGATCGGACGGATCAGGTCCGCCGGGTGCGGCCTTGCTCGAGATCCAGATATGCGGCAGACGCGGTGCTTCTCTCTCCGCGTGCCACTGGCGGCCGGCGTTGCGCTGGAGTAGGACGACGCGCCCCCATCGTCTCCGGTGACGCGATGCGATTCATGACCTGCCTTGCCGCGCTGGCGGTGTTGCTGGCCGGCCTTTCCGACACGGTCGTCGCGGCTGGCGATTGTTCCGCCGGACCGGGCGCCGCCCGGGTGCTGGAGGTCGATCCGCATGGCCTCGAAGTCGGCACCAAGCATTTTCCCCAGACGCTCGATCTCGCCCCCGGCGAGTTCGTGCTGACCTTCGACGACGGTCCGTCCGCCGGCACCACGCCGATGGTGCTCAAGGCGTTGGCCGCCGGCTGCGTGCGCGCGACCTTCTTCCTGGTCGGGACTCGCGCTTCGGAGAGCCCGGCGCTGGTGCGGCGCATCCTCGCCGAGGGCCATGGCGTCGGCTATCACAGCCAGACCCACCCGATGACACTCGCCGACCTGCCCTACGACAAGGCGGTGAAGGACATCGAGCGCGGCGTCGCCAGCGTCGATCATGCTGCCTATGGCGTGGGCACCGTGTCGCCGCGGTTCTCCTTCTTCCGCTTTCCCGGTTTCGGTTCCTCGCCGCAACTGCTCGCCTATGTGGCGGGGCGCGGCATTGGCGTGTTCGGCGCCGATCTGTGGGCGAGCGACTGGGATCCGATGACGCCGGAGGCCGAGCTCGACCTGGTCCTGTCGCGCATGGCCCATGAGGGGTGGGGGATCGTGCTGTTCCACGACACCCGGCTGCAGACCGCCAGGATGCTGCCGGCGCTGCTGCGGGCGATGAAGGAGCGAGGCTACCACGTCGTCCATGTGGTGCCGCGTGGAGTCGTCACCGCCGTGTCGCCGAACTGATCTCCATCGTTTCTGGTTATTGGATACCGTCACTGCGACGACACGCGCCGTGGAGGCTCCCGGCTCGCGCTTGTAGGCTGCGGATCGAGGTCGGCGTGCGCCGCCGTCGACGGGGATCCAGACCATGGCCGACAATCCCGACGCCAACCGACCGCTGGTCAAGCTGGTGATGGTCCACAGCCTGCTCGTGGTGGTGGTGGTGGTGGTGATCGGCGGCGTCTATGCGGCGTGGACCATGTGGTGACCGGCGCAGCGTGGTTCGATCCGTCCGAAGCGCGAGGAAACGAGGCGGATTGCGCCGGCCGCGGCGATGGCAGCCACAGCATTGTTGCTAGGAATTTTTGGACGCCCAAACCGCCAAGCGTTCGGGTTCCTTGTTAGGAAATCTATATAAATATTTGATATATATAGTTTTCCAGAGCGGCTTGTCCATGTCGCTGGCGCGCCGCAGGTCGGATTCGTCATGATCCTGGCAACCTCGGAAGTCGTTCGGTTGATGGTGGCGGTCTGTGCCGTCGCCATGCGCGCTACGGCACATTCTCCGAGACGGCCGCCCGGTCCGGCGCTCACCGATAGCCGTCTGCCGGCGCTGCAGCAGCCGTTGATCCCCCGGCCATGCCGGCGCGCCGGGCACCGAGAGCGGCAAGCGAGGCGCGCAGAGGGTCGGTGCCGCCGCTCGGCAGCCCGGCCTCCAGCCGCGCATGCGTCGCTCGCCAGATCGGCACGGCCGCGGCGAGGCGGGCCTCGCCCGCCGGGGTCAGCCGCAGCAGCCGGCTGCGTCCGTCCTCCGGGTCGGGCGCTATGTCGATCAGCCCGTCCCGTTGCAACGGCTTCAGCGCGGCGGTGAGGGTGGTGCGGTCCATGGCGAGCAGTTCCGCCACCGGGCCGAGGCGCGGGGGCTGCGGCCGGTTCAGTGCCATCAGCAGTGAAAACTGGCCGTTGGTGAGGTCGAACGGCTTCAATGCCTCGTCGAACAACCGGGCCAGCGCCCGTGCCGCCCGCTGGACATGCAGGCAGAGACAGGTGTCGCGCACTTCCAATGTGGTGGAGAAGGGGACCGATTTTGACATCGATCAAATATGTTGATATCAACTAATTTGTCAAGTCACCTTAGGTAAGGAAGCGATCGATGATGGGTTATGTCGATGGATTCGTGGCTGCCGTCCCCACCGGGAACAAGGAGGCCTATCGCGCCTTCTCGGCAAAGGCGGCGCCGATCTTCCGGGAATTCGGCGCGATCCGGGTTGTGGAGTGCTGGGGCGACGACGTGCCGGATGGCACGCTCACCGACTTCCGCGGCGCGGTGAAGGCGCAGGAGGGGGAGGTGGTCGTGTTCTCCTGGATCGAATATCCCTCCAAGCAGGTGCGCGACACCGCGATGGCGCGGATGATGTCGGACCCGCGCTTCAAGGAAATGGGCGAGATGCCGTTCGACGGCAAGCGCATGATCTTCGGCGGCTTCGCGCCGCTGATCGATGCCTGACCTCCCGTCGGGCGGATCGTCGGATGCCCGGGCGCAAAGCTGTGGATGAGGGAGTGCGAGACGGCTTGTGCGATGCCGCTCGCACCCCTATAAGGTGCCCCGCCTGCGCGCCCTTCGTCTATCGGTTAGGACGCCACCCTTTCACGGTGGAGAGAGGGGTTCGACTCCCCTAGGGCGCGCCACTTCCGTACAAAACCGCGAACACCCGGCTGGGTGGCTCGGTCGGATAGCACGGCCCTCTCCAGCACCGACCTTGATCCGTGGATGCGCACGACGTGCTGGTCGACTTCGACCGCGTCGATCAGCGAACGGAGATAGGCTTTGCGGAACGGCACCTCACCCTCGGTGATATTTGAGCGCATGAGCTGCCCGAAGCGGGCAAGCTTGTCCGGATCAAGCTGACCTGCGGCTGCCCCCCGATTCTCGATTCGCTCAAGCGCTGAACGCGCGCGATCCCGGTCGGCTTTGAGCTTGGCGATTTGCTCCTTGAGCATGTCGTCTGGCTCGGCGATGCCGTCGGCAACAAGTTGGTAAAGACGCCGAAGCTTGTCTTCCGCTGTCGTCCTTTCACGGGAGAGTTCATCGACCCGCGCCTGAACCTCGGCATCGGCTTTCACTCGCCGGTCCATCACGGTCTGTAGCAGCGCCTCCAGCCGATCCGGCATCAGCACGCGCTCGGCAACGTGGCGGGTGACCAGATGGTCAAGCTTCTCCATCGGCACCGTTCGCCCTTTGCAGGCGGACTTGCCGATCCGGCCGGAGGTGGAGCAGCTGTAATAGCGATAGACCCTACCGCTCTTCGAGGTGCCGGTGCGCAGCGTCATAGCGCTGCCGCAAGAGGCGCAATAGGCTAGCCCGGTCAGCAGGATCGGGCCCGAGATCACCCGTGACGGGCTGCTGTGTGGGCTCTTGGCCCTCAGCGCCTTCTGCACCTTGTCGAAGGTGCGGCGCTCAAGGATGGCCGGCACGGCGATCGGGATAACTTCGTGCTGCGGCTTCACCTGACCGGTCTTGGAGCTGCGCTTGTTGAAGCTCCATTCCCCGACATAAACAGGATTGGTCAGGATCCCGTGGATGGTGCCGACGCCGTAGCGCGCTCCAAGGCGGGTACGGTAGCCCTTGGCGTTGAGGTGCTTGGTAATCTCCTTGATACCCATGGGGCCCGATGTGCCATCTCCCTGCAGGTAGAGATCGAACATCAGCCGGACGAGTTCGGCCTCGACGGGATCGACGATGATCCGCTTCTTCGTGCGATGGCCGCGCTTCTCGACTTCTTCGAGGGTGAAGCCGAGCGGCAGGCGGGAGCCGTTATAGAAACCCTGCCGGGCATTCTCCTTCATGGCCCGCAGCACATGCTTGGCGTTTTCACGGGATTGGTATTCGTCGAACAGGGCGATGACCTGCCGCATCATGACCTGGGCCGGATCGTCCCCTAGCTCTTGGGTGATGGAGACGAGCCGCACGCCGTGCTTGGCGAGGCGGCGGATGTACATCTCCAGCCCAAAGGCATCGCGGAAGAATCGGCTAAAGCTATGGACGACGATGACGTCGAAAGGCCGATCATCGTCGCAGGCGCGCTCGATCATCCTCTGGAATTCGTGCCGGCTGTCGTCCATTGCGGACGCGCCCGGCTCGACATACTCCGCGACAACGGACCAACCCTGCCGCTCGCAGTAGGCGGCGGTCTGGAGGCGCTGGTCTGGGATGGAGAGGTCAACGTCTGCCTGCCGCGTGGTCGAGACCCGAAGATAGAGGGCGGCTCGGCTGGTGATCGGCAAGGCGACGTTCATGGCAGGGTCGTCTCCTCGGGTTCTATGGCTGACACCGTCATCGCAGCAGCGCGTCGATCTCCCGCATGAGAAAGGCCTCGATCACAGCGACTTCTTCAGCGGTGATCGGGACGCTCGATGGCCAATCGTCGGTGACATGAACGATATCAGAATCATGCGCGCAAGAGTCAGTAGGTGCAAGGCTTTGCTGAGTATCTCGAATGACGCGATCGCAGCGCGGTATCCTCGAAAGTGATGCGCCAGCCAATCTCGAAGCTGGCGAGGGAGGATCACTGCCCACACTGGCGACTTTCTTCGGACTAGAAGGGTGTGCGTGGCGCATGCGCGGAGGATCACGGGCATCCCCCATCTAGCCAACAGGCCAATTCTACGCCGTAGAACAACCGCGTGCTGCAGCGTGAAAATACTTGCAGATGCGGCGCTGAGGCTTTCCAGGGATACACTCGGGTGAGCAGCCTTGGCAGGCAACGCACCGACAATCAGGGTGAAGACGCAGAATTTCCCGTAGCGTCATCACGATCGAGATATTCGCCGTTGGCGAGATGCGGGTTAGGGAAAGCCATCTCCGGCGGTTCCCTGATCGTCGCTATACCGATCGGACCGAAGATCGCCATAACTTCGTCGGCAAATCCCATGGTCTCCATTCCTGACCGTCCGTGTAACCACGACGTCGGCATTCCCTGCTGATCACCGTTCCAGTCCATCAGCCAGCAGGTCAGTGGGCTCAAAGGAATGTCGCGATGCCGAAACAGGACATTGTTCTTCGGCGTGTCATTGAACCTGTTCGCAATGTAATCCCGAAGTGCGTAATAGTGAATGCTCTGCGAAGCTACCTCGACGGCAGTCCTGTCAGGTTCAGGTCGATGCCAGTGCGAAATATGATAGTAGTCGAGTTTGGCGTTGAAGCTAATTGCAATTATATCAGTACAATAGCCGAAGTGCGCATGACCATCGACAACCTCGAAGCTCGAGTAGATTTCGATCTGTATTTGAGGATGGAGCGATAGGGTCATGTACTGGTTGTCATGCACGCGTGGTAATTTGGCTGCCCGCAGGTATTCCACGAAACGACGGCCGTTGGTCGTCAGCGCTGCAATGAAAGTCGGATATTCGAGCTTGCCGTAGAGCGATTCGCTGATATCGGCGGCGTCAATGAGCGCAATGTGATGGCGCGCAAGCAGGCTGAAATAGGCCGAGAAGAACGGATAGAGCGCCGCACGATCAAACGTGTAGGTGACAGGGATTTCGCCGTCCCGCTCCCGGACTGTCTTGCGGATTAGGTCAGCCAGCAAGCTTGAGTGGAACTGTAGCTTGCTGCAGAGCCCCCAGAGACCCTCTACGAAGAGGTCTAGCGCCGTTACCTCGACTATACCCTCGCCGCTTCCATCCCGATGCACGACGGCCTCGAACTCCTTAAGCAATGCGGCGTACTGGTCGGTGGAATAGATCGTCAGATCGAAGCGGCCATGCAGATAAGTTTCGAATGCCTGGTCAAGCTTGTCCGTCTTTGCGAACACGATGCTCACGGTGCCTTCCTGGTCATGCTGTTCCTCCGAGAATGCCCGGCTTACATCGACCCAATAGACGTTGCCGTCTCCCGGATGGTGGATCAGCAGGAAGAGCGGGATGGAGAGTTTGCGCCAGTAGTCCAGATCATTCTTGTCCGGATAGAAGCGGAAGGACGTTTCGGTCTCGGAGCGGATGTAGCTCATGCCCGATTTCACCTGGGCACCGATGATCTTGCCGGTGGGAAATTCCCCCAGAGCAATCTCGATAGTCCCGTCCACCCCGACGTCCTCTTCGAGGAGACTCCGCCAAATCAAATCCAGGTTGTTGCACGCTTGCTCGACAGCAATGACGCCCGCCCGGCCCTGCTTTGCGGTGCTGCTACGCTTTTTCACGAATATGTCCCCTGCTCGCCGAGCAAGTTCAACGTCTATTGGCGATTGTCTATCTGAGCCGCGCGGCTGTATACATTCACCCTCGTCAATACCCTTGAGTGCCGTGGTCGGGGAAGGGCTTTATCCGGGAAGGTGGAATGTCATCGCCCCACGGGTGGGCTGTTGGCTAGGCCGAAGTCTGGGACCAAGTCTACTCCTTTGTCGGCTACGATTGCTACGATCTGTAAGGACAGGGACGTCACCGGATCTCCGCCGATCTGGCGGATCACCAAAGGCGCTCCAGGCGTCCGACGTCGGAGTAGGCAGGGCCCCGCGTGCCAAGTCCAGTGGAGTTTTACTCAATCCGACTTTTGGTCAATAGCAGGCGGCGTCGTTGGCTGGGGCGTATGCATCCAGGCGTCGGGCTTGGAGATGATGCAAACAGCAAGTAACAGAAGGACCGCCATTATACCGCCAGCGGTCGCCGCCCACCAAAAAGCGCGCTCCGCCTTAGCAACTGGATTTGTCACCATTCGCGTATATTCTTCGTCGTTCAGGAAACGATAGAGTCGGGCGCGCCACTCTTCGCGCAACGTCGCTTGCAGCCTGAGAAAATGAATCCCGCTCATAATGATGCTTCCAACGTAGAGTGCTAATACGGCGCCCAGGACGATAGCCGCCCAGGAAGCCCAATTTCCGTTCGGCGCAATTGAGAGCCGGGCCACGATAACTCCGAGGTTCGCGACAACCGCACCTGCGATCGCAGTGGCCAGTCCTCTTGTGGTGTCGGAGAGCTTTACGGTCTCATCGCTTACGGCTTTGCGAAGATCGCCCAAGGCCTTCAAGGTATCTCGGCTCTGCTGAGTGACACCGAAATTGTAGGCGATCTTCGCTCCTTCGAGGGCCGGCCCTGCCAGTTTGGCGAGATCGACGGCATTTCCACCGTGTAGCGCAGCGCGCGCCACCTCTGCGGCAAACAGGACATGCCGGTTTTCGGCCTCACGTGGATTGTCAAACACCCACTTGGCTGCCTTGGAAATCGTTTCGATGGCAGACGAGTCCACTACTTCAGGCGTTGAAGCGGTAAACCGGGTCGATGGCGGCCCACGGAACAGCAGCTTGCCGTCCTTTTCGATTTCATTCGCTAGAGCCTGCGCCAGCCGCTCGACAACCATCCGCCGCCACGGCTGGATGCCTCGGCCGGCGATCGGGGCTTCAACATTTCGGAGTAGCCATCGCCCGAGGTCGTCGGGGAACCGTGGGCCATCGAAAAGGACCCGGACTATCAAGCGCGGCGATGGAATTGGCTCAAGAGCAACGAACGCTGTCGTATCTCCCCAAGGAGCGAAGCGCACCGTTGCGGTCTCAAACGCATCATTCAAGCCGTGTACCCAAAGGCGCTGGCTGATATCGCGACGCAACAGCGCGGCTTCCAATCCATGCTGGGTCAGAATAGCTTCGACGTCGTCTGGTACCCCGGGTTTGGTCGCGCTGACCGTGATGCCAATGTTATCGTCTTGTATCTCTCCGGCCTGAATAACCCCACCCTCATCCTCGGCCTGTATCTGCTCCCAACCTGCTGTCACCAATAAATGCAAAAGGGACTTAGATTCGTTACCTAGGAGCTGATAAGCGACGAGTCGATTGCGGGTTTCGGTAAGCGAAACCCGACCATTCGCGACGAGAGCATCCAGCGCGTCAGCGAGCTCTGATCGGGAGCGTGTCATTTTCTACGAGCCGGTTGGTAGTCGTGATAGTAAAAACATCTCCTTCGTCCGTCTCTGTATGCATGACTGAACGGCCGAGTTCTTCCTCTGGGAACTCAAGTTTGACGTCTTCGGCCGTGCGTACTTTCCGTCGTGGCTGAATCTGGAGCGTCTGTGGATCCGGCCTGAACTCGACATCGGTTAGATTGACGCGACGAAGTCCCCGGCGAGCGACCTGTTCGATGCTTGCTCGCACTGCTTCTTCGGCAGGCCGATCCGCACCGTGCAGTATTGCGTCCACGACGTCGTCGTTTGTCACCAGGTTGCGGCCTTGTAGCGCCTGTTTGGCGCGCGCCATAGCGGCACCGACATTGCGGTCTGGTAGATGCTCGCGAACCTCCTGTAGGGTCGAACGCAATGCCTCATTGAGACGCTGGCTGAGCTCAGCCGTCGAGCGGGATCGGGTTACTCCAAGATAGGTCTCGAAGTAGTCCGTAGGATCTGGCGCTTCTGCCATTCGATCCGATGCTGAAACGAGTGCTTCGATGGCGCCGTTGCGGAATCTTGCCAAGCAAAATTTCTGGAGGGCCCGTTTTTCCTTCACGAAGGCCTGGATGATTTCACGGAGAACGTTCTGCCCCGCGTTTTGGGTCAGCTCAACGACGGCGCGATAGTCGTACTTGATTAACGCAAAAATGATCTCGCCATCGCGATCGGTACCGAGCTGGAACACAAAGAATGCGCCGGCCGTGCTCTGTCTGACGTGGTCACGCCAAAAGAGGCGGGCTAGCTCTTGCCCGCCGGCTTCAAAATCAAGATACCCCTCCGCCACGCGCTGAAGCAGTGGCCGGACGTTTGAGTGATCTGTGAAGCTATGAACGGCAGAGGCCGCCTGATCAATGATCCGAGTGCGGAAAAAAGCCTCCTGCTGAACGTTGATTTCCGGCTCAGGTTTGAAGTTCTGTTGCTTATCGACCAAGTGTATGATCATTCGATCCACACGCAGCGATGCGATTTCGGCGTCCGTCAGAAAACTCACAGCTCCCCCCGCAGGTACTTTTGCGTGAGAATGTCGCGCGCGATGCCGAAAGGCAATCGAATAGATGCGGGGTAGAAAACGCTCAGCCGAAGAGATTCTTTTTAAGGACTCAGACCAATGGGTGGAGCAGGCATTCCTCCGCCTTCGATGTGTTTGCGTTACAAGCTGATCAGTCGCGTGGGCCCCCAAGCAGCTCCTCAATCCGAGCAATGCCGCTGATATTTGCCCTTTCGCGATGGCCGGCCCCTGCCGGTCAGCCGCGGCTGGGTCAAGGCCGTAGCCGCGTGAGCGGTGGCGCGAAGCGCCAGCCTTGATGCGGCTGCGGCGGATCGGCCTACTGGTTCTGCGCGGAAGCGCTTTTCTGTGAATGACGTTCGTCGGCGAGCGGAGATGTCATCGATGGGCGATAGATTGCGGGCTTCCCGTTGACGTCGGTCGCATATCCGCATGATTGCTCATGTCACCCGCCGCGAGATGTACGATCTCGTTTGAGCAGAGCCGCTTGAGGCCGTCGCTGCCAAGCTCGGCATTTCGCATTGGCGGCTGAAAGATTTCTGCGTCAAGCATCGCGTGCCGCTCCCGACAGCGGCCTATTGGCGAAACCGAGCGGCCGGCAAGAATCCGAGGCAGACGATCTTTGCCTCCTCAGCCGATCCCGCCGTCGAAGCTCATCGGTCTCGATCCCACGAGTCCGTCAGATCCCGTCATCGAGGAGCGCCTCGAACGGGCGCGCAAGGCAGCGATCGCGCCGCGCCGGCTGATGAAGCCGCGAGAGCCGAACCCGCGAACGATCGACTGGAGCCGGATCGACAAACCCCATCGTGCCGTGTCGCTAACCGCGCACAGCCTGCGACGCGCCAAGCCGGATCATGACGGCATCATCGAGATCGGCGGGGAAGGCCTGCTTTCGATGCGGCTGGGAGCAGATTCTGTCGAACGGGCGATATTCGTTCTCGATGCCATATTGCGTGGGCTGGAGGCACGGGAGATCAACTGCACGTTCTTGGGCAAGCACGTCGAAGTCCGTCGAGGCGTCGACAAGGTCCCCTTCATCCTGGCGGAAACGATCAGGCGCGAGAAGCATGAGCCCACGGTCGACGAGCTGAAAGCCGACGAGCGCTATCAGCTCGCACGCCAGCGGAACTGGGCGCTCCCCTATCAGCGGCAATTTCCTGAGTTCGACTACATCCCAACTGGCGAACTGGCGATCTCGATTGAGGTCTATGGCAGGGAACAGCGGCGCCGAAACTGGCGCGACAATAGCCGCGCAACGCTTGAAGCTCAGCTCGACGCTGTGATCGAGGAGCTCAATAGTTGGGTCAACTTCGAGAGGGACTGGCGGCTTGAGCGGGAGCGGGATCAACGCCTTTGGCGACGGGCTGATGAAAACCGCGGGCGAGCTGAGGCACGGAAGAAGCGCGAGGCCGAACGGGACAAGGTGCTCGACGAGATGGGTCGCAAGGCCGAACAACTGCGCTCCTGGATTGCCTGGGCGGCGGATATTGAGGACTCCGAAACGCAGCGCATGCTGGACTGGGCGCGCCAGCGCCTAGGCGCGCTGGAGCGTGCACGCGATCCCGCCTCGTTCGGGGATTGGCTGCGCGAGCGCAAGCTGTTCCCAGAGATCGATCCCTTCGCGCCGCTGCCGGCCGACCCCGATCTGGAGACGCCGCCACCGCCGGGCAGCGAGGCCTAAAGCCCCAGCCCGCGATTGCGACCGAGGCTCCACTCGACGCCACCATCGCGGGAGACACCGGAGATGTGGCGGCCGATCTGCTTCTCCAGCATGGGTTGCCAGGGCACGAGTTGAAAGCCGAGTCCGTCATCGATCATGGCGAAACGCCCGCTGACCAGATTGACCGAGCCGGCGAGCCGGCCGGACACATACTCGCCCGGTTGGCTCGGAGTGTAGGCAAGGCCGCGCTCCGTCGCCATGGCACGACCGACGCGCTCCACCTCGACCGCCTCAAGGCGGGCAAGGATGTCGCGCGGCGCGCGGACGTTGCCGTTCTCCAGCCGAACGGCATGGCCTTGGTCGACGAGGCTCTGGCGACGGCGCTCCAGTGCCGCGCTGACATCACCGCCGAAGCCTGCGTCGGAAAGCTCGGTGCGCTGACGCGAGGCCAGTTCCCGGTCGAGTCAGGTTGCCCCGTCGCTACCCACCTGCTGGTCGAGATCGAAGGCAGAGAGCGTACGGACCGCGAAGTCCTTCCGCGCGGTTCGGGCATCATGGACGATGCCACGCTCGGGAAGATCGTCGGGGATCTTCCATTGGTCGGCGTCGAGGCGCTCGACATGGCCGGCGCGGCGCAGGGCTTCCAGCCGGCGCACATGGGCACGGATGAACGCATCCGGATCGCCACGCTGCTGCTCGATCGTCGGGCGTGCGAGTTCCAAATGCTCGCTCGGCCGATAGATGCCATTGTTCGCCTCGGCTATGGTGGCGATATTGAGGTCCGCCGGACGCGGGTCGGACTTCGTCGGTAGCGGGTCCAGTGCGACGATGTGGCCGCGCTTGATGTCCTCGAGCCGAGAGGCGTCGCTGGTCTCGACATGATGGGTGCGTCCGTCCACGCCGTCGATGACCAGATAGAACCGCTCGCCCATCTCATCGCCAGCCAATCCCTTGTCCAGCACCCGTCCGATGAGGGCATGAGAGATGCGGTTGCCATGAGTGACGTACTGCGCGGCGCCGCGCTCGTCAGCGAGCCCGTGATCGGCCAGCGCGCGGTGCATGGTGCGCAGAGCATCTTCGCGCTCGCCCATCGCCCGGAGCGTGCTCTCGGCGCGCTCCGCTAGGCTCCAGCGTCCCGGCTCAATCTCCTCGGCAACGCCAAAGCTCTCCAGCCGCTTCACCCGGTCGATGAGAACATGCCGGTTGGTCCGCACCAGATAGCTCTCGCCAGCATCCGGTCGCAGATCGAGGACGCCGTGTTCCCGCTGCTCGGCGATCATCATCCGGTCGAGCCGCGTGAGGCGATCGGCGTCCACCTCATGGCGCAGTTTGTTCTGAAGCTCGACCTCGGTTTGCGGACCGAGTTCCAGCGTCATCAGCTCGCTCGCCCGATGACGGATGCCATGGGCGATGTAATCACCGGCGATGTTGAGGATACGGCCATCATCCAGCACGCCGCGTACGAGGATATGGCTGTGGGGATGGCCGGTGTTGTGATGATCGACGGCGATCCAATCGAGCCTGGTGCCGAGGTCGTTCTCCATGTGCCGCATCAGGTCACGGGTGAAGCGCTTCAAGTCGCCGAGCTCGACGGCATCCTCCGGCGCGACGATGAAGCGGAACTGATGGCGATCCTCGCCACTCCGCTCGACGAAGGTCTTGGTGTCGACCTCGTCACCCACCACCGAGTACGCACGGCCTCTCTCACCGTCGCGGGTCACGCCGTCACGTTCGAGGTAGCGCAGATGCACCCCCACCGCGCCGATGGACACTGCGCCGCGCATCTTCGGGCCGCGCCCGCCCTTCCTCGTTCCGGCAAATCTCACCACCCGCGCCTTGACCACGACGCGGCGAGAACGAAAGCGGCCTGAGGAGCCCGACTGCCACCCACCGCTATCGCGCGGCAGCGAGGTCATCACCTTGGCGCCGCGACCCCGGGCATTGAACCGGCTGCTAGCGCCTCCTTCACGGGCAACCCAATCACCTGAGCGCCCGCCGCCACCGGCATCACGCGCGGCGATCAGCGCCTGCTGGACGAAGGGCAGCTGGTGTGTCTTCAGCCGCGTGCCGCGGCTTCGCGGCCGGCCCGGCTTGATACGGAAATCATCCTCGTCGCGGCGTGTCATGACCGCAGGTTTGGCCGCGCGAACGTCGACGGCAAGTCGAAAATCACCAAATCAAAGTATATCGTAGAAACGTCGGCTATGGAGCGCGTGCGGCGGAGTGCACATTGCGCGTGCACGCGAAAACTGACGAAATCTCAATCGCTTGAATGATCGCTGCGCACATCTACACGTTCCGAAAAGCCGCCTAGACCTGTTTTCCGTAACGGAAAACAACGTGTAGACAACACATTAGGGGCGCAGCCCCGGCGGATTGGAAATCCGCTTTATCTTGCCATCAATTTCCTCTACGGTAACCGTCCGGTCCCTGCACAGTATTGGCGTGGTGCAAAATCGGAGCATGTCGGGTTCCTTCGTAGCGTGGAGGAT
>NZ_JBXASN010000027.1:0-41938 GCF_058809335.1 Ancylobacter sp. GW821-FHT10E12 | reverse complement strand
GCCGCGGGATGGGATGGGGCGGGGCGGACGGGGCCGCCGGGACGAGCAAGCTGGCGCTCACGAAACGCCGGTGTCGGGTTTGCGGGTCGGCCATACGTCACCGGTCTAGTCCGGCCCTGCGTCCGCACGCCTCGATCGCCAACCGAACAACTCCTCCGGTGATGGTGCCGCCCGGTCATAGCCGGCTGAGCAAAAACTTCCGCCCTGGTACAGCGCGGCCACCGCATCCGCGTCCGCCACCCCGGCGATGACGTCAGGCGCAAACCTTTCCGCCTCCTGACCCGGATCCTCGCCGAGATCGTCGTGTCGAACCCACCACGAGCGCGCATTGGCCGACACGCCCCACACAATCCGGCAACCCAATGCCTCATGCGACAGCCCAGCCTCAATCAGACGAAGCAAATCCTCAAGACCGAGCCAGGTCGACAGATGGCGAGGCTCCGTCGGTCGCTCGATGCAGCTTCCGATCCGAATCGATAGGCTCTCCAACCCGTGCTTGTCCCAATAGAGTCGCGCCAGCAATTCGCCATAGGCCTTGCTCAGCCCATAATAGCCATCCGGGCGCATGTCGCAGTCCTCGTCCAGTTTCGCGCCGCGGCGATGGAAGCCGACTACATGGTTGGACGAAGCGAACAGCACCCGCGCTCCGGCCGCGCGGGCGAGATCGAACACATGATGGGTGCCGGCTATGTTCGGGCCGAGAATTGCCTCGAAGCTGCGTTCGGTCGAGGCCGCGCCGAAATGGAGTATCGCCGCAAAGTCGTTACCCAGTCGCAGCACCGCATCGCGATCGGCGAGATCGGCGGTGACGAAATGCGCATGTTCCGGCAGCTCATAAGCCGGCTCCACGATATCGGTCAGTACCAGCGGTCGATCCGGCCGGGCGAGACGGGCGGCGAGCACGGCCCCCAGCGCCCCCGCGGCGCCGGTGAGGAGAATGGGGCGACCCGATGCTGTTTGGTAGGTCATGGGGCATCCTCGAACAAAGCGATCGGCGCGCCGGCAACGCCGATATCCAAAGCGAATATCCCGCCGGATTCCGGCACAGCGCCCAGCCGGTCCGTCGTAACGCCCTTGCGCAGGCTGGTGAGGAACAGAGTGTGCAATCCGTCGCCACCAAAGCAGGGCATGGTCGGGGCCGGCATCGGCAAGGCGATTCGCGCCGCTAGCCGTCCATCGGTATCGAAGCCGTTGAGGCAACCGGCCGAGACGCCGCAACTCCAATAGATGCCGGCAACATCGCACGCGCCACCATCCGGCCGGCCCTCGGCTTCCGACAATGTGCGGATGCGGGTGCGCTCGGCAATCATCCCGCTCCGTGGATCGAAGTCCCAGCGGTCGATCCACGGGCCGCGCGAGTCGGAATGAAACAGGGTGCGCCCATCCGCCGTCCAGGCGAGGCCGTTCGAGACTTTCAGCCCATCGATCTTGCGATCGACCCGGCCGCCGGCGGTTACGCGATAGAGACAGGCTTCGGGACGTTGCCGATCCGGTGGAACATCATGCATCGATCCGACCCAGAAGGCGCCGTCCGGCCCTACCTTGCCGTCGTTGAGACGGAATTCCGGGAAGCGCGGCTCGACCTCGGCGAGCATCCGGTGCCGTCCGCTCTCGGTGTCGAGCATGAGCACCGCGCCGCCGCAGGCGACCACCAGCCGACCGGAGCGGGCGAGACCGAGGCTGCCAACTGGCCGGTCGAACGACCAATGCTGCTGCATGCCGCTGTCCATATCCAGCCTGAATACGGTGCCGGCAGGTATGTCGACCCAGTAGAGCGCCCGCCGCGCGGCGTCCCACAGCGGCGATTCGCCGATCTCGCAGCGGCTGTCGACGAGGAGCCGCGTCATCGGTTCCACACTCATCGCCACACCTCAGCGCGCCAGCCAGCCGCCGTCGACCGGCACCACTGCGCCGGTTACATAGCTGGAGCCCGGCGCGGCGAGGAAAAGCACGGCGGTCTTCAGGTCGTCCGGTACGCCCCAGCGGCCAGCGGGGATCCGATCTAATATTTGCCGGCTACGTACATGGTCTGCACGTAGCGCCGTGGTGTTGTCGGTTTCGATATAGCCCGGAGCGATGGCGTTCACGGTGATACCCTTCGGCGCCAGCTCGTTGGCCATCAGCCGGGTGAGGCCGAGCACGCCATGCTTGCTGGCGGTATATGACGGTACGCGAATGCCGCCCTGAAAGGAGAGGAGCGAGGCGATATTGATGATGCGCCCCGGTGTGGCGTGTGCCGCCCAGTTCCGTGCAACAGCCTGCGAGAGAAAGAACACGCTCTTCAGGTTCACCGCCATCACCGCGTCCCAGTCTTCCTCGCTGAAGTCGAGCAGGTCGGCGCGACGGATGATGCCGGCATTGTTGACGAGGATATCCGGTGTGCCGAAGTTCTCGGCGAGTTCCGTCATCAGGGAGGCGAAGTCGCCCCCGGCTTCGAGATCGCGGACGACTTCGTGAAACCGCACGCCCTGCGCCTCGACCGCCGCGCGGGTATCCGGCATGGCGCGCGAGCCAAGGCCGATCACGTCGGCGCCGGCGGCAGCCAGTGTTTCGGCGAGGGCCCGGCCGATGCCGGTGCGGGCGCCGGTCACCAATGCGATGTGGCCGGTGAGGTCGAACAACCCGGCGTTTCCGCTCATTTCAGCTCTCCCATCGGCACGAAATCCATGTCGGCGAAGGACTGGTTGTCGCCCGCCATCGCCCAGATGAAGGCGTAGGAGCCGGTGCCGGCGCCGGAATGGATCGACCAGGGCGGCGAGAGCACCGCCTGCTCGTTGCGCACCACCAGGTGGCGGGTCTCCTCCGGTCGACCCATCAGGTGCAGCACCATGCTGTCCGGGGCCACTTCGAAGTAGAAATACGACTCCATCCGCCGATCATGGGTGTGGGCGGGCATGGTGTTCCACACGCTGCCACCCTCCAGTCGCGTCAGGCCCATCACAATCTGGCAGGTGGGCAGCACGCCGGGGTGCAGATACTTGAAGATGGTGCGCTTGTTGGAGGAGTCGAGGCTGCCCATGGGTTGCGGCGAGGCTTCGGCTTCGCGCACGATCCGGCTGGGATGGCGCCGGTGGGCAGGAGCCGAGTTGGCGTAGAAGCGCGCCGGTCGCGCGGCGGACAGGTTCTCGAAGGTCACGTCGCGGGTGCCCATGCCGAGATAGAGCGCCTCCTGCGGCTGAACGACGAAGCTCTCGCCGTCCGCCGTCACCTTCAGCGCGCCGCTGCCGATATTGATGCCGCCGAGTTCACGCCGCTCCAGGAAGAATTCCGCGCCGGCGACGCCGGCCAGCGCGGCGTCGAAGGCAAGCGGCGCTTCTTCCGGGGCTATGCCGAGCACCACCATGCGGTCGTAATGCGAGTAGGTGGCGCGGATCCCTCCCGCGTCGAACACGGTGTCGATGAGGAAATGCCGGCGCAGGCCAGCCGTATCCAGTACCTCGGCCTGATCCGGGTGGATCGCGTGGCGGATATCCATGGGTACTCTCCCTGAGCGAATTCGGGCCGTTGACCGGCCGCTGTCAGATGAACAGGTCAGAATGGGCGATGCGCACCTGCGGCAAGGCCTTCAGGATTTCCGACAGATGCGCCTTCAGTTCGGCTTCGGCGCGGTCGGGGTCGCGCGCGTCGATGGCGGCGACAATGGCGCGGTGCTGCTCGACCAGATGCGGCAGCGCGGTCGCCGAGGGCAGGGTGAGGTGGCACACCCGGTCCATATGCGCCTTGATGTCGTCGATCACCGACCAGGCGGTCGGGCAGCCGGCACCCTCGGCGAGCGCGGCGTGGAAAAGCTCGTCGGCGCGCTGGAATTCGTAATGCTGGCCGGCCTCGGCCGCGATCGTCTGAGCGTCGAGATAGAAGTCGATGCGGGTGCGCACCCGCGCGTCGAAGCGCTCGCAAGCGCGGCGTACGATGCCGGCTTCCAGCGTCTCGCGGATGAAGCGGGCCTCCAGCATGCGGTCGAGCGAAATCTTGACCACGAAGGTGCCGCGCCGCGGCTGGATCTCCACCAGACCGGCGCGGGCCAGCGAAATGAATGCCTCCCGCACCGGCTGGCGGGATACCGCATAGCGTTCGGCGATATCCTGCTCGGACAGCGGCGAGCCCGGCCGGATGGCCAGCGTGATGATGGCCTTGCGGATTTCGCGCTCGATGCGGCGCGCACTGCTTTCCGCGACCTCGCCGGTCTCCACGTTCACCCGCACTCTCCCACATCGTCGGTTTCGATTGCTGCTTGACCTTCTACCATACTAGAGGCAGTATCTACCATACCAAAAACGAAGAAACCGCGTTGCGGAGGGCTAAATGACCGGCACGGCGAAGGAATTTGTCGCGGCACGGCGCGATGCGCGCCCGCTGGTCGCCTTTCCCGGCACCTTGCCCGCCAGCCTGCCCGCGGCCTATGCGGTGCAGGAAGAGGTGCTGCGGATCACACCCCGTCGTCTTGCCGGCTGGAAGGTGGCGGGCATCCCGCCCGCCTTCCGCGACCGCTACATGGCGCCGCGCCTCGTCGGGCCGGTCTTCGCCGATGTTGTGCAGGACGTGGCCAGCGGCGGTGTTGCCGACGTCTTCGTCTATGCCGGCGGTTTCGCCGCGGTGGAGGCGGAATTCGTGGTGCGGCTCACCGCCGACGCGCCGGAAGGGCCGCTCACCGCCGCCGACATTTCCGCCTTCTCGACGCTGCATGCCGGCTCGGAGATCGCCTCCAGCCCGCTCGCCAGTATCAACGAGCTTGGTCCCGGCGCGGTGATCGCCGACCATGGCAACAATGCCGGCGCGGTGATCGGTCCCGAGATTCCGCCCGAGGCGGCGCGCGACTGGGAGCGCCTCGTCTCGCGCAGCTTCATTGCCGGTGAACTCGTCGGCGAGGGCAGTGCCGCGCGCGTCGCGGGCGGGCCTTATGAGGCCGTCGCCTTCCTGATCGACCAGCTCGCCTCGCGTGGGCGCCGCCTGAAGGCCGGCGACGTCGTGCTCACCGGCATGACCACCGGCGTGCACGACGTGCGTATCGGTGAGCAGGCCCGCATCGAGTTTCCCGGCATCGGCGGCTTCGACATCCGCGTGCATGCGCGCCAACCGGAGCGTTCCGCCGCCGCCTGATCATCGGCGCCGCACGGCGTCTACGGACAATGACGGCAGCAAATGCCGCTTGTGACTCTAGGAGAGGAATACGCCAATGAACTTCGCACGCATTCTCTGCGTCGCCACAGCCGTCGCGATGGCCCCGGTCATGCTCGCACCGCCGGCGGCGAGCGCCCAGACCGTCCTGCGCTCCGCCGACATCCACCCGGATGGCTACCCGACCGTCGAGGCGGTCATCTATATGGGCAAGCTCGTCAAGGAGCGGACCAACGGGCGCATCGACATCAAGGTGTTCAACAACGCCTCGCTCGGCAGCGAGAAGGACACGATCGAGCAGACCCGCTTCGGCGTCATCGACATGAACCGCGTGAACACCGCGCCGTTCAACAATCTCGTGCCGCAGACGCAGGTGCTGGGCATGCCGTTCCTGTTCCGCTCCGTCGACCACATGCACAAGGTGGTGGACGGGCCGATCGGCGACGAGATCCTCGCCGCCTTCACGCCGCACGGGCTGGTCGGCCTCGCCTTCTACGATTCCGGCGCCCGCTCCTTCTACACCACCAAGAAGCCGATCAAGGCGATCGGCGACCTCAAGGGCATGAAGATCCGCGTCCAGCAGTCGGACCTGTGGATCGCGATGATGAAGGCCTTCGGCGCCAATGCGACGCCGATGCCGTTCGGCGAGGTCTATTCCTCGCTGGAGACCGGCGTGGTCGACGGGGCGGAGAACAACTGGCCGTCCTACGAATCCTCGCGCCATTTCGAGGTGGCGAAGAACTACACGCTCACCGAGCACTCGCTGGCACCCGAGGCGCTGGTGATATCCAAGACGAGCTGGGACAAGCTCTCGCCGGACGATCAGAAGATCCTCCGCCAGGCGGCCAAGGACTCGGTGGCCAAGATGCGCGAGCTCTGGCTGGCGCGTGAGAAGGCGTCCGAGGCGAAAGTCCGCGCCGCCGGCGTCAATGTCATCACCGTCGACAAGGCGCCGTTCATCGAGGCGATGAAGCCGGTCTACGACACGTTCGTCACCGATCCGAAGATGAAGGATCTGGTGACGCGCATCCAGGCCGTCCAGTGAACGCGCCGCTCAATCCGGCCCGGTCCGGATTGCCCGCTCCCGCCGCTGGCGCGGAGCGGGCGGATAGCCCGGGAGCCGATGTCCGCTTCAAGGAGGCCGCCGGAATGAATGCCACCCTCGTTCAAGCGCGTCGGGTGCTGGGATTCCTGTCCGCCGCGGCGCTGTGGATCGCCGGCTGCCTCCTCGTCGCCATGACGGCGGTGGTCGGCTGGCAGGTATTCGGCCGCTACATGCTCAACGACACGCCCAATTGGGCGGAGCCGATCTCGCTGCAGTTCATGAGCTGGTTCATCCTGCTCGGGGCGGCGGTCGGTGTGCGCGACAGCGTGCATCTCGGGCTCGACCTGGTGCGGCACATCTCGCCGCCCTGGATCCAGCGAAGCATGGACCTGACCAGCCTCGTGCTCGTCGCCGGCTTCGGCCTTGCCATGGCGTGGTACGGCACCCTGCTCGCCATCGGAACCTGGACGGCGACGATACCGGTGCTCGGTCTTCCCGGCGGGGTCGACTTCTTTCCCCTGATCCTCGGCGGGATCCTCATCGCCCTGTTCGCGCTGGAGCGGCTGGTCGACACGCTGCTCGGCGTCGAGCTGGTGGCCGATACCGCAACCCCGGAGTTGGTGTGATGGAACATCTGGTTCTTTTCGGCAGCTTCGTCGCGCTGATGGCGATCGGCACGCCCATCGCCTTCTGCCTCGGCATCTCCTCGCTTCTGACGGTGCTCTATATGGGGCTGCCGCCGATCGTGGTGTTCCAGCAGCTCAATTCCGGCATCAACGTCTTCGCGATGATGGCGATCCCGTTCTTCATCTTCGCCGGCGACCTGATGGTGCGCGGCGGCATCGCCGTGCGGCTCATCCGTTTCGCCGCCGGTCTCGTCGGCCATCTGCGCGGCGGGCTGGGCCAGGTGAACATCGTCGCCTCGACGCTGTTCGGCGGCATTTCCGGTTCGGCGGTGGCGGACGCCTCGGCGGTCGGCGGGCTGATGATCCCGCAAATGGCCAAGCGGGGCTACGACCGCGACTATGCGGTCAATGTCACGGTGAACGCGGCGATCATCGCGCTGATGATCCCGCCCTCGCATAACATGATCCTCTATTCCATCGCCGCCGGCGGCAATGTCTCGGTGGCCGACCTGTTCACCGCCGGCGTGGTGCCGGGGCTGCTGCTGGCGGCGGCGCTGATGATCACCGCCTGGTGGGTGGCGGTGAAGCGCGGCTACCCGTCCGAGCGGTTCCCCGGCTTCTCGCGGCTCGGCTTCTACTTCCTCTCGTCGATTCCGGGCCTGCTGCTCATCGCCATCATCTTCGGCGGCGTGCGCTCGGGCGTGTTCACCGCCACCGAGAGCTCCTGCGTCGCGGTTCTCTACGCGCTGCTGGTGGCGGTGCTGGTCTATCGCGAACTGGACTGGGCCGGCTTCGTCGAGGCGACGCTCGGGGCGGTGCGCACCACGGCGATGGTGCTGCTGGTGATCGGTGCGGCGGCGTCCTTCGGCTGGCTGATGGCCTATCTGCAGGTGCAGCAGGCGACCATCCAGTTGATCCGGTCGATCTCCGACGACCCGATCATGGTGCTGCTGCTGATCAATGTCGTG
Organism: Ancylobacter sp. GW821-FHT10E12; assembly: GCF_058809335.1. Classification (NCBI taxonomy): domain Bacteria; kingdom Pseudomonadati; phylum Pseudomonadota; class Alphaproteobacteria; order Hyphomicrobiales; family Xanthobacteraceae; genus Ancylobacter; species Ancylobacter sp. GW821-FHT10E12. The sequence continues at coordinate 34,184 of NZ_JBXASN010000027.1, read as the reverse complement.
CTGCTGTTCCTCGGCACCTTCATGGACATGGCGCCGATGATCATCATCTGCACGCCGGTTCTGCTGCCGGTGGTGAAGGCCTTCGGCATCGACCCGGTGCATTTCGGGGTGGTGATGATCCTCAATGCCGGCATCGGGCTGAACACCCCGCCGGTCGGCACGGTGCTGTTCGTCGGCTGCGCCGTCGGCGGCATCAGCATACGCGAGGCGATGCGCACCATCTGGCCGTTCTTCGGGGCCAGCGTGTTCGTGCTGCTGCTGGTCACCTATGTGCCGGCGCTCTCGCTCTGGCTGCCGGCGCAGTTCCGCTGAGGCGATGCCGGCTCACGGTTCCGCCGGCGTGTCCTGCTCGATGACGTGCCGGCGGAGCGAGTCGCGGACCGACGCCAAAATCTCCTCCGACAGAACCGGATCGGTGCTGCTGAGGCCACGCGCCAGCGTCACCGCCCCGACCATGGACGACATCAGCGTGATGGCGTCGGCATGGCGTTCTTCCGGGGTTCCGCCGGGAGGCAGCAGTTCGGCGATGCGCTTGAGCTGATGGCGCAGCCCATCGGCATATTCCTGCTGCACAAGCTCCGGCTGGCGGGAGATTTCGGCACCGAAGGCGGAGATCGGGCAGCCTTTCGACGGCTCGTCGCGATGGCGGGTCGAGACGTAGCGATCGATCACCGACCACAGGTCCGGCACCTTGTCCCATTTGGCGAGGCTCTTCAGGAAGGCATCGCGGCAGGCCTCCTCGGCCAGATGCGCCTTGGAGCGGAAATGGCCGTAGAAGGCGCCGTGGGTGAGCCCGCTCGCCTGCATGATCTCGGCGACCCCGACATCCACGAAACCGCGCTCCCGAAACAGGCGGGAGGCGGCATCGAGGATCGCGCGCCGATGTTCGACGACCTTCTCGCGGGTAACACGCAATTCAAAACCTCCGCCGGGTGCACCGATCCCGGCTCCACACGCTCCTTTAACAACAGTTTTTATTCATGATGCAAATCAGAGATAATACGCAGGCGGGTCAGGCCGCCTGCGCCGCGGGGGCGGCGGCGCGGCGATCGAGCGCTCCGCTCCAGATGGTGAGGGCGAGGGCGAGGGCAACCAGCGCCGCGCCGACGAACGGGGTCGCGCCAAGGCCGAAGGGCGAGGCGACGACGAGCCCGCCGACCCAGGCGCCGAGGGCGATGCCGAGATTGAAGGCGGCGATGTTCAGCGCCGAGGCGACATCGACGGCGCCCGGCCGATGGATGCGGGCCAGCTCGACCACGTAGATCTGCAGGCCGGGCACATTGGCGAAGGACAGGAAGCCGAGCGCGGTGAGCGTCACCAGCGTCAACACCGGCGACAGCATGGTGAAGCCGAACAGCACCAGCACCAGCGCCTGCGCCGCGAACAGGACGATCAGCGCCTTGACCGGATCGCGGTCGGCAACGCGCCCGCCGATGACGTTGCCGGCCGCGATGGCGGCGCCGTAGAGGACCAGGATCAGGCTGACGGCATTGGCCGAGAAGCCGGTTACCGTCTCCAGGATCGCCGCCAGATAGGTGAAGGCGACGAAGGTGCCGCCATAGCCGAGCGCGGTCATGCCGTAGACGATCAGCAGCCGGCCGCTGCCGAGCACCTTGATCTGGTCGGACAGATGTGCCGGCTCCGGCCGCGAGAGCTTGGCCGGCAGCAGGAAGGCGATGGCGAGGAAGGCGATTACGCCCAGCCCGGCCACGCCGGCGAAGGTGGCGCGCCAGCCGAAATGCTGGCCGATGAAGGTGCCGAGCGGCACGCCGGTGACGATGGCGACCGTCAGCCCCATGAACATCATGGCGATGGCGGAGGCGCGCCGGTTCGGCGCGACGAGGTCGGCGGCGATGGTCGCGCCGACCGAGAAGAACACGCCATGGGCGAAGGCCGAGATGACCCGCGCCACCAGAAGGCTCGCATAGTCCGGGCTGAGCGCGGCGCCGGCATTGCCGGCGATGAACAGCGCCATCAGCCCGAGCAGCAGCGGCTTGCGGGGGATGGTGCCGGTGAGCGCGGTGAGGATGGGTGCGCCGAAGGTGACGCCGAGCGCATAGACGCTGACGATCAGCCCGGCGAGCGGCAGGTCGATCTGGAGATCGGTGGCGACGGTGGGCAGCAGGCCGACGATGACGAATTCCGTCGTGCCGATGGCATAGGCCGCGACGGTGAGGGCGAACAGGGCGATGGGCATGGGGCGAGCTCCGGGCGCATCCGCCAGGCGGCGCGCCAATGGGACAATTGTGTTGCCGTAACTATGGAGCGCGCATTCCCCCTTGTTTATTCCAAAAGCTGGATCAAGATTTGTGAATAAATTTCAAAGATAGGTAGTCATGGATAATCGCGCCGGTGAAATGCAGGTTCTGGTGGAGGTTGCGGACCGCGGCAGTTTCTCCGCTGCCGGCCGCTTCATGCGCCTGTCGCCCTCGGCGGTGAGCAAGATCGTCGCCCGCGTCGAGGCGCGGCTCGGGGTAAGGTTGCTGCTGCGCTCCACCCGCGCGCTGGTGCTCACCGCCGAGGGCGAGGCCTATGTCGCCCGCGCCCGCGGCATTCTCGCCGAGATCGAGGAGGCCGAGCGGCAGGTGGCGGCCGGTGCGGCGGTCGAGCCGCGCGGGCGTCTGCGGGTATCGGCCTCGGTGGCGTTCGGCGAGCATTATCTGGTGCCGCTGATCCCGAGCTTCCTGGCCCGGTTCCCTCGGGTCGAGCTCGACCTGTCGCTCACCGACAGCGTCATCGACCTGTTCGGCGAGCGCACCGATCTCGCGATCCGCACCGGCCCGCTGCGTGATTCGGCGCTCAAGGCCCGGCGCCTGCTCGACAGCCGGCGGTTGATCGTCGCCTCGCCCGGCTATCTCGATCGCCATGGCGTGCCGCAGACGCCGGCCGATCTCGACCGGCACAATTGCCTGCGCTTCAATTTCCGCCGCAGCCTCGACGATTGGCCGTTCCGCGATCCGGCGACCGCCGTGTCGTTCGTCCGGCCTATCGTCGGCAATTTCGAGGGCAATAGCGGCACCACGCTGCGTCGCCTGGCGCTGGAAGGGCTGGGGCTGGCCCGCATCGGCGAGTTCCATGTCCGGCCGGACATCGCCGCGGGCACGCTGGTGCCGGTGCTCGAGGACTACAACGCGGGGGATATCGAGCAGATCAGCGCGGTTTATGCCGGCCACGCCCATCTCGACGCGCGCATCCGCGCCTTCGTCGAGTTTCTCGTCGACCGCATCAAGGGGTGAGCGGCGGCCCGAGGAACTCGACGCCCCATGCCGTGCCGAAGGCGTCGAGCTTTGCGGAATCCGGCACTCCGTCCTGCATCACCCCGGCGAGGCCGGTGAAGAAGGCGACGGCGTCGAGGCCGGGCAGGATGAGAATGAACTGTTTCGCCGGCCGGTTGGTGATGTTGACGAAGGCGTGCGCCGCGCCGCCGGGGATGGTCACCACGTCGCCGGCTCCGGCCTCGAAGCGCCGGCCGTCGCATTCGAACAGGTAGCGTCCCTCCAGCACGCGGAATATTTCGGTCTCGCGATGACGGTGCAGCGGCGGGCCGAAGCCCGGCGCATTGGTCGTCTCGATGGCGGTGACGGCGCCGCCGCTCGCCGACGGCGGCAGCGGCACGCGCAGGATGAGGCCGATGGCCGGCACCGCGATGGCGGGTTCGTCGGCATGCGCGTGCAGGAAGCGGAAGCTCATGATGTCCGGGTCCGGTTGGTCGCCCATCCGAACCCGTCCATGTCCGGGATGCAATCCCGGCGCCGTCAGGCGAAGGCCTTGAGATAGTCGCGGGCGCTGGTCGAGGGCCGGCCGGCGAGGCGTTCGACATCGTTGGACGTCGCGGCATATTCGCCGGCGCCGAGCGCCGCGTAGAAGCTGCCGACGCCGGCGACCACGAATTCCGGCAGGCCCATCTCGCGGAACTTCGCCTCGAAGGCCGCGACCGGCACGTCGAGCGCCTTGATTTCCCGGCCCGTCAGCTCTGCGAGGATGGCGGCGAGGTCGACCGCGCTATAGGCCTCGCTGCCGGCGATCTCATAGACCTTGTTTTCGTGGCCGGTGCCGGTGACGGCGCCGACGATCGCATCCGCCACGTCCTGGTGCGAGACATAGGCGACCTTGGCGTCGATGCCGGGGAAGGGCAGCACGCCGCTCTCCCTGGCGCCGGCGAACAGCGCGTCATTGTTGGAGAAATAGGAATTGTCGCGCAGGATCGTATAGGCGAGGCCGGAGGCCTTCAGTTCGGCTTCCGTGGCCTCATGCGCCTTGGCCCAGTCGAAGGCGCTGGCGGCGACCGGGTTGGTGGCGCTGGTATAGACGATGCGTGCCACGCCGGCTGCCCTGGCCGCCTCGACGGCGTTGTGGTGCTGGGCGATGCGTACCGCGTTCGGCCCCGCGCCGGAGATGATCACCGCGACCGTCGCACCGGCGAAGGCGGCCTTCAGGCTCGCGGGGTCGTCGTAGTCGGCGGCGATCACCTCGAAGCTCTGCGCCTTGCGATCACAGAGCTTTTCCGGCGAGCGGACGGCGAGACGCACGCCCGTGGCGAGGCCCTTGGCGGCGAGCGCGTCGGCGAGCGCGGTGCCGAGCTTGCCGCTCGCGGCGGTGATGACGATCATGATGCGGTATCCTTCGGCGGACGAGCCCGCGAGGGCTGTCTTTGGTTACTGAATGAGACTAACATGCTCATCCGTGCCTAAGGCGCAAGAACGGTTTTTGAAGTGCCTCGGTATGCGCGCGGTAACCATTGGCCCCGTTGCGGCCGGCCGGAACGGAGTGGGCGATGAAGCCGGAATGGATCGATCTCGGGGACGCCTGTCCCACACGCTCGCTGCTCGACCGCATCGGCGACCGCTGGAGCGTGCTGGTACTGATGGAGCTTGAGGCGGCGAAGCGGCGCTTTTCCGAGCTGCGGCGGGCGATTCCCGATATTTCCCAACGCATGCTGACGCAGACGCTGCGCTCGCTGGAGGCCGACGGGCTGATCTCGCGCACGGTGTTCGCCACCGTGCCGCCGCGCGTGGACTATGAACTGACCGAGCTTGGCCGCTCGCTGATGGTGCCGCTCGGGGCGCTGATCGCCTGGGCGGAGGCCAACCATGTCGCGGTGAAGCAGGCGCGCCGTCAGCCGGAAACGACGATCGACGGCTCTCCCGCCTCCAGCCGGCCGACGATCGCGGCGGCCGGATAGCCGGCGGCGCGGATGTCGGCGAGCAGCGCCCCGGCGGCGTCCGGCGCGCTGGCGACCAGCAGGCCGCCGGAGGTCTGCGGATCGGTGAGCAGGTGGCGGCGCCAGTCGGGGAAACCTTCCGGCAGGGCGACCGCCTCGCCGTAGCTAGCCCAGTTGCGGTGCGAGGCGCCGGTGACAAAGCCTTGCTGCGACAGGGGTTCCGCCTGTTCCAGCAGCGGCAGGGCGGCGGCGTCGAGATGCAGCGCCAGGCCGGAGCCGCGCGCCATTTCCAGCCCATGGCCGAGAATGCCGAAGCCGGTGACGTCGGTCACCGCGTGCACGTCCGGCTTCTTGCCCAGCTCGGCGCCGATGCGGTTGAGCCTGGTCATCGAGCCGATCATCTCGGCATAGGCGGCCCCGTCCAGCGCCTGCTTCTTGAAGGCGGCGGAATAGATGCCTATTCCCAAGGACTTGGTGAGGATCAGCACGTCGCCGTCCCTGGCGGTGCTGTTGCGGCGGATGTGCTCTGGCCGGGCGGTGCCGATCACCGCGAGGCCGTAGATCGGCTCGGGCGAATCGATGGAATGGCCGCCGGCGACCGGGATGCCGGCCTCATTGGCGATGCCGGCGCCGCCGCGCAGGATGTCGCGCACCATCGGGGTGGGCAGCCTGCCGAGCGGAATGCCAAGAATCGCGAGTGCCATCAATGGCTTGCCACCCATGGCGTAGACGTCGGAGATGGCGTTGGTGGCGGCGATGCGGCCGAATTCATAGGGGTCGTCCACCATCGGCATGAAGAAATCGGTGGTGGCGATCAGGCAGGTATCGTCGTCGAGCTGCCACACCGCGGCGTCGTCGCCGGTCTCGGTGCCGACGAGAAGCCGCTCGAAGGGACCGCTAAGTACCTGTTCCGACAGAAGTTCCCGCAGAACCGAGGGGGCGAGCTTGCAGCCGCAGCCGCCGCCATGGGCGAGGCTGGTAAGGCGGAACGGGACGTCTTCGGTCGGCTTGTCGAGCATGGCGGAATTCCCTGTGAGGGGCGGGAGGCGAGGCCCCCGCTGCCCCTCTCCCCTGCCGGGAGAGGGGCCGTCGGTGAGTGCAGTGAGGTGTATGATGAGCCCGATTTGCGGGCCCTGGATGTATGATCAGGCCGATCAGGCGCTGATCTCGCTGGCCTTGATCGAATAGGTGAAGGCGTCCGGGTCGAGGCAGTCGTGCCGCAGGCTGGCGACCTCGGCCTGCGGGTACATCAGGAAGCCGAGCCTGGGTCCCGAGGAACCCGGCAGGGCGACGTCGTGGCCGTCATTATAGGCGAGCCAGTTGCCCTCCCAGGCGCCGAACAGCGTCTTGCGGGCGGCGACCACCCTGGCGTCGTCGACGGCGTTCTTCCCCGGCGGCTCCTCGAGCACCACCTTGCGCACGTCGGCCGGGTCCGCCGGCACCCAGCCAAAACCCTCCAGCCACACCTCGGCGCGGCAGTGCTGGGCCTTGCTCACCGTCGGCGAGTTGGCGCCGAGGCTCTTGTAGCCGAAGGCGGAGGGGGCGACGCGCAGGCCGTAGAGGTCGCGGGCCGGGATGCCGGCGGCGCGGTTGAGGCCGACGAACAGCGCGTTGAGATCGGCGCATTTGCCGCCGAGATTGCCGCTCGCCAGCAGCGAGGCGATGTCGCCGGTGCCGCAGCCGCGGGTGGCGGCATTGCGATAGGTGTTGTCCACCACCCATTCATAGATGGCGCGGGCCTTCTCGATATCGGTCGCTTTGCCGGCAATGATCTTGTCCGAGGTCGCCTTCACCAGCCCGTCGGTGGGGATGAGGTCGGTGGCCCTGAGGAACAGCGCGCGGTCGTCCGCCGACAGCGGGGCGATGGGCCCCGGCCTGGCGAAATCGGTGGCGCGGTCGCGGGTGGCGAATTTGGAGGTGATCTCCACCTTCGGGTCGGCCTCGCCCTGCGCCCATGTCAGGTGCAGCATCTGCGCGCCGTAATGCGGGTCCTTCACGATCTCGGCGCTGCGGGCATTGGTCTTCCAGCTGCTGCCGGCCGGCTTGAACCAGTCGTCGGCGGCGAAGGCGGGCAATGGCACCCAGGCCTGGGCCGGGCCGGCCTTGCCGTCGACCGGCGCAATGTCGAGCGTGGTCACCACCTCGAAATTACGCCAGTTGCCGGGCTTTGGCGCGAAGGTCGCGGTTGCAGCAGACGTTGCGGCGGCAGGCGTTGCGGCGGTTTGCGCAAGGGCGTGGCGGGGGAGGGCGAAGGCGGCGGCGGCGAAGGCGGCGCCGGCTTTCAGCAGGTCGCGACGGCTGGTCATTGTTGATGGCTCCCGGAGGTTTCAGGCAAGGCGGGCTGGGCGGGCGCCGGCCGGGCCGGCGAGCCGGCGGGCGGTGCGCCGGCGAGGGGCGGGTCAGCGAGGGGCGGGTCGGAAATCAGCGCTTCCAGATTCGCCACGGCGCGCGGGTCGTCCCAGTCGACCGGGCCGGCGGCATAGAGGCGGAGCGTGTGGTCGGGGGCGAGCACATAGCTGGTGGGGAAGAACTCGACCTTCCACGCCTTCATCGCGGCGCGGTCCTCATCGAGCAGGATGGGGAAGGGCACGGGATCGGCGGCGAAGAACCGGCGGATCCGGGTTTCCGGCTCGCCGACATCGACCGCGAGAATCGCGAAGCGGGTTCCTCGCGGCATTGCTCCCATGCGACTGGAGAGCCGGCGCAGCGCCGCCATCTCCTCGCGGCAGGGCTCGCACCATGTCGCGAAGAAGTGAACGAGCACCGCGCGATCTCGCAGTGCAGCAAGCTGCTGCGGGCCATGGTCGAGCGAGCCGAGCGACAGCGACGGCACCGGAGCGCCGCGCGGCAGCGGCGAGTCGGGCAGGCCCTGCGCGGCCGCATCGGCCGCAACCGCCGCGAGCGCCACGAGAAAAATCGAAAAAATGAACGGTGCGGAGCCCCGACACGCGGGAGCCGATCTGTCGAGCACGGAACGATCCTGCCGACAGCGGCCCGCGCTCGTCAATCATCCCATGGTTTGGGGCGCCCGATTGTGCGCCGCAGCAGCGCCGTTGCGAAATCGCACGGCGGAAGCATCTGGAATATCAAATCTTTTTGGTGCGGCTCGACTTTAGATGATTTGACATTGGAGGAGCTAAAAAATAGCGTCCCCTGATCGGATATCCCTATCTCACCATAGGGAAGACACGGCATCGCCCAGGGTCCGGGAGAATTAGCATGAACATGGAGCTCTCGCGTCGCGCGTTCCTGCGCACGTCGGGTGCAGGCATAGCGGGTAGTACGCTCGGGGCCTTCGGCTTCGGCGAGGCGGAAGCGGCGGTCGCCGCCCACGTCAAGCCGTTCCACCTGGCCAACACCACCGAGGCCCGCAACACCTGCACCTATTGTTCGGTCGCCTGCGGCATCATCCTGTTCTCGAAGGGCGACCTTCGGAAGGGCGAGAAGGCCGAGATCGTCCATGTGGAGGGCGACGCCGACCACCCGACCAATCGCGGCACCCTGTGCCCGAAGGGCGCCGCGCTGCTCAGCATCGTCAAGTCGGAGACGCGCCTCACCGAGCCGATGCTGCGCAAGGCCGGCTCCGACACGTTCGAGCCGATCTCCTGGGACGCGGCGCTCGACAAGATCGCCCGCGCCATGAAGGACGATCGCGACGCCAATTTCGTCGCCACCAACAAGGACGGCGTCACCGTCAACCGCTGGATCACCACCGGCATGCTGGCGGCGTCGGCGACCACAAACGAGACCGCCTTCGCCACCTACAAGGTGGTGCGAAGCACGGGAATGGTGGTTTTCGACAACCAGGCGCGCGTCTGACACGGCCCGACGGTGGCGAGTCTCGCCCCAACATTCGGCCGTGGCGCAATGACCAATTCGTGGACCGACATTCGGAACACGGATCTCGTGGTGATCATGGGCGGCAATGCCGCCGAAGCGCATCCGTGCGGATTCAAGTGGGTCACCGAGGCGAAAGCCAACCGTGGCGCCAAGCTCATCGTCGTCGACCCGCGCTTCACCCGCTCGGCGTCGGTGGCGGATTACTACGCGCCGATCCGCCAGGGCAGCGACATCGCCTTCCTGATGGGGCTGATAAATTACTGCATCCAGAACGACAAGGTGCAGTGGGATTATGCCAAGGCCTTCACCAATGCCTCCTATCTGGTGAAGGAGGGCTTCGCCTATCAGGACGGCCTGTTCACCGGCTATGACGAGGCCAAGCGCGACTACAACCGCGACAGCTGGGAATACGAGATCGGGCCGGACGGCTATGCGGTGGTCGACGATACGCTGACGCATCCGCGCTGCGTGTGGAACCTGCTCAAGCAGCATGTCGCCACCTATACGCCCGAGATGGTCGAGCGCATCTGCGGCACGCCGAAGGACAAGTTCCTGCATATCGCGCAGATGATCGGCGAGTGCTCCTCGCCGACCAAGACCATGACCTCGATGTATGCGCTCGGCTGGACCCAGCATTCCAAGGGGGCGCAGAATATCCGCGGCATGGCGATGCTGCAGCTCATCCTCGGCAATATCGGGGTGCGCGGCGGCGGCATGAATGCGCTGCGCGGCCATTCCAACATCCAGGGGCTGACCGATCTCGGGCTCATGTCCAACATGCTGCCCGGCTACCTGAACCTCGCCACCGAGAAGGAGCCGGACTTCGCCAGCTACATGTCGACGCGCGGGTTCAAGCCGCTGCGGCCGAACCAGATGAGCTACTGGCAGAACTACAAGAAGTTCTTCGTCAGCTTCATGAAGTCCATGTACGGCTCCGCCGCCACGGTGGAGAACGACTGGGCCTACCAGTACCTGCCCAAGCTCGACGTGCCGACCTACGACATCCTGCGGGCTTTCGAGCTGATGAAGCAGGGCAAGATGAACAACTACATCTGCCAGGGCTTCAATCCGCTGATGGCCTTCCCCAACAAGGCCAAGCTCGCCGAGGCGCTGGGGAAGCTCAAGCTGCTGGTGATCATGGATCCGCTGCAGACCGAGACCGCCCGCTTCTGGGAGAATCACGGCGTCTACAACAAGGCCGATCCCGCCAGCATCAAGACCGAGGTGATCCAGCTCCCCACCACCTGCTTCGCCGAGGACGAGGGGTCGCTGGTGAATTCCGGCCGCTGGCTGCAATGGCACTGGGCCGGCGGCTCGCCTCCCGGCGCGGCGCGCACCGACACCTGGATCATGGCGCAGATCCACCTGCGGCTGAAGGAGCTCTACAAGAAGGAGGGCGGCGCCTTCCCCGACCCGATCGTCAATCTCAACTGGTCCTACAAGGATCCGAACGAGCCGACGCCGGAAGAGCTCGCCAGGGAGATGAACGGCTCGGCGCTCGTGGACGTTCCCGACCCGGCCGATCCCTCCAAGAAGCTGCTGGAAGCCGGCAAGCAATTGTCGGGTTTCGGCCAGTATCGCGACGACGGCACCACGGCGGGCGGCTGCTGGATCTTCTCCGGCTGCTTCACCGAGGCCGGCAACGCGATGGCGCGCCGGGACAATTCCGACCCGGACAATACCGGCGCCTACCTGAAATGGTCGTTCGCCTGGCCGGCGAACCGGCGCATCCTCTACAACCGCGCCTCCTGCGACCTCGACGGCAAGCCGTGGGACCCGTCCCGCAAGCTGATCGAGTGGGACGGCGCCAAGTGGAGCGGCTACGACGTGCCGGACATCGCGCCGACCGCCAAGCCTAGGGATGTCGGCCCCTTCATCATGAACCCGGAGGGCGTCGGGCGCCTGTTCGTGCGCCGGATGATGCGGGACGGGCCGTTCCCGGTGCATTACGAGCCGTTCGAGAGCCCGGTCGTCAACGTGATCGCCCCGAAGATCGTCGGCAATCCGGTGGCGCGGGTGTTCAAGGACGACTGGGAGCAGTTCGCCAAGACCGCCTCGCCGGACTTCCCCTATGCGGCGACCTCCTACCGGCTCACCGAGCATTTCCACTACTGGACCAAGAACAACCATGTGAACGCGGTCCTGCAGCCGGAAGGCTTCGTGGAGATCTCCGAGGAACTGGCGAAGGAGAAGGGCATCACCAAGGGCGGCTGGGTGCGGGTGTGGTCGAAGCGCGGCCAGATCTTCGCCAAGGCGGTGGTCACCAAGCGCATCAAGCCGATGACCTGCGACGGCAAGACGGTCCATGTGGTCGGCATCCCGATCCACTGGGGCTTCGTCGGGGCGGCGCGCAAGGGCTTCGGCGCCAACAACCTCACCCCCTTCGTGGGCGACGCGAATATCGAGACGCCGGAATTCAAGGCGTTCCTCGTCAATATCGAAGCGTCCACCGGGCCGGTGGCATAGGGAGAAGGCGCATGTTTCCTCCGCTTCCCAACCCCAGCGTCGATCCGGCCGCCGCCTCGCCCCGCTTCGGCGAGAAGGACATCATGCGCCGGTCGGCTTCCACGGTGACGCCGCCGGCCGAGCGGCTCACCGAGATCGCCAAGCTGATCGACGTCACCAAATGCATCGGCTGCAAGGCCTGCCAGGCCGCGTGCCTGGAATGGAACCAGCTCACCGAGGAGATCGGCTTCAACCACGGGGTCTACGACAACCCCATGGACCTGACCGAGAACAGCTTCACGCTGATGCGCTTCACCGAGTGGGAGAACCCCGAGACCGAGAATCTCGAATGGCTCATCCGCAAGGATGGCTGCATGCATTGCGAGGATCCGGGCTGCCTGAAGGCCTGCCCCTCGCCCGGCGCCATCGTGCAGTACTCGAACGGCATCGTCGATTTCCAGCACGAGAACTGCATCGGCTGCGGCTATTGCATCAAGGGCTGCCCGTTCAACATCCCGCGCATCTCCAAGGTCGACCACACGGCGTATAAATGCACGCTGTGCTCCGACCGCGTGGCGGTGGGGCAGGGGCCGGCCTGCCAGAAGGCCTGCCCGACCCAGGCCATCGTGTTCGGCACCAAGCAGGAGATGAAGGGCTGGGCGGATTTCCGCATCAAGGACCTGAAATCGCGCGGCTTCGCCAATGCCGGGCTCTACGACCCGCAGGGCGTCGGCGGCACCCATGTGATGTATGTGCTGCACCACGCCGACAAGCCGTCCATCTATGCCGGCCTGCCCGACAATCCGCGCATCTCGCCGATCGTGGAAACCTGGAAGGGCATCACCAAATATATGGGGCTGGCGCTGATGGGCGTCGCGGCGGCGGCCGGCGCGCTGCACTATTTCGTCGCCGGGCCCAACAGGGTCTCGGAGGAAGACGAGGAGAATGCCGAGAAGCTCGCCGGAACCCGGCCGGCTCCGCCGCCATCCACCACGTCGATGCCGGGCGAAAGGGGATAGGTCATGGATTCGAAGGACCTCCACGTCTCGAATCTCGGCGCGCCCTCGGATGTTCCCGCGCCTTCCGATTTTCGCGCAACGCCGGATCTTCGCATGGTCCCGGAGCCCGCCGAGGATGTGGAGCCGGGCGATGCGGTGCATGCCGGCCACCCGGTGACGGTGGACCGCTACACGGCGGCGGCCCGCGTCAACCACTGGATCACCGCCACCAGCCTGGTGCTGCTGGCGCTGTCCGGCCTCGCCCTGTTCACGCCCTGGCTGTTCTTTCTCACCGGCCTGTTCGGCGGCGGGCAGATGACGCGCATCCTGCACCCGTGGATCGGCGTGGTGCTGTTCTTCTCCTTCTCCGGCCTGTTCCTGCGCTTCTGGCGCGCCAACCTGCCGGCGCGGGAGGACGTCACCTGGGTGGCGCATTCCGGCGACCTGCTGGCGGGCCGCGAGGAGAAGATGCCGGAAGTCGGCAAATATAATGCCGGCCAGAAATTCGTGTTCTGGTCGATGTCGGCGCTGATCCTGGTGCTGATCACCAGCGGCATCGTGATCTGGGACCAGTATTTCTCCACGTTCACCACCATCGAGCAGAAGCGGATCGCCGTTCTCATCCATTCGGCGACGGCGATCTTCGCCATCTGCGTGTGGATCGTCCATGTCTATGCGGCGATCTGGGTGAAGGGCACCATCAGCGCCATGACCAGCGGCCATGTCACCGGCGGCTGGGCCTGGCGCCACCATCGCAAATGGCTGCGCGAGCTGGTGGGCAAGCCGGTGATCGGCAAGCCTGGTGGCGGTGCCGCCTCCGGCCGGCCGGGCACGCCGGCCGAGTGAGGCCGAACCGGATCGGCGGCGCCCGCGAGGGGATGCCGCCGCTCCATCCGCCGAGGCGATGCCGGCAAGCCGGTCCGGCCTTTCGGAAACACCGCGCGGATCCGTGCGGCCTGTTTGAGCGTTGCCTATCCGCGTTTGCCCGACCACGTGACCGGTCCGGTTCGTGAGGAGCCCGATGAATTCCGATATCCAGCCCGATCCGACCGCCATCGGCGACGTCTCCACTCCGCCCTTCGCGGTGGCGCCCGATCCGTCTTCGCTGTTCGTCATCCGCGCCCGGCGCCTGCGCGCCTATGCGGCGGTGAGCCCGGCCAAGCCCTATCTCGATTTCGTCGCCGGCATCGTCGATGCGCAGGCCGGGCTGGTCGCCAGCCAGCCGGCCCCGGCGCCGCTGCCGGCCGCGAGCCTCGCCCGCGCGCTCGAATTCGGCATGCCGCCGCTCGACCGCGCGGCGCTCGCCCATGACCCGGCGCTGGCCCCGACGCTCGACGCGCTGTTCGATGCCGCCGCGCGCCGGCCCATGCCGGAGGCGGCCAGCGCGGCGCTGGACCGGGTGGCGCGGGCGGGCGCGGAGCTGCGGGCGGAAATCGCCGCCAACGTGCTCTCGCATGCCATCCCGATGGAGGCGCTGGCCGAGCATGCCTTCCTCGCCGCCGGGCTGCAGGTGCTGGCGGCGCGGCACGCCGCGACGCTCGACGCCGCCACGCTGCAGCCGATGAGCGAGACTGCGGTGTGCCCGGCCTGCGGCGGCCCGCCGGTCGCCTCGCTGATCGTCGAATGGCCGACCGCCCATGGCAACCGCTTCTGCGCCTGCGAGCTGTGCGGCACGCTGTGGAACTATGTCCGCATCAAATGCGTGTCCTGCGGCTCCACCAAGGGTATCGGCTACCAGGAGGTCGAGGGTGGCCCCGGCACGGTGAAGGCCGAGACCTGCGACGAGTGCCGCACCTATGTGAAGGTGCTCCACCAGCACAGGGACCCGTCGATGGAGGCGGTGGCCGACGATCTCGGCAGCCTGCCGCTGGACCTGATGATGCAGGGCGGGCCTTATCGCCGCGCCGCCTTCAATCCGTTCCTGATCGGCTATTGAGGGGAGGCGGCGATGGATGCGGAGCCCCGCCCGTCCCTGCGCGACCTGCCCTCGGTCGACCAGGTGCTGAAGACGCCGGCCGGGCTTCACGCCGCCGCGCGCTTCGGCCGGGCGCCGCTGACCGCCGCGATCCGCGCCGCGCTCGACGTGGTGCGCGCCTGCATGCTCGCCGGCCAGCTCGCCAGCCTGCCGTCGCCCGACCATGTGGCGCTGGCGGCGGAGGAGGAGCTGGAGCGCGGCGCGCGGTCCGGCCTGCGCCCGGTGTTCAACCTCACCGGCACCGTGCTGCACACCAATCTCGGCCGCGCGGTGCTGGCGGAAGCGGCGATCGAGGCGGCCAGCGCCGCCATGCGCTCGGCGCTGGCGCTGGAATTCGACCTCGAGACCGGCACGCGCGGCGAGCGCGACGACCATGTGCGGGCGCTGCTGGTCGAGCTGACCGGGGCGCAGGACGCCACCGTCGTCAACAACAATGCCGCCGCGGTGCTGCTGGCGCTGAACACGCTGGGGGCGGGCAAGGGCGCCCTCGTCTCGCGCGGCGAATTGATCGAGATCGGCGGCGCCTTCCGCATGCCGGACATCATGGCGCGGGCCGGGGCGCGGCTCGTCGAGGTCGGCACCACCAACCGCACCCATCCGAAGGACTATGCCGGCGCCATCGACGCCGGGACCGGGCTGATCCTGAAGGTGCATACCTCGAATTACCGCATCGAGGGCTTCACCAGCGAGGTGCCGGCGAGGGAGCTGGCGGCCATCGCCCGCGCGGGGGGCGTGCCGCTGGTGCACGATCTCGGCTCCGGCACGCTGTTCGACCTGGCGCTGATCGGCATCGGCCACGAGCCGACGGTGCGCGAGAGCGTGGCGGACGGCGCCGATCTCGTCACCTTTTCCGGCGACAAGCTGCTGGGCGGGCCGCAGGCCGGCTTCCTCGTCGGCCGCGCCGACCTGATCACCGCCATCAATCGCAACCCGATGAAGCGGGCGCTGCGCGTCGACAAGATGCGGCTCGCGGCGCTGGAGGCGACGCTCAAGCTCTACCGCGACCCCGACACGCTGGCCGCGCGGCTGCCGACGCTGCGGCTGCTGGCGCGGAAGGCGGACGAGATCCGCACCCTCGCCGAGACGCTGGCGCCGCAAGTGGCGGCGATCCTCGGCGCCGGGTTTACCGTCGACGTCGTGGACTGCGCCAGCCAGATCGGTTCCGGCGCGCTGCCGCAGGAGACGCTGGCGAGCGCCGGGCTGGCGATGCGCGCCGGCGACGGCAGCGGCGGCGCGCTGAACGCGCTGTCGGGCGCGCTGCGCCGGCTCGACCGGCCGGTGATCGGCCGCATCAAGGACGGCGCGCTGCTGCTCGACCTGCGCTGCCTGGAGGACCCGGCGGGCTTCCTCGAAAGCCTGTCCGGGCTTGCGGTGCCGCCATGATCATCGGCACCGCCGGCCATATCGACCACGGCAAGACGGCGCTGGTCGGCGCGCTGACCGGCGTCGACACCGACCGGCTGAAGGAGGAGAAGGCGCGCGGCATCTCCATCGATCTCGGCTTCGCCTATCTGCCGAGCGAGGCCGGCATTCTCGGCTTCGTCGACGTGCCGGGCCATGAGCGCCTCATCCACACCATGCTGGCCGGGGCGAGCGGCATCGATTTCGCGCTGCTGGTGGTCGCCGCCGACGATGGGGTGATGCCGCAGACGCGCGAGCACCTGGCCATTCTCGACCTGCTCGGCCTGTCGCGCGGGCTCGTCGCGCTGACCAAGGCGGATCTCGCCGATGCGGAGCGCCGCGCGGCGGTGGCCGCCGAGATCGCCGGGGCGCTGGAGGGCACCGCGCTCGAAGGGGCGCCGGTGCTGCCGGTCTCGGCCCGGACGGGGGAGGGAGTCGAGGCGCTGCGCGCGGCCCTGATCGCCGCCGCCGGCTCCTTCGCCGCCGGGCGGGGCCTTGGGCGGTTCCGGCTGTCGGTCGACCGCAGCTTCGCGCTGCCGGGCGCCGGCACCGTGGTCACCGGCACGGTGATGTCGGGCGCGGTGGCGGTCGGCGACCGGGTGGGCGTCAGCCCCTCCGGCCTCTCCGCCCGCGTGCGCTCCATCCATGCGCAGAACCGGCCGGCCGGGCGCGGCGTCGCCGGCGACCGCTGCGCGCTCAATCTGGCCGGCGAGGGCATCGCCGCCACCGTGCTTTCGCGCGGCGACGTGGTGCTCGACCCGTCGCTGCATGCGCCGACCGACCGCATCGATGCGCATCTGCGGGTGCTGGCGAGCGAGCCGCGTCCGCTCGGCACCTGGTTCCCGGCCCGGCTGCATCACGGCGCGGTGGAGGTCGGCGCGCGGGTGGTGCCGCTCTCGGCCGAGGCGCTGGCGCCCGGCTCGGAGGGGCTGGTGCAGCTGGTGCTGGAGCGGCCGATCGCCGCCGCGATCCGCGACCGCTTCATCCTGCGCGACACCTCGGCCCAGCGCACCATCGGCGGCGGCCGCTTCGTCGACCTGCGCGCGCCCGCCCGCAAGCGCCGCACGCCGGAGCGGATGGCGCAGCTGGAGGCCGGCGCCGCCGCCGACCCTGCCGAGGCGCTCGCCGCGCTGCTCGCCTTGCCGCCCGGCTTCGTCGATCTCGACGCCTTCGCCCGCGACCGGGCGCTGGCCGCCGACGCCCCGGCGACGCTCGCCGCCGGTCTCGGTCTCGTCACGCTGAGCGCCGGCGGGACGACGCTGGCGCTTGCCGCCGCGCGCTGGGCGGGATGGCGCGAGGAGATTGCCGAACGGCTCGCTTGCTATCACGCCGCCAATCCCGACCTCGCCGGCATCGGGGTGGAGAAGCTGAGGCTGGAGCTCGGCATCCGCCTGCCCAAGCCGGCCTTCCTCGACGCGCTCGCCCGCCTCGCCCGCGAGGGGCTGCTGGCGGTGGAGGGCGCGTGGGTGCGCCTCGCCGGCCACGAGGTGCGGCTCACCCGCCGCGACGACCTGCTCTGGGAGGCGGTGGAGCCGATGCTGGCCGGCATCGAGCGCTACCGGCCGCCGCGGGTGCGCGACATTGCCGGCCGGCTCGGCGAGCCGGAGGCGGATGTGCGCCGGCTGCTGAAGCTGCTGTCGCGGCTGGGCCGGGTCGACGAGGTGGCGCATGACCATTTCTTTCTCCGCCCGGTGGTCGCCGCCATGGTCGGCCATGCAAGCGACCTGGCGTCGGAGGGGGAGTTCAGCGCGGCGGCGTTCCGCGACCGGATCGAGGGCGGCGGCGCATCCGGCGAGCATGCGGTCGGCCGCAAGGTGGCGATCCAGATCCTGGAATTCCTCGACCGCCACGGCGTGACGTTGCGGCGCGGCGACATGCGCCGTATCAACCGGCATCGGCTGGACCTGTTCGGCGTCGCGGCGGCGCCGGCCACCCCGCCGGTCGCCTCCGGGCAAGGCGCGCCGGCTGGAAAGCCGGGCGTATCCGGGCAGGACGCGCCGGGCGGGGATCCGCCGGCGACGGCGCCGCTTGTGCCGAGTCAAGATTCGTCGGCGCCTGCGCCGACGGGTTCTGGGGAAGAGAGGTATCTCCGGTGAGGTACCCGGACTTCAAATCCGGGAGGGGCCGCGCGCCGGTCCTTGGTGGGTTCGACTCCCACTCTCTTCCGCCAGCTGTCTTCCGACCCAAGCTACTTCCCGACCCAAGCTGCCTCCTGGCCTGGGTCGGCTTCCGAGCCAGCTGCCGGCCTGAGCCAGCTTCCGCCGGGCCGGGCTGAAAATGCGAACGCGCCCCTCGGGGCGCGCCGCCGTTCCGTGCCTGTCGCGCGGTGCCTCAGTAGCGGCTGATGCGGCGGGCGAACTCGACCTCGGTATGGCCGCTCATCGCCTCGGCATTGCCCTGGGCGGCCAGCGCCTTGAAGATGCGGTCGGCCGACTGGAAGTCGCGCAGGTGGAAATAGCACCAGGCGCGCATCAGCATCAGGTCCTGCTGCTCCGGGCCGATCCGGGCCCGCTCGTCGAGCGAGATGATCGCCTCGACATAGCGCTGGTCCTTGTAGAACTCATAGGCGCGCTGGGCGAGCAGGTCGGCGGTGAGCTGCATCGAGCGGCGCGGCGACTGCGGCGCCTCGATGGCGGCGACCTGGGCCTGGTTGGTCATGCCCTTGCGCAGATAGGCGAGCGACTTGCCGTAGGCGGCTTCCTCGGCGACCTTGCCGCTGCCGGTCTTGATCGCCTCGTCGAAGGCGGTGACCGCCTCGATGGGACGGTTGAGCTCCATCAGGCGCCAGCCGCGCGACAGCGCCGCCGCCCCGCCGCCGCCGCCCGTAGCCGGAGCCGTCGCACGCGGGGTGCCGGAGCTGGCGGCGACGCGCTGGCGGCTCGTCGTGCTGCGGCGCGGCGCCGGCGGCGTGGAGGCTTCCTGATAGTTCACCGTCTGCGGCGCATAGGAGCGCTGGGCCGGAACCGGCTGGGACGCGACGGGCTGCCCCGCAGTCGCCTGCGCCGGGATCGGCGCGAATTGCGGCTGCACCGGCTGTACCGGGGCGTAGGACGAGGTTTGGGACGAGGCCTGCGCCGGGATCGGCGCGAAATTCGGCGCCGCCTGCGTCGCCGACGGGGTGAAGCTGTGCGTGGCGGGTGCCTGGGTCGGGATCGGGGCGAACTGGCCGGCATTCGGCACCGGCTGGTAGGCCACCTGCGGCTGGCCCGTCGCGTAGGGGCGGATGGCGGCCTGGGGCGCGACCGGCGCCGCGGCGTTCAGCGGCGGCGGGGTGACGCGCAGCGCGGCGGCAACCAGCGGGCTGGTGTTGCGGTTGATCTGGCCCTGGTAATTGCGCGCCTCGATCTGGGCGCGCACCGCCGGATCGACCAGCGCGACGATGCGCTCGGAGCGGGTGCGCCAGGCCTGCACCAGGGCGTTCAGCCGGGCGACGTCGTTCAGCCGCCAATAGGTGAGGGCGAGGCCGTAGGAGGACGCCTCGTCGTTCGGATCCCATGAGAGCGCGGTCTGGAACCAGGACTGCGCCACCACCAGCTGCCCGGTATTGAAGGCGTACCAGCCGAGCGCCTGCGCGCCGGAGACGTATTTGTCGCGCATCACCACCGGGCTGAAGCGCGACAGCATCGCCTCGTCCAGCACCGGCGCCGGATCGGCGGTGAGCAGGCTGATGACGACGTCGAGATAGGCCTTGTTGTTCTCCGGCGCCGAGTCGCGCCATTCGAAGGCGATCGGCTCGGCCTCCAGCGCGCGGCCGAGGAAGTTCAGCGACAGCACATAGCCTTCCGCCGCCTTGTTGCCGCCCTTGCGGTCGAGCGCCAGCTTGAACCATTCGAGCGCCTTGGCCGCCTCGTCGTGGCGGAACAGGTACCAGCCCAGCAGCAGCGGGTCGCCCGGCTCGGTGCCCTCGCGCGAGAGCTGCTCCATGCGCCTTATGTCGTCGGTCGAGACCACATATTCCGGGTTGGCGGCGGCCTTGCCGACGCGGCGGCGGATCAGCTCGTCGCGCAGCGCGACGAATTCCGGCTTGCCCTGCGCGTCCTTGCGCTCCAGCGCCAGCAGCTGCTTCATCTGCTCGTCGTCGAGGAAGGGCAGCGCCTTCTGCACGGTGGCGAGGCGCTCGGACGTGTCGCTGCAATTGGTCAGCACATAGGTATAGGCGTCGAGCGCGCGCTGGATCTGCCCGGTCCTGGCGAAGCCCTCGGCGACGCGCCACAGGATGTCGACATTGTTGCAGGTGAGCAGGCCCGGCGTCTCGGTCGCCATGCGCAGCACCTGGCCCCATTGCTGGGCGTCGGAGGCGTTGATGAGCCGGCGGCGGTTCTCGGATTCGTCGAGCCTCGCGACGAGGTCGGCCGGCGGCTCCCAGGACGGGTCGGAGGCCTGGCGGGCGGCGATGGCGGTGCGCAGGTCGGAGAACTTGCTGTCGGTGTAGAGCTTCCACATCCGCTCGAGCTCGGGGTCCGACTGCGGGCCGAACAGGTCGGCCGGCGGCGACCATTCCGGGTAGAGCGCGCGCAGGCGGGCGATCTCGGCTTCGAGCCGGCGGGTGTCGCCCTGGGAGGCGAAGTAGCGCAGCGCGGTCTCGTCGACCTTGGGGCGGATGGCGGCTGCGTTGGTATTGGCGGGCCTGCCGTTCGCGCCGTCATTGCCGATCGGGAGCTCGATCTGCTGACCGATGGCGGGAACGACGGCCCCCCCAAGCACGATCAGCAAAACGGCTCTCTTCAAAGACATCGCGGATATTTCTCCACCAGCAAGGCCCAACTCAACAAGAACAAGGTCGACGGGTAATAGAGCGTCGGCTCAAACCGTCTCAGGTCCTGAGGAATCGCGGTACCGTTCAGCGCGCAGGCGAGAACGGCAGCCAGCATGCGGTAGCCCGGCTCGGTGAGCAGCGTGACGACGCGGCCCGAGGGAATGTCGACAACGGCGGGAGACCCGCCATTCTCGACCAGCCAGTTGCGCCGGAAAGCTTCCAATATCTCGGAGTCCCCGATTCCTGCCCTCAACAGGTAAAGAGATATCCTTAATGAATTGTAACCGAACACGGGCGGGAAGCCCTCGGCGAGCGTCACCGGGCCGCCCGCCGGCGCCGAAATCCAGTCCGGCGGCAGGCGCGCCGGACCCAGCCGCGCAATGTTCAGCAGATCGAGGCCGCTGGCGCTGAGCTTCGACCAGTCGGTCGCCGGCGCCAGCTGCGCGAGGATCGGAAACGCCTCGAAGATCCAGTAGGACAGGTTGAGGACCGGGCCGTCCTTGCGGTCGGCCGTCGAAAAACCGGTGGCGCCGGGCAGCAGCACCAGCCGGTCGCCCGATTTCACCACCAGCTTGGCGCCGAGCGCCTGCGCGATCCGGCGCGCGCTGTCGAGATAGGCCTGGTTGCCCCAGCTGCGGCCCGCCCTGGCCAGCGCATAGGCGATCAGCAGGTCGCCGTCGCTCGCCGCATTGATGTCGGTGACGTGCGGGTTCGAATTGGGATCCCAGCGCCATGCAGCCAGCCCGTCGTCGCGAATCAGCAATTCCGTACGCGTGAAGCCCCATATGCGCTCGAAATTACCGCGGTCGCCAGCCAAAAACGCCAGCAGCATACCGTAGCCCTGGCCCTCGCTATGGCTGATGTCGCCATTGGCGGTGTCGATCACCCGTCCGCTGTCGTCGACGAAGCGGGCCATGTAGGCGTTCCATGCCTCGATCGGCACCGGATTGGCCATGGTCTGGGCTTTCAGCGGCGGGGCGCCGGCGATCCCGCAGGCGAGAGCGGCGGCGAGGACGAGGACCGGCGCGAGGGCTGGGACGAGGGCGGGCAGGCCGGCGAGACGCAGCCACTTCATGAGGGACGCCCGAGCCGACGGAGCATGAAGGAGGTGGCGATGCCGAGCACCGTCGAGGCCAGCATGAGCATCAGCGCGTAGGGCACGATATTGGTCGACAGCCAGTTGGCGCTGATCATGCGCATATTGGCGAAGCTGAGCGGCGTGGTGACGATGAAGCGGTGGGCGAGCACGTCGCGCCGCTCGATCTCGCCGGAGGAGGCCTGGAAGGCGACCGCCTGACCGCCGATGCGGTTCCAGGCAGTGTCGGCGGTCAGCCGCACCAGCGAGCCGGCCAGCGTCTCGGAGGTGCGCCCGGTGACCAGCGTCCACACCGCGGCGCCATTGGTCGAGTTGCCCTGCGCCATCAGCACCGAGGTGCGCGGCGGCGGCTCGTAGAGGATGCGCCGTCCCTCGTTGATGCGCAGCGATTCGAAGCTGATCGAGAAGGTGCGCTTCATCCAGCCCTCGAAACTGTCGGCGATGGCGTTGAGGGCGCCGGTGGTCTGCACGGTGTTGCGCCAACGCTCGTAGACCTCGGGCGTGTTGGCGTCGGCGGGGTGGTCGCTCGGCGCCACGGCGGCCTGGCCCTCGCCGTTCTGGCGGGAGCGGAAGCGCTCCAGCACGTTGTCGTAGCTGCCGGCGGTGCTGGAGGTGGCGGCGGCCTCGTCACCCACCGTCACCACCCAGTTGGAGCGGGTGGATTCGGAGATGCCGACCTGGTCGAGCACGCTGCCGGAAATGTGGTCGATATCGCCGACGAAGATGGTGTTGCGCTCGCCCAGCGTCGCCGAGGCCGGCGAGGCGTCGAGGAGCAGCGGCGAGCCGTGCGAGAGCGCGAGGCGGGCGAGCAGCGTGCTCGCCGCCCCCAGCGTCGCGGCGTCCTGGCGCGCCAGCACCACCGCCATCGGGCTGCCGTCGAGGCCGTAGGGGAACGCATCGGCGGTGAAGGCGGCGAGGTTCGGCACCGTGCCGATCCGCGCGAAATTGTCCATGATGAATTCGGTGGAATCGAACAGCACGAAGCGGTTGTCGGCCGGCAGCGTGGCGCCGGGCAGGCAGCGCGCGTCCGACTCGGTGTCGAGCACCACTTCCAGCCACAGCCGGTTGATGCCCGGACGGAAATTGCGCAGCGGGATCTGCATCGGCTGGTGCTGCATCAGCCCGCCGCCGCGGATGGTGATCGGCAGGTTGGAGGCGATCTCCTGGTTCACATAGACGTCGACATGGCTGCCGGGCCGCACGGCGGCGGTGAAGGCGATGTCGAGCAGCAGGCGGGCACTGCCGTAGAACTCGGCGAAGAAGTCCGCCGGCAGCGCGATCTGGAACTCGGCACGGAAGCGGCGGCCGGAGAATTCCTGGGTGGTGACGCCGAGATCGGCGAGCCGCACCGAGCGCGCGCCGGTGAACAGCGGCGCATTGGGGGCGAAGCGGGAGGCGGTGCTGACGCTCTCGCGCTGGTCGAGCACGATGTCGTTGACCCGGTCGATGGCGCGGTCGACATCGGGCGGCGTCGGCCCGGAGAGCACCAGCGTCGGGGCGCCGAGCCGGTCGTCGTTGACGAAGGTGGTGAGGGGGCGCTGTCGCGCCTCGGCGATCGGGTTGGCCATCAGCCGCGGCAATTCGGAGGCCGAGCCGATCACCACGGTCAGCGTGCCGGCGGGGGCGGGGCCGGCCGAGCCGTCGACGATCGACACCGCCGGATTGGGGAACTGGCCGCGCACGGCGAGGCCCTGCACGGCGCGCAGCACGCGGGCGCTGCCGCCGCCTTCGATCGGGCCGGGGGTGACGACGCGGATATTGGTCACGCCCTTGCTGTCGAAGCCGACGGAAGCCAGATCGTCGAGGCCGCCGGCGAGGATCGGGCTGCCGCCGGCAAAGGCGATGCCGGTGCCCTCGTTGTTGATCTCGGTCCACAATTCGTAGGTGGCGGTCACCGCGCAATCGGTGCGGTGGCGCTGCACGACGTCGAAGCGCACGAGGTTGGCACCGGCGCGCAGCGTGCCGCGCGGGATCGGCACCGCGAAGTTCGACGGCTCCTGCGAGGAGGCGATGGGGGATTCGATGATCGCCTGGCCGTTGATCGTCACGCGGATGCGCGAGGTCTCCGGCATCACCACCACCGAATTGAGGTAGCTGAGCACGAAGGTGGCCGAGCGCGCGGCCTCCTCCTGCGAGGTGTAGATGACCCAGGCGCGCGAGGCGACCTCGCCGGCGAAGATCATCCGGCCCTGCGGGATGACGTAGCGGTCCGGGCGCGGCGGCGCGGCGGGAGGACGCGCGGTCGGGATGCTGGCCACCGGCGCCGCGGGCTGGCCGGGCACCATCTCGAAGGGCGCGGCACTGGCGGCCGGCGCGGCCTGGCCGGCGGCGGCCGGCCTGGCATTCGCGGTCCCGGCCGGCGGGGCGACCGGCGGCTCGACATAATTGGTGGTGGCGCGGGGAATCTGCGGCGCGGCGGGCGTCGGGGCAGAGGATGTCGGGGCAGAGGATGTCGGCGCGGCGGGTGCCTGGGCTTGAGTTTGGGCTTGAGTTTGGGCCTGGGCCTGGACCGTGGGCGCCGGGATCGGCGGCAGGGCGGGCAGCAGCGGCCGGGCGGGCGTGTTGGCCGCCGTCGGCGCCGATCCGGCCGTCGGCGTCGAGCCGGCGGAGCGCGCACCGCCGCCGAGCGGCGGCGTCATCTGGAACAGGCTGGTACCCTGTCCGGCCGAGCCGGTGGCCTGCTGGGCCAGTGCCGGGCCGGCGGGCAGCGACCCGGCGAGCAGGGCGACGAGCGCCACCCGCGCGAAGGCGGTGGGCGCGAACCGGGCGGGCGCGAACCGGGCGGGTGTGGAGGCGGCGGACGGGCGCATCGTCACGATCCCCGTTTGGCGGGCGCGAGCGCCGGGCGGCGTCGCCGTTCGCGCCGGAGCTTCTGCAGGTGGACGAGGTAGGAAAGGCCGCGGCCGGTATGGTAGATCGACGTGCGCACGAAGCGCAGCGTCCCGAGCAGCACGCCGGGATTCTTGCGGCGCGATTCCTGGAATTTCCGCCATTCGTCGGCATTGGCGAAGATCAGGTCGGCGACGAGGCGATAGTGAGCCGGCGTCTGCGGCTGGAACTGGCAGCCGAACACCGTGCCGTTGCGGGTGTGCTCGACATTGCGGATGGCGAGCGGCAGCACGTTGTCGGTGAGCTCGGCAAAGGGCGTGAAGCGCAGCTCGGCATATTGGCCGCGCTCGAATTCCGGCAGGCCGGCCGAGTTGTTCGGGCGGATTCGGGCACCGCCGGTCGAGCCGTCCTCGACGCTCGCGGGATAGACGATGCCGTTGATGATGATCTCGCAGCGGCGCATCAGGCGGACGCGGTGGTTGCGCCGGCGGTTGCGCCGTTCCGACACCACGCCGAGCGCGCAGCCGGCCAGCAGGATGTTGAGCAGGTTCCAGCCGCCCACCACCACGATGACGTCGGCGCTGAACGGCTCGGTGAGCGCGCGGTAGATCGACACGAAGAAGGCGGCGACCAGCACGCCGAAGATGATGAAGAACGGCCGGCCGATTTCCGAGACATGGCCTTCATGGACGTTCTCGCCCTTGCTGGTCACGTTGAAGGTCGGCTTCCTCGGGTTGGCGATCACCGAGAGGATCGCCGGCAGCAGGTAGATCGCCTGGATGTATTCGTAGAGTTCCGAGATCCACGGCCAGCGGTAGCGGCCGTAGAGGTAGTTCTGCATCAGGAGGTTCACCAGCATGTAGGTGGTGGTGTAGGCGAGGAACTCGGCACCGGAGGCGTTGAATATCTCCAGCGAGAAGAACAGGTAGAACAGCGGCGAGATCAGGAACATCAGCCGTGGGTAGGGAAACAGCCAGAACAGGTTGCTCGACATGTAGCAGAGCCGCTGCGGCAGGCTCAGGCCGCGCTTGAGCGGCGGCACATGGAACAGCAGGATCTGCACCATGCCCTGCGCCCAGCGCGAGCGCTGGCCGATGAAGCTGGCGAAGCTCTCCGGCTGCAGGCCGGCGATCAGCGGCTTCTCGACATAGACGCTGCGCCAGCCGCGCGCGTGCAGGCCGAGCGCGGTCTCGCAGTCCTCGGTGATGGTGACGCCGGAAAAGCCGTTGGTCTCCTTCAGCGCCTTCCGGCGCAGCACCGCCGCCGAGCCGCAGAAGAACGAGGCGTCCCATTTGTCGAGGCCGCGCTGGATGATGCCGTAAAACATCTCGTTCTCGGAGGGCATGGTCTCGAACGTGTCGAGGTTGCGCTCCAGCGGGTCGGGATTGATGAAGAAATGCGGCGTCTGGACCAGGAACAGGTTCTCGTCCTGGGCGAAGAAGCCGATCGTCTCCTGCAGGAAGTTGCGGGCCGGGGCGTGGTCGGCGTCGAACACCACCACCAGCTCGCCGGTGGAATGCTCGAGGCCGTTATTCATGTTGCCGGCCTTGGCGTGCTCGTTGCGCGCCCGGGTGAGGTAGCTGGCGCCGAGCCCCTCGCACAGCTTCTGCAGGTCGCGCCGGCGGTTCTGCGCCTCGAGCGCCTTGGCCGCGTCGTCCTGGTTGCATTTCTGGTCGGAGCCGCCGTCGTCGAGCAGCCACACCGTCATCTTGCCGGCCGGGTATTCCATGCCCTTCGCCGCCGCCACGGTGGTGGCGAGCAGCTCGATGTCCTCGTTATAGGTCGGGATGAACACGTCGATGGTCGGCGCGTCGTCGGGGATCGGCGGGGTCGGGCGGTGCGGCAGCGGCGAGGAGACGACGAACAGGCTGAGGAACAGCATGAACACGCTGTACATCTCGGCGATGTAGAGCATGAAGCCGGGAATGAAATCCTCGATCTGGGTGATCGGCGGAATGGTGCTGGTGGTGCGCCAATAGACGTAGCGCAGCACGATGGTGGTGCCGAGCGCCAGCGCGATCAGCCGGAAAACGCCGGTCGGCGGGCCGAAGGTCTTCAGCAGTATCATGGCGAGGACGACAATCGAGCCGGCAATCAGATGCGCCTGGAGGCTGATGGGCAAGGTGATGAGAAATACCACCACCAGTGATGCAATCGCCCACAAGGCGGCAATCCATGCCTTACGCATCGTTTCTCTTGCCTCGTTCCGACCTCGCGCCGCACAGCGACGGATGCTCGTGTCTTAATGCCCAGGTGTTGAAAAAATCTATCTAATTTCGAAAGCACCGCTCATTTGGTCGATTCCACCGGATGCCCTCACAGGATAAAGTCTGATCCATCAGTGATTCGGCGGCCTCCAGCGTGGTTTTCTTCGGATGTGCGCCCAGGCAATGTTCGCGTGGACGACGTCTCGAACGCATGAAGGGCCCATGAGCGGACGGACGAGCAAGCGACCTTTTATTCGGGGGATGTCTCTGTCCGTCGTGCTCCTTCTGGGAGCTTGCGCCCCGTATCCGTCCTATTTCGACCGCGGCGTGCGCGTGGCCGGCGCGACGACCGAGGTCGACACCGCCGACGCTCTGGTGCTGCCCGAGCCGGGCGCGGCGCCGCGCATCCTCGCCGTCCTGCAGAGTTCGTATTCGAACGCCATTATGCAGGAAATCATCCTGGAGACGAACTCCTCGGCGCGCGGCCAGAACGCCTTCCACGCCACCTTCTTCGGCCCGGTCGAGCATAACCGCGCCGGCGGCTACGAGCGCACCGACGAGTTCCTCAACGAGGAAGCGCTGGAGAAGGAGATGGAGGAGCAGCTCCCCGGCGTCTCCATGCACACCTCCAACTATTTCGTGCAGAACCGCTACGGGCCGTTCAACTACGCGATGGGCCGCGGCGGCGCCGGCGAATTGTGCATGTATGCCTGGCAGCGCATCCAGTCGCAGGTGCCGGTCTATCTCATCATGCGCGACCGCGGCGTGCTCTCGGTGCGGCTGCGGCTGTGCCAGAGGGGCGCCAGCGAGCAGGACCTGCTGCGCGTCATGTACCGCTATTCGATCAACGGCTATTTCCTGCCGCGCGTCTGGCAGCCCTATGGGCGGCCGATGGGCGAGCCGGAGGGCATCGGCCGCATCGGCGGCCCGCTCGCCTATCCCTCCGGGCTGCAGGGCGACGGCACGGTGCTGGACGGCTGGATGGGCCCCGAGCCGGCGGCCGCGCCGCGCGCCTCGCGTCCGGCGCCCTCGCGCCGCTACGGCGCGCCGGTGGAGGCGCCCGAGCCGGTGGTGCCCGAGGCCGGCTATGGCGAGCCGACCGACGGCTATACGCCGGTGGACGGCTATCCGGTGGTGCCGGGGCCG
This sequence comes from Ancylobacter sp. GW821-FHT10E12, assembly GCF_058809335.1. Classification (NCBI taxonomy): domain Bacteria; kingdom Pseudomonadati; phylum Pseudomonadota; class Alphaproteobacteria; order Hyphomicrobiales; family Xanthobacteraceae; genus Ancylobacter; species Ancylobacter sp. GW821-FHT10E12. The sequence goes on along the minus strand of NZ_JBXASN010000027.1, from coordinate 6,330 downwards.
ACGCCGTCGGCCCAGCTCGCGCCGAGCGCGACGCCGAACGTGGTGCGCGGCCAGCCCGCCGCCGGCGCGGTGGTCGACCCGGCGCCGGCGCGCCCGGTGCAGAGCGAGACGCAGAACACCCCGTTCAGCACCCCGCCGCGCCTGCCGGGCGTGCCCTCGGGCACCAGCAACTACGCGCCCGCCTCCGGCACGGTCGGCGCCCCCGTCCGCCTGGTGCCCGGCGCTTCCAGCTACCCGGTGCCGGCCGCGGGACAGTGAGGCCGATTCCGGCGCAGGGCCCGCCCGCCCTTCCGCCGGCGCCCCGCATGGCGTAAATCCGCCCGCAAACTCTCCCAGCGCGCGGTTTTTCATGATTCGTCTCGACAATATCGGCAAGCAGAACGGCCGGCAGATCGTCTTCATCGAGGCCTCGGCGACGCTGCTGCGCGGCGAGAAGATCGGCCTCGTCGGCCCGAACGGCGCGGGCAAGACCACGCTGTTCCGACTCATCAACGGCGAGGAGGCTCCCGACGAGGGCCAGGTCTCGGTCGATCGCGGCATCACCATCGGCTATTTCAGCCAGGATGTCGGCGAGGTCGCGGGCCGCTCGGTGCTCGCCGAGGTGATGGACGGCGCCGGCCCGGTGAGCGAGGTCGCCGCCGAGCTGCGCGAACTCGAGGTCGCCATGGGCGATCCCGACCGCATGGACGAGATGGACGCCATCATCGAGCGCTATGGCGAGGTGCAGGCGCGTTTCCAGGATCTCGACGGCTATTCGCTGGAGGGCCGCGCCAGCGAGGTGCTGGCCGGCCTCGGCTTCTCGGCCGAGATGATCGCCGGCGACGTCGGCGCGCTGTCGGGCGGCTGGAAGATGCGGGTGGCGCTCGGCCGCATCCTGCTCATGCGCCCGGACGTGATGCTGCTCGACGAGCCCTCGAACCATCTCGACATCGAGAGCCTGATCTGGCTGGAGACCTTCCTGCGCGGCTATGACGGCGCGCTGATGATGACCTCGCACGACCGGGCCTTCATGAACCGGATCGTCAACAAGATCGTCGAGATCGACGCCGGCGCGCTGACCTCCTATTCCGGCGACTACGAGTTCTACGCCCAGCAGCGGGCGCTGGCCGACAAGCAGCAGCAGGCGCAGTTCGAGCGCCAGCAGGCGATGCTCGCCAAGGAGATCGCCTTCATCGAGCGCTTCAAGGCGCGCGCCTCGCATGCCGCGCAGGTGCAGAGCCGGGTAAAGAAGCTCGACAAGATCGAGCGCGTCGAGCCGCCGCGCCGCCGCCAGTCGGTCGCCTTCGAGTTCCAGCCGGCGCCGCGCTCGGGCGAGGACGTCGCCAGCCTCAAGGGCGTCGACAAGAGCTACGGCACAAGGCGCATCTATGAGGGGCTGGACTTCCACATCCGCCGGCGCGAGCGCTGGTGCGTGATGGGCGTCAACGGCGCCGGCAAGTCGACGCTGCTCAAGCTGATCACCGGCACCACCGAGCCCGATGCCGGCACGGTGAATGTCGGCGGCAGCGTGAAGCTCGGCTATTTCGCCCAGCACGCGATGGAACTGCTCGACGGCGAGCGCACGGTGTTCGAGGCGCTGGAGGCCCGTTTCCCGCAGGCGGCGCAGGGGTCGCTGCGGGCGCTGGCCGGCTGCTTCGGCTTTTCCGGCGACGACGTCGACAAGAAGTGCCGGGTGCTTTCCGGCGGCGAGAAGGCGCGGCTGGTGATGGCGCAGATGCTGTTCGACCCGCCGAACTTCCTGGTGCTGGACGAGCCGACCAACCATCTCGACATCGGCACCAAGGAGATGCTGATCGCGGCGCTGGCCTCCTATGAGGGGACGATGCTGTTCGTCTCGCACGACCGGCATTTCCTCGCCGCGCTGTCGAACCGGGTGCTGGAGCTGACCGAGGACGGCGTGCACCAGTATGGCGGCGGCTACACCGAATATGTCGCCCGCACCGGGCAGGAGGCGCCGGGGCTCAGGGGGTGAGGGATCCCGGCCGGCACCGTGCCGGCGCGGGGGGACCCTAGGCCGTCGGCGCCGGCGCGCGGGCGCGGCCATATTGCCGGGGCGCGCAGCCCATCACCCGCTTGAATGCGGTGCTGAAGGCGCTTTCGGATTCGTAGCCGAGCGACAGGGCGATGGCGGAAACCGGGTCGGCGGAATGCGTCAGCCGGTCGCCGGCCATCAGCATGCGCCAGCGCGTCAGATAGTCCATCGGCGCGGTTCCGACCGATGCCTTGAACTTCAGCGCGAAGGTCGAGCGCGACATGCCGGCGCGTGCCGCCAGCTCCTGCAAGGTCCAGCGATGCGCCGGATCGGCGTGCATGGCGCCGATCGCCGCGCCCATCTGCCGGTCGGCCAGCGCGAACAGCCAGCCGACGCCGCCGCTCGCCGCTTCCGCCAGATGCCGCCGCAGCGCCTGGACCAGGATCATGTGGGCGAGGTGCTGCACGATCAGGAAGCTGCCCGGCTGGCGGTCGTGCAGCTCCAGCATCGTCCGCTCGACCGACCAGCGCAGCGCCGCCTGCTCCGGCTCGCGGCGGATGTGGACGATGGGCGGCAGCATGCGCAGCAGGATGTCGGCATGCGGCCCGGCCAGGGCGAAGCGGCTGCTGACCAGGAAGAAATCCCCGCCGCCGCCATGGGTGACGATGCCGCCCTCGCGCGCCTGCGAGAAGATCGCCGCCGCTTCGGCCGGCTCCAGGTCGAGGTCGCTGGCCAGGCGGAAGGGGCGCCCGCCCGGCAGCAGGAAGCAGTCTCCCGGATCCAGGCGAACCGCCGGCGCGACGCCCTCGACGGCCAGCCAGCACCGGCCGGAAACCACGGCGCCGCATTTGATGCTTTCCCGCTGTCCGGGGAATCGGATCGACCAGTCGCCGGCGGCATCGAACCCGGCCGACATGGTGTTGCGCGGCTTCAGCAGCGAGAGCACGTCCGACAAGGGGTCCATGGGCATCCCGGACGATCGCGAATGAAATGCGGATTTTACAGCATGGATCGTATCATTTCGGCGGCTTATCACCAAGACACGCGGCGGCGCATGCGGCCGCGGCCCGTAGGGAACGTCATGGAGAAGTCGTGATGCGTGTCTTCGTCACCGGGGCGACCGGATTTGTCGGCTCCGCCGTCGTGCAGGAATTGATCGGCGCCGGCCATCGCGTGCTCGGTCTCGTCCGCTCGGATGCGGCCGCCGCCTCCCTCCTCGCCGCCGGCGCCGAGCCGCATCGCGGCGATCTCGAAGACCCCGACAGCCTGCGGCGCGGCGCGGCGATGGCGGACGGGGTGGTGCATGCCGGCTTCATCCACGATTTCTCGACGTTCAGGGAGAATTGCGAGATCGACCGGCGCGCCATCGAGGCGCTCGGCGCGGCGCTCGCCGGCTCCGACCGCCCGCTGGTCGTCACCTCCGGGATCGGCATCCTGCCCCAGGGCCGGGTGGCGGGCGAGGACGCCATGCCGGCCACCGGCAGCGCCGCGCATCCGCGCGCGGCCTCGGAAGAGGCAGCGGACGGCGTGGCGGCGCGCGGCGGGCGCATCTGCATCGTTCGCCTGCCGCCATCGGTGCATGGCGACGGCGATCACGGCTTCGTGCCGCTGCTCATCGGCATCGCCCGCGAGAAGGGCATCTCCGCCTATACCGGCGACGGGTCGAACCGCTGGCCCGCCGTGCACCGGCTCGACGCGGCGCGGCTGTTCCGGCTGGCGCTGGAGAACGGCGTCGCCGGCGCCCGCTATCACGGCGTCGCCGAGCAGGGCGTGCCGTTCCGCGACATTGCCGGGGTGATCGGACGCCGGCTCGAGATGCCGGTGGTCTCCATGCTCCCCGAGCAGGCGGCGGCGCATTTCGGCTGGTTCGCCCGTTTCGCCGCGCTCGATTGCCCGTCGTCGAGCGCGCGGACGCGGGAGGTGCTGGGCTGGCGGCCCGAACGGACCGGGCTGCTCGCCGACATCGACCGGCCAGTCTATTTCGACGCCTGAGCGGGGGCGCCTCCTGACGTCCGGCAGCCGCCGCCGGGCATAGGCGTCACCGGGCCTGGGCGTCGCAAACAAAAGGCCCGCCCCTTCGCGGGAGCGGGCCTTGCATTCTTCAAGACCTTCGGCGCCGGGGTCCGGCGCCCCCGCCTCTAACGCGACGCCGGCCGCCCCGACGACGCCTTGCGGGCGCCCGGCTTCAGCTCGGCGCTCTTGCGCGTTGCCTCCGGCTTAGCCTCGCCGCCGGCGACGATGCCCTTGGCGCGCGGGCGCGGGGCCGGCTGCGGGTTGCCCGGCTTGCGGTCCACCATGCCCTTGTCGATGGTCACGAGGCGCAGCACGTTGGTGGTGCCGGGCTGGGCGAAGGGCACGCCGGCGGTGATCGCCAGCCGGTCGCCCTCGCCGGCGAAGCCGTAGTCGATCGCGGTCTGCGTCGCCTTGGTCGCCATCTCGCCGAAGGTGTGGATCTCCTCCGGCGCGTAGACCACGTGCACGCCATAGGACAGCACCAGTTGGCGGGCGGTGGCGAGCTTCGAGGCGATGCCGAGCACCGGGATGCGCGGGCGCTCGCGCGCCGCGTGCAGCGTGGTGGTGCCGGACAGGGTGTAGGTGACGATGGCGGCGGCATCGACCGCATTGGCGGCGCTGTAAGCGGCCTGCGTCACCGCGTCGGCGACGCTGGTGCCTTCCTCGGGGCGCTGCGAATCGATGATCTTGCGGTAGCCGGGATCGCGCTCCACGTTCTTGATGATCTGGTCCATCATCGCCACCGCCTCGACCGGATACTGGCCGGCGGCGCTTTCGGCCGAGAGCATCACCGCGTCGGCGCCGTCATAGACCGCGGTGGCGACGTCGGAGACTTCCGCCCGCGTCGGCACCGGCGAGGTGAGCATCGATTCCAGCATCTGGGTGGCGACGATCACCGGCCGGCCGAAGCGGCGGGATTCGCGGATGATGCTCTTCTGCAGGGCCGGAATCTCGGGCAGCGACAGCTCGACGCCGAGGTCGCCGCGCGCCACCATGATGCTGTCGCTGAGCTCGGTGAGCCGGGTCAGGTGCTCGATGGCGGCCGGCTTCTCCAGCTTCAGGTTGATGCGGGCGCGGTCCTGGATCAGCTCGCGCGCCTCCAGCACGTCCTCGGGGCGCTGCACGAAGGAGAGCGCGATCCACTCGACGCCGAGGTCGAGGGCGAAGAACAGGTCGGCGCGGTCCTTCTCGGTCAGCGGCGAGACCGGCAGCAGCACGTCGGGAACGTTGAAGCCCTTGTTGTTGGACAGCTTGTTGCCGGCCACCACCTCGGCCTCGATGAAGCCGGCGCCCTTGTGCACCACGCGCACGCGCACCTTGCCGTCGTCGAGCAGCACGGTGGAGCCGACATGCAGCGCCTCGAGGATCTCCGGGTGCGGGATCGGCACGCGGGTCGCATCGCCCGGCGTCGGGTCGGTGTCGAAGCGGATCGAGGTGCCGGCGGTCAGCGTGATCGCATTGTCGACGAAGCGGCCGACGCGCAGCTTCGGGCCCTGCAGGTCGGCGAGCACGCCGATCGGCCGGCCGACCTCGCGTTCGAGCGCACGCACGATGCCGAGCACGCGCCCGTGGTCGGCCTGGGTCCCATGGCTGAAATTCAGCCGGAACACGTCCACGCCGGCGGTATAGAGGGCCTTGATCATCTCGGGGCTCGACGATGCCGGGCCGAGGGTCGCCACGATCTTCGTCGCGCGTTCCCGCCTGCTGTACATGAATTCCTCCGTCTATACACTTGTTCCGACGCAATGGCCGGTTGCTATTCATATGGACCAAAAGGCCGTTGCTGTCTCGTCTTGCTTATATTGCAACGCAACGTGTCTTTTGCGCGACGCGGCAAGGCGAGCACTGGCATGTTGACCTTTGGTCAGGCATCTTCCCTTTCGGCCAAGCGCGGAATTTCCTTGCTGGCATTCGGAATTCTGTATACCAATACAGGGGTTGCCCTTCGCTCCGCAATTCGCGCGGACGGGTCGGCGCCGGCCTCCCCGGCGAGGCGCCGACAGCGTCGGAATGCGGTGTGGCGCCGGGCGGCGGCGCGCCGCAGGGCGATGGTGACGGAGCCGTCCTGCGGGACGGCGAGACATGTCGAAGCCTCCGGGCCGCGCGGTCGACGCCAACGATCGCGATCGCGTACCGGGCAGGTCCTTTGCCGACTAACGCGGCCATGCCGGGGTCTCCCGCGCGGGCCGGACATAATGATGAACAAACGACCTTTCCAAGGGAGGAAGGCTCATGCGGATTGGAATTTTTGCCGAGCCCGTCTCGGAGCCCCGGGTTTCGGCGTCTGCCGACACGGTGAAGCGTTACGTGTCGCTTGGGGCGGCGGTTTTTGTTGCGTCGGGGGC
>NZ_JBXASN010000026.1:0-62095 GCF_058809335.1 Ancylobacter sp. GW821-FHT10E12 | reverse complement strand
GCTTTGCGTCGTGCCATCGGGAACCTCCATCAGCTCCAGTATGGCCGCCCTGCACACGAAATTCCTGACAGTCCCAAAGCGAAATAGCTTCATCCGTCCATTCCGCAGCCGTACCGACCAGCACCGGCACACGGCCGGCGGCCTGAGTCACGACGATCTCAGCCACAGCCCGGCGCTCTTCGCGGGTCAGCGACAGGAACTCGCCGGTACTGCCGAGCGGGATCAGGCCATGCGTCCCCTCCGCAATCTGCCAATCGACAAAGCGACGCAATGCCGGTTCGTCCAGCCGGCCGGCTTCATCGAACGGCGTAACCATTACGGTGTAGCTGCCACGGAACCCCATCACGTCCGCCTCAATCGTATGTCGTCAATATATCTTTGATCTAATTTATATGAATAAAGTTGACATCTGATCATATCCTCTGTCAATCATGTTGCGTGGGCAAAGTGAAGGCACGCCGAAAATATGGCGGAGCAGGTGGCGGGACATTTCCATGCCGTTTCTCGAAGTGAATGATTTCAGTGATGGCAGCGATTTGGCGCGCGCGCGGCGGCGAGAGGCCGCCCGGCTGATGACCGAGGCGCTCGCCGCCGCCTACGACATCGCCCCGGAGATCATCTCCACTTATTTTCAGGCGTTCCCCGGCGAAAACTATGCTCATGCAGGAGCATGCCCGGCTCCCGAGCCGAAACAGAGAATCTTCATAAAAATCCACGCCTTGAGGCGAGACGCCGCGCTTCGCAGCCAGGCTGCCGAGCGGGTTACCAAGGCTGCCATTGCCGCTTATGGCGCCGCCCCGAAATCGGTGGTGGTCTACTTCCTTGAGCGAGCGCCGGACGAGGTGGCACACGCCGTGGCAATTCTGGCCGATGCATAAAGCGTCATTTGATCAAATATTGAGCTAGACGCGGATCGGGCGGAGCCTTGGATCAGTTTCTCACCGACGAGCAGAGCTTGTTGCGCGACGTCGTCCGGAAATTCGCCGAAGCCTCGGTGCTGCCGGCGGCCGCGGCGATCGATAGAGAGAACCGCTTCCCACGCGAGCTCTATCGCGGACTGGCCGATCTCGGCCTGTTCGGCGTCAACCTGCCGGAAGCCGCCGGCGGCTGCGGCCTTTCGACCGGCAGCGCCTGCCTCGTCATGGAAGACATCGCCCGCTGCTCAGGCACGCTCGGCAACGCCTATGCGTTGCCGGTGGAGACCGCGCGGTTCCTGCACGAGCATGGCGACGACTTCCATAAAGGCTTCATTCCCGGCGTGCTCAGCGGCGATCTCCTGCCGGCCACCGCCGCAACCGAGCCGGATTTCGGTTCCGACGTCGCGGGCATGCGCACCACGGCCCGGCGCGACGGCGACGACTATGTCATCGAAGGCACCAAGGCGTGGGTGAGCTTCGGTCGCGTCGCCGACTTCATCATCGTCTTCGCCAAGACGGACCGCGAGGCCGGCCATAACGGCATCAGCTGCATCCTCGTCGAAAGCGACCGGCCGGGAATCGTGCGCGGCAAGCCGGAGGAACTTCTCGGCATGCATGGCCTCGCCGAGTGCCAGATCATCTTCGATGGCGTGCGTGTGCCGGTGACGAACCGCATCGGTCCGGAGAACGGCGCTTTCAAGATGGCGATGGGCAATTTCAACTTCTCTCGGCTGATGATGTCGTCGATGGCCCTGGGCATGGCGCAGGCCGCGATGGAGGATGCCATCGCCTACGCCAAGGCACGCCAGCAATTCGGCTCCGAGATCATCCGGTTCCAGGCGATCCAGTTCATGCTTGCCGACATGTCGACGGACATCTCGGCCGCGCGTCTGCTGATCCATCATGCCGCGCGGCTCCACGATGCCGGGCATGGCATCGCCAAGGAGGCGGCCCACGCGAAGCTGTTCACGACCGACATGGCGATGAAGCATGTTTCCAATGCGCTGCAGATCCATGGCGGCAATGGTTATTCGCGCGAATACAGGATCGAGCGGATCTTTCGGGATGTTCGCCTCGCCCAGATCTACGAAGGAACCAACCAGATCCAGCGACTGATCATCGCCCGGCAGCTGGAGCGGGAATTCGCCTGAAGGCTACGCCGGCTTCCCGGTGCAGAGATACCAAGATTTCGAAATGGAGACAGAAATGAAGTCCGTCCGGCTGGACAATGTCACCGTCGCCACGGTTCTTCCCTTCAAGGACGATTTTTCGATCGACTGGAAGAGCTACGAGCGATTGCTGGCCTATTGCACGGCCCCGAAGGGCATCACGGCGGTCTTTGTCAACGGCCATGCCGGCGAGGGAGCGGCGCTGACGCCGCAGGAGCGTGCGGAGGTCATCCGGCGCACGCGGGCCTTCATCGGCGATGCGGTGCCGCTGTTGACCGGGATCATCCCGTATTCAACCGCCGATGCCATCGAGCAGGCCAAGGCCGCCGAGCAGGCGGGCGTCGACGTCGCCGTGCTGTTTCCAATGCCGCAATATGCCGGCGGCGCCAGCGGCGACGGCCGGTATGTCCTCGACTATGTCGACCGCATCCTCAACGCCGTCGGCCTGCCGGTGTCGATCTTCCAGCAGCCGGTCAGCTCCGGGCTCGGCTACAGCACCGATGTGCTTGCCGAGCTGGTGCGCCGCCCGCGCGTCATCGCGATCAAGGAAGGCAGCGGCGACATCGCTCTCTATGAGGACAATTGGCGACGGCTCAAGGCGTTGGCGCCGGAGGTGGCGATCCTGCCGTCGAACTACCACTGGCTGCTCGCCCAGGTCGCGGTCGGCGCCGATGGCTTATTGTCCGGCATGGCGAGCCTCATTCCGCACCTGCTTTCCGAGCTCTGGGACGCCGCCAAGGCCGGCGACCTCAAGCGGATGCGCGCGACGAACGATGCGCTCTATCCGATCGTCCGCACCATCTACGGCTCCCCGCCGCTGATTGACATGCACACCCGCATCAAGATCGCGCTGCAGCACATGGGCGTCATCGCCAACGCCGTGCCGCGGCGGCCGCTGCTGCCCGTCCCGGCCGATGTTGCCCGGAGCGTGATCGAGACCATCGGCAAGGCCGACCTGCCACGGATCGCGGCATGAGCGCACCCTCCGGACCACCGCGGCGGATCGCGATCCAGCCCTTGACCGGCGAGGCCTTCGCGCCGTTCGGCCAGGTGATCGAGGTGCCGGCGAATGGCGGCCTGAGCGTCAATGACGGCACCGCGCGGCGCTTCGACGCGGTCGCCGCGCTCGACCTGCTCGAGGCTGGCGGCCGGCCGCTCATCAGTCTGTTCCGCGCCATGCCTTGCCGGCTGCCGCTCCGCGTCCGCACGCTGGAGCGGCATCCGCTGTCATCCCAGGCCTTTCTGTCGCTGTCGCGCCGGCCCTTCCTGATGGTTGTCGCACCTGCGGAAGATGTTGTCGACGCCAACGGGATTCGCGCATTCAGGGCCATGCCGGGGCAGGGTATCAACTACGCGCCCGGTGTCTGGCACCATGCCCTGCTCGCGCTCGAGGATGTCTCCGATTTCGCCGTGATCGGCCGTGAGGCCGCTGACGAGAACTGCGACTTCTGCCATCTCGCGGAGGCTGTTCTTGTCGAGGAGGACGCCGTTCAGGAGAAGCGCGCGTCGCCCAAGCCGAGGCAGGCCCTCGTGGATCTTTATTATGAGGACGTCATGGTCGGCGATGAGGTCCGCACCGATCCTCACCTGGTGACGACCGCGGATATCCTCGCCTTCGCTGATGTCACCCGCGATCATCATCCTCTGCATACGGACGAAGAATATTGCCGCAGGACCGGGTTTGGCCGGCCGATCGCGCATGGGCTGTTCGGCCTGTCGCTGATCGAAGGACTGAAGTCGGAGCTGAAGCTCTATGAGAACACCTCCGTGGCCTCGCTGGGTTGGGACAAGGTCCGCTTCCGCCGCCCGCTGTTCGCCGGAGACGCGGTGTATGTGAGGATGGTGTTCGACAGCAAGCGTGAAAGCCGCAGCGGACCGCACGGCATCGCCGTCGAAAAGCTGCAGCTCCTCAATCAGCGCGACGAAGTCGTCATTGAGGCCGAGCACGCCACTCTGTTGTATCGGCGGCCGGCCGGCGACCCGATATCCGCCGGGAAGCATGCATGACACAGGCCGAGCGGCCCGCCATCTGCGTGACCATGCCGGCGCCGCATGTCCGGCTCATCCGCTTCGATCGGCCGGACGCACGCAACGCGCTGAACCGCCAGTTGCTGCGCGAGACGGCCGCGGTTCTGCATGAGGCAGAGCAGGACGACGACGTGCGGGCGGTGGTGTTGACCGGCGACGCGCACGCCTTCTCGGCCGGAGCCGACATCATGGAAATGCCGGACGACGGCATTCCCATGTGGGCTCAGGCCGAACGGCTGAAGGCGTGGAAGACCATAGAGCGGTTCCATAAGCCGTTGATCGCGGCCGTGAACGGCTTCGCGCTCGGCGGCGGCTGCGAGTTGACCACGCTCTGCGACATCGTGATTGCGGGGGACACCGCGAAGTTCGGATTGCCGGAAGTGAAGATCGGCGCCTTTCCCGGCGACGGCGGCACGCAGCGCGTACCGCGTATCGTCGGCAAATCCCGGGCGATGTGGTTGATGATGACCGGCTCGTTCATCGACGCCGACATGGCCTGCGCCTGGGGATTGGCGCTCGAGGTCGTGCCGGCCGGGAACACCGTCGAGCGTGCCGTCGGGATCGCTCGCGAGATCGCGCAGATGTCGCCGCTTGCCGTCGCCATGATCAAGGAGGAGGTGCTAATGACCTATCAGAAACCGCTCGATGAGAGCCTAAGCCTGGAACGTAAGCTGCTCCTCTGGCAGACGGAGGATCACGAGGAGGGCATCGCCGCCTTCACGGAGAAGCGCAAGCCGGCTTTCAAGGGGCGATAGGCATCGAACCGGCGTCCGTCGCTCGAGCGTGACCGAAGGTGCAGCATGACCCATATTTCCGGGCGCCAGAAGGTAAACGGGACCGGCGATACCGCCGGCGACGACGTCTCGGCCAATTCGGTCGAGAAGGCGACTTCACTCATCCGGCAGGCGATCCTGTCCGGCCAGTACGGTCCCGGTGCCAGGCTGAAGGTCGCGGAGCTGTCCAGCCGCCTCGGCTTCAGCGCGATGCCGCTGCGCGAGGCGCTTCGCAAGCTGGAAGGCGAGGGGCTCGTCGAGATCGAGCCTAACCGCGGCGCCACGGTCCGACGGCTCGATCGCGCCTTCATCGGCGATCTCTACGAGCTGAACACGGAGTTGCAACTGCTGGCGATCCGCCGCGCGATCAAGACCCTGACACTTGACAAGCTCGACGAGCTCGAAGTCCGTAGCGCGGCCTACGAGGCCGCCATCCGCGGCGGCGATCTGGAGATTGGAGTCCGGCTCAACCGCGAGCTCCACGCCCGTATCGTCGAGCTCGGCGGCAACATGGAGGCGCTCAGAATGTTCCTGCGCGGCTGGGAACTGATCGGCGCCTTCCGTCTGCGCTTCGGCTATGGCGCCGGGCGCGAACTCGGGCTGGCGCGTGAGCACCGGTTGCTGCTCGATGCTTTGAAGCGCCAAGACCTGCAGATGGCGGAGGCCATTATCCGCATGCAGCATGCCGCCGTCGTCGAGGATCTGTTCGGCAGGCTGGACGAAGCCGGCGTCTGATCCTGCCGACGGACAATTAGGCGAGAAGGCGCTCTGCCAGCCAGTGCGGGGCGTTCGCCGTGTCCGGTGTCAGCGGCACGTCGAGCGTCGTCAGCTTGGGCGAGATTCTGAGCTCGAACTCGACATGCGGGGCGATGTCGCGCATGGGATCGACGCCTGGCACGATCTCCGTCAACACCCAACCTTCCGATGTCAGCGAGAAGCTGCCCCGCTCGGTCGCCAGCGTGACATTCTGGCCGCGCGCCAGTGCCTGCCGCCCGTTGAAGGTTCTGTGCTCGACCTCGCGCACGAGCTTGCGAACTCGGCCGTTGCGCTCGACCACGAGCGCGCCGTCGCGCAGCGAAACCGCCGCTCCCGCCGCCGTGAGCGTGCCACAGAAATAGATGTTCCTGGTCCGGCTGGTGATGTCGATGAAGCCGCCGCATCCCATGAGCTTGCCGTTGAAGCAACTGACATTGACGTCGCCCACCGCGTCTGCCTGGGCCATCCCAAGCAGCGTCGCGTCCAGTATCCCGCCATCATACATGTCGAACACTGAGGGCGGATCGAGGATCGCCTCCGGGTTACTATGAGCCCCGAAAATCGGCAGCGGATTGGGAAAACCGTTGATCCCGCCGTGTTCGGTCGTAAGCGTGACCGCGTCCATGACGCCGGCTTCGGCCAGCAATACGGGCAACATGCTCGGAATGCCGACGCCGAGGTTGATCATCCAGCCAGGCGAGAGACGGCGGGCGATGCTGGAGATGATGATCCGCGCGGAGACGTCCCGAAAATCCGGTTGCGGAACGGGAACCCTGCTTTCGCCAGTGAGGGCTGGATCATAGCAGCCGGTAGCGGAAGGAGGGGCGTCTGGAGCCAGCACCACGCCGTCGACAAGATGGCCGGGCACCACCACGGATTTCGGGTGCAGACTCTTGGCCGCAGCGATCCGTTCGACCTGCGCGAACACCTTGCCGCCATTCGCCTTCGCCGCGATGGCCAACGAGAGCGCACCGAGCGTGAGCGGTTCGCGTTCAAAGCTGAGATTGCCCTTCTCATCGGCCGTCGTCGCCTTGAGAAATACCACGTCAATCGGCTGGGTCCTGTAGAAGAGCAGCTTCTTTCCCGCCAGAGTGATCGGCTCGACGAGATCTTCCGTCGTGCGAGCGTTCATCTTGCCACCCTGCCCGCCGTCGGGATCGACATAGGTCCCTATGCCGACCTCCGTCACAAGGCCGGGCCTCCCCGCTCCCGCCTCGCGCACCAGGCCGTAAAGCACGCCCATCGGGAAGTTGTAGGCTTCCACATCGGCCGCGAGGATCATGCGCGAGAGCGCCGATCCGTCGTGGATCGGAAAGGCCGAGGCGACGTAGCGTTTCAGCAGTCCGGGATGCGCGAAGCGATCGACGCCGGTACCCGGCCCGAGGCCGGCATTGCATGGCAGGAACGCCGTCAGATCCCGTGGAGCGCCCTCGCGCAGGAAGCGTGCTTCCAGCGCGGCGAGCAGATGATCAACGACCATGATGCTCGCATTGCCGGGAATTGAGACGGTCGCGGCGTCGGGGATCGCACGTACCGCCTGGTCCGCCGTCATCAGTTTCTTCATGGCATCCTCTCGACGGTTGGCGGTCAGGCCATGTCCGGCTTGGCCGGCTTCGGCAGGAAGGAAGGACGTTCGGCCTTGTCGACAAAAGCCCGCATGCCGAGCTTCCAGTCCTCCCCTTCGAACACCGTGGCAAGATTGCGCTGCTCGAGGGCGAGACCTTCCTCCATGGACAGGTCCTCGCCATCGATGATGGAACGCTTCGCCATCTGGAGCGCGAGCGGGCTCTTGGATGCGATCGTCGCCGCGACCGCGAGAGCCCGCTCGACGGCATGTTCCGGCGCGACGACCTCGGTGACGAGGCCAAGTTCCCACGCGCGTCGGGCGTTGATCCGCTCGCCGGTGAAGATAAGACGCATCGTGGCGGGCCGGCCGATCCGGCGCGTCAGGCGCTGGGTGGCGCCGTCGCCCGGAAAGACGCCCAGATTGATCTCCGGCGTTCCGAACATGGCGTCTTCGCCGGCAACGGCGAAATCGAGCAGCAGCATGAGTTCGCAACCGCCGCCGAGGGCATAGCCGTTCACCGCGGCGATGGTCGGTTTGGCAACCCGGCCGATGCGCTCCCAGGCGGCGAGCCGCCGCGGCGAGAACACATGGCCCGTGCCTTTCTCGTTCTGGTCGGAGATGTCGGAGCCGGCGCAGAAGGCGAGACGGTCGCCGGTGACGACGATCGCGCCGACAGCCGGATCCGCGTCGGCGGCGGCCAAGGCTTCCGCCAAAGTCTCGACCAATGCGACGGTCAGCGCGTTGCGCTTGCGCGGACGGTTGAGCTGTATCAGCCGAACGCCGGTGTCATAGTCCTTTATGAGAATGAGTGGCTCGTCCTGCACGCAAAGATCCTCCATTCCAACACAGGCTCCCCCGCGCCGGTCCGGCGTGGGGGAGCCAGACATCAGAGCACTTCGCCGCCGCCGGAGCCGACATGCGGGGTCGGAAGGCACCATTCCTCACCGCGGACGGTGGAGACATATTCCGGCCAGCGCAGATCGACCGGTGCGTCGAAATCGGCAGGCAGGAGAGGGGGCACCCATTTCGTGCCGCCGATGCCGCCGCCGGTGCGCTCGCGGAATTCCGCTTGGGCTTCCTCCAGCAGGTCCGGACGTGTCAGCAGATCGATATAAGTCAGGGCGATCGTCTCGGCGGCGACCTGAATGCCGGGATCGTTTGCTGCCGGCAGGCCGCCGAGCGCGTTGTAGACCCAGGCGGGATATTCGTAACCCTCGGTCGGCGGCTGCATTTTCGGGCGCTGGGTAAACAATCGGACCGTGGGCGCGTGCCACGTATATTCCACATAGTCGTCCGAGCCCATATTGAGCTGCCATTCGGGCAGCGAGCTGCGGAACCATGCCTCGTAGTCGTGCGGATCCTGCAGTTCCAGGATCTTCGGCAGGAAGGGCTGCTCCATCACCTCCAGGCCGAGGTTGCGCTGGACGTCCTGTGCGAAGGCCACGGCTTCCGGGCCGAGCACCGGGGCGCCGACTTCCTTGAGGTTGTCATAGGTGATCCGCGCCATGGCATTGTTGGCGAGCCCGATGCGGGTCTTCGTCACCCAGCGTACCGACGCCTGCGTCCCGGTCGCCGCCGCGACATGCTTGGCGTTGTTGGCGAGCACCCGGTAGATGTGTTCCTGGATCTCCAGTCGCGGCGAGCGCCAGGAATACTGGATCTGGCTGAAGCGCGGCGGCAGATTGTCGGAGGTCGCCTCCCCGGCCGTCAGCACGAATTCGTTGCAGGTCCAGCCGCCGGCGTGCGGGAACATCCCGTCGCGGAGGAACTTACTCGTCGTGTACATCAAGCAGAGCGCATCGATGGCGCCGGGACACCGGGCCACGGCCTGCTGCGACGATTTGATCGGAAGCAGGGATTTGTCGATCCAGGTCTCCGGGCTAAGCGTCTCGAAGGTGAAGACGGCGCTCCAGTAGGCACCGGAATGGGTTTCCCAGACCGTCGTATTGGCGGCGAGCGGATGATAGGAGATGAACGCGTCGCATCCGTCGAAATAGCCCTTGGCCGCATGGACGGGCTTCGAGCCGCACATCTTCTCGGCCGGCTCGCCGAAGAACTTGAGTGTCCCCTTGATGTCGTGAGCCTGCATCGCCGCCTTCGCCGCCAGGATGCCGGCCAGCGCGCCGACGCCGAGCGCCGAATGCGGATCAGTGTGGCCGGCCGCCCAAGGATGCAGCCCCTCGCGCGGCGCGCGGTAGGGCACCACCTGCTGCGAGTTGCCCGGCACCGCGTCATACTCGGCATAGCCACCGACGACGGGACCCTCGCCATTGCGCCAGGTCGCGGCGAAGGCCGTCGGCATGCCGCCCGACCCTTCCTCGACCTCGAACCCCTCCTGCCTCAGCAACTGACAGAAGGCCTTCGCGGATTTGTATTCGCGCCAGGACGGCTCGGCATAATTCCAGATCTCGACATGGAAGTCCGACATGCGCTGGTCGTTGTCGTCCATCCACTGCCGGGCGGTACGCTTGGCATCCTCGGTCACGCTCATGATTCACCTATCATCAAGACGAAATAAGTACGTAGGGGACAGCGGTAGGCGGCGGCTGCCTCACCGTTCCCGGGCCCTCCTCCGGTCCGGCAGGTCGACGACCAGTGATCGGGAGGGCATCAGGGCGCCCTGCACGCGGACGAGATTGCGGATATGCGGCGTGAAATCGTCGAAGCCCTTGGTCCGCAGATAAACCTCGGTCTCGTACGCCCAGCTTCCCGCGAGTTCATAAACGGCGATGAACTTCGGCCCGCCATCCGTGGCCACGTAGCGGCGCGCCGACAACCACCCCGGACACGCCAGAATGGCCGGCACGTGGACCTCGTCGTACCAAGTATTGAAGGCGCTCTCGAATTGAGGGTCGATATCCACGCGGATGAGATGCAAAAGCTGCATAGACTTGTCCTAGAACTTGGCGGGAGACGGCGCCGCCGTCGAAACCTGTGCCTGCCCGCGTTCGTATCGCGCGACATAAAGCCCGGTCGCACAGATGATGACGCTGCCGACTATGGTGGCGGTGCCGGGAATGCTGCCGAACGCCAGGACACCGAGCACCGACGCCCAGACGATCTGGCTGTAGGAAAACGGCGCCAGCACCGAGAGCTCGGCTCGCCGATAAGCCTCGACGATGAGCCAGTGACCGCTTGCTCCGGCCATGCCGAGACCGAGCACGGGTGCGATGTCGCCCCAGGAAAGCGGGACCCATACGAAAGGCATGAGGAAGGTCGAGACGATGCAGCCCGTCCAGGCGGTGTAGGCGATCGTGGTCACCGGCCGGTCGCGTCTGATCAGGCGCGTGGCGATCGCGGCGCCGGCCCAGGACAAGGCGGCGAGCATGGGCAGGAGTGATGTCGGCCGGAACGCGTCGGTTCCCGGCTGGACGATGATCAGCACGCCGGCAAAGCCGACGGCCGCGCCGATGCAGCGTTGCCAAACCAAGGGTTCGCGGAGCACCAGGGCCGACAACAGGACGACCAGTATCGGCGACACGAAATAGGTCGCTGTCGCCTCTGCGGTGGACAGGAACTTCAAGGCGAACAGGAAAAAGACGGCAGAGCCGAGGGCGAACAGGGCGCGCAGAACCTGGAGCATCGGCTGCGCCGAACGTATCGAGGCGAGAAACTGGCCGCCCCAGGCGAGACCTGGGATGACCGCGAGCGAGACGGCGAGATAGCGCAGCCATGCCACCTCC
This sequence comes from Ancylobacter sp. GW821-FHT10E12, assembly GCF_058809335.1. Lineage (NCBI taxonomy): Bacteria > Pseudomonadati > Pseudomonadota > Alphaproteobacteria > Hyphomicrobiales > Xanthobacteraceae > Ancylobacter > Ancylobacter sp. GW821-FHT10E12. Next base: position 51,202 of record NZ_JBXASN010000026.1, on the reverse strand, counting down.
AGCGCCGGCAGGCGCTCGCTCAGTATCTTCGCGCACAGATCCGACAGGGAGAACAGGAAGGTGGCCAGGATCAGCATGCCTATGCCGGAGGCCGGGCTGTGCTCAGCCGGCTGTCCGCGCCTTTTCCGTTCATCGGGACGGACGGCGTCGGCTGCATCCATCGTCATTGGAATGAGCATTCTTTCGGCGGGAGGGCGGCAACGCCGCCGAACGGCCGCGGCAGATAGGGCTGCCGCGGTATCGGATCAAAATGCCGGCGAGCCGGTCGCTGCCCGACGAGCTTATTCGAGAACCCAACGGTTCCAGCGCTCCACGACCTTGTCGCGATTGGCGCTCCACCAAGCATAGTCCTGAGGGACGGCCGTCGTCTGGTGTTCCGGTGAGGTGGGCAGCTTCACGAGCATCTCGGCGGGGATATATTGAGCCGCCTTTCGATTGGTGAAGCCGTACGGGATTTGCATGGAGAAGCGCGCCTGCGGGATTGCCATCATGGTGAAGGCGACGAACTTCATCGCATTGGTCAGATTGGGTGCTCCCTTCGGCACAGCGAAGCCATCGCGTTTCTGAAGCGCATTCTTCCAGCCGATGGCGACGGGCACGTTGTTGGCTTGCAGCGAAGCGATGCGCCCGTTCCAGGCGGTGGTCATCACCACCTCGTTGCTGCTGATCAGCTGGACCGGTGCAGCCCCCGTCTCCCACCATTTGGCGATATGCGGCTTGATTTTCGACAGGCTCGCAAACGCCGTGTCGAGATCCAGCGGATAGAGCTTGTCGGCGGGAACACCAGCGGCGATCAGCGCATATTCGAGTTCAGGCAATGCCGAGCCGGCGGCCGAAACCATGGAGCGCGGACCGGGGAATTTCTTCGCATCCCAGAAGTCCACCCAGCCGTCCGGATGCATCCCGGCGAAGGCGTCGGTCCGGTAGGCCATGATCTGCGAGAAAACCATGAACTCGGCGATGTGCGGATTGCGATTGAAGGCCGCAATGTCCGTCGTGTCGATCAGGCTGTAGTCGATCGGCTCCCAATAGGGTTTCTGGAGGTTCATGCCGAGCACCTGCGGCTGTCCGAGCTGCACGCAGTCCCACTCCACGGCCTTGGCATCGACCATGGCGCGGACCTTGTTATGGTCGGCGCCTTCGAGGTCGATCACCTTGATGCCGGACAGGTGCTCGAAGGGCTCGAAGAACGCCTTCCGCTGCGCTGCCTGCGCCGCGCCGCCATAGGCGACGACACGCACTTCGCCCGTGCCTTTGAGCGTCTCCGGAATTGAGGTGATGTCGGGCAGCGCGACGTTCTCGGCGGCGATGCCAAGATCCGCCCAGCTGAGCACGCTGCCGGCGGTAGCGCCTGCAAGCGTAGCGCCGAGCCCGCCGAGCAGGAAGTTGCGTCGTGTCGTTTTCGGCCCGGAAGGACCATGACCTGAAAGCATCCTCGTTCCCCTTTTTGTTGCGCTGTCGCCGGATATCCCCGACACCAGCCGGATCTCGAGCTCCCACCGCATAGGGCGGTGAAAGCCGGCCTTCTAGCGGCGACCGGATGGCCAGTCCGCCTAATTGCAAGGAAGGCGCGCGGCTTCACGAGAGCCGTCATCGGCGCATCAGGATGAGAGCCCGCGGCCGAGCGGCACTAGTTCCTGTAGGAGCTGTCCTGGCTGTCGAGCAGGCGAAGCAGGGCGGGCCAGCCCTTGCTGCCGATGGGCTGCCCGTTACCCTTGGACTGCAAAGCCGTCCGCTGACGCACCGCCTCGGACGGTACGGTGATCGGGACGCCACAGCTCAATGCGGCGATCTGAGCCTGGCAGGCGCGCTCCAGATGGTAGACGCGGTTGAAGGCTTCGGCGACCGTGCGCCCCACCGTCAGCAGGCCGTGATTGCGCAAGATGAGCGCGCTGCTCTGGCCAAGATCCGCGATGATCCGCTCCCGCTCCTCAAGATCGAGGGCGATGCCCTCATAGTCGTGGTAGCCGATATCGCCATAGAACAGCAGAGCATGCTGGGTGATCGGCATCAGCCCGTCCTTGAGGGTCGACACCGCCATGCCCGCGGTCGTGTGGGTATGGATGACGCAGGTGGCATCGTGACGGGCCGAATGGACCGCGCTGTGGATCGTGAACCCGGCCGCGTTCACGTCATGGGTCGTCTCGCCGATGACGCGTCCGTTTATGTCGACCTTGACCAGCGAAGAGGCCGTGATTTCGTGGAACAGCTGGCCATACGGATTGATCAGGAACTGGTCATCCGTCCCCGGTACACGAGCCGAAATATGCGTGTAGATCTGATCGGTCATTCCGTATAGCGCAACAAGACGATAGCAGGCCGCGAGATCGACTCGTGCCAAGTGCTCCTGATCGGAGATATTCATCGTAACGGCCCTGTCATCAACTTGATATGCAAACGTTGCCATAAAAATTTTGGACCTACAAGGGGGCCATTTGGGCCAATTTTTGTGTTATATGGTCGAAAAAATAGACAACATGCATAATATGTATGCATTTTTACGAAAAATTCCCTGCCATCGAAGCGCTTGCGAGGTTGGTTGTTGCAAACGATTGTAAGGCATGTTGCATTGACCCGAACTGGGCTTTGCGCCCGTATAAGGAGGGCCTTCCATGCAGCTGGGTTCGAGCCTGAGGCGCGATGCAGGCGCAATGCATGCCAACGCCGCGGCCCATGCGCCACCTCATCGGAGTGGCGCGGCGATCTCACTCTCTCAGCTCAAGAAGCAATTCGGAGGGCTCGGCGCGGTGAACTCCGTCTCTCTGGAGATCGGGGCCGGCGACTTCGTCTCCTTCGTGGGGCCGAGCGGCTCGGGAAAGACCACCACGCTGATGATGATCGCCGGCTTCATCATGCCGACCGAGGGCGAAATCCTGATCGACGGGCAGCCCATCGTCCGACTGCCGCCTTACAGGCGTAACATCGGCATGGTGTTTCAGTCCTACGCGCTCTTCCCGCACATGACCGTGGCGGAGAACATCGCCTTTCCGCTGCGGCAGCGCCGCCACAGCAAGGCCGACATCGCCCGTGAGGTGGCGGGAGCGCTCGACCTGATCCGGCTGCCGGACTATGGCGACCGCTATCCGCGTCAGCTCTCCGGCGGCCAGCAGCAACGTGTCGCGCTCGCGCGTGCGCTGGTGTTCAAGCCGCCCGTACTGTTGATGGATGAACCTCTCGGAGCTCTCGACAAGCAGCTTCGCGAGGAGATGCAGTTCGAAATCCGCCGACTTCATGCCGATCTCGGCATCACCTGCGTCTACGTTACCCATGACCAGGAAGAAGCGCTGACCATGTCGACCCATGTTGCGGTCATGCGGCAGGGACGCGTGGAGCAGATCGGCACGCCGGAGGAGCTTTATGAGCGTCCCTCCAACGCCTTCGTGGCCTCCTTCCTAGGAGAATCCAGCTTCTTCTCCGGCACGGTGACGCGCACCATCGGCGAGCTTGTCGAAGTTCGGGTCGGGGATTTCGTAATGCGTGCCGTCTCGCAGGCGCCGGTCGCCACGGGCGCTGCCGTCACCCTCGCGACCCGGCCGCAAAAGATGCGGATCGTCCACACCGCCGTCGTGCGGCCGGTGGACCGGATGAACCTGGTGCGCGGCACCGTCCAGGAAGCCGTCTTCACCGGTGAAAGCTGGCGGTTCGTCATCGATACCGGCCTGAGCTCGCCTCTGATTCTCCGACAACTGCAACGCCATGACCTGCGTCCGCCGCTGCCCGGCGAAACCGTCATGATCGAATGGCATCTGGAAGACACGATCCTGCTATGAGCATCGTTCGACTCGCCCCCATCACGCGGCCCGCCCGGGTTTTCTCACGCATGGACCGTCAGCAGCTTTTCGTTCTGTCGACCATCGGGCCGCTCTCTCTCTTCATGCTCGCCTTCTATGCCGTGCCGCTTGCCCTCATGCTGAGCCGCGGCGTGAGCGAGCCGACCTGGACGCTCGCCAATTTCGAGCGGCTGTTCAGCAACCCGATCTATGTGCACTCATTCTGGATCACGACGAAGATCAGTTTCTCCGTGACGCTGATCTGCCTCGTCCTGTCGGTTCCTGTTGCTTATGCGTTTCGCCAGCTTTCGCGCGGGACGGTCAACATCCTTATGATCCTGGTGCTGCTGCCGCTGTGGACCAGCGTGCTCGTCCGATCCTTCGCCTGGGTGGTGATCCTCGGTCGGAACGGACTGATAAACCAAAGCCTGCTTGCGCTCGGCGTGATCGATGCGCCCCTGCGCATGCTCAACACCACCTTCGCAGTCTACCTAGCCATGGCTCACATCATGCTCCCGTACATGATCCTGCCGGTCTACAGCGTGGTGAAGGGGATCGACGAGACCCTGATACGGGCCGCCCTCGGCATGGGGGCTCGGCCTTTCGCGGTTTTTACCCAGGTGGTGCTGCCACTCGCCATGCCCGGCATCATGGCTGGCTGCCTGTTGGTCTTCATCCTCTGCCTCGGGATGTTCATTACGCCCGCGCTTGTCGGAAGCCCCGCCGATCTGGTCGTTTCGATGCTGATCCAGCAGCAGGTCGACTTGTCGAACTGGCCTTTCGCCTCCGCTCTGGCAGGTGCCCTTCTCATCCTGACGCTGCTGATGGTGTTCGTCGGGGCAAGGCTCCTCGGCGCCAACCGCATCGTCGCCGGCTTCACCCGTTGAGGACCCATCATGACCCACCACCCGAAGTCCGGATGCCTCAGCCTCGGTTCCATCCTGCTCTATGGCAGTACGGCCCTGGTGCTGCTGTTCCTCATCGCGCCGATCCTGATTGTGATTCCGGTATCGTTTTCCTCGGCGCCCTATCTGACCTTCCCCCCGCCGGGATATAGCCTCCAATGGTACGCGCAGCTGCTGCATCGCTATGACTGGCTGTCTGCAGCGGGGCTCAGTCTCTATGTGGGCGCGGCCGTGGTGGTGCTCGCGACCACGCTCGGCACGCTCGCCTCGTTCGGACTGGTGCGGGCAAGCTTTCCGGGCAAGTCGCTGGTCATGGCACTGGTGATTTCGCCATTGGTGGTGCCGACCATCATCATCGCCATCGGCATGTACTCGGCCTATGTGCGGATCGGTCTCGGCAGCAGCGTCTTCGGACTGATCATCGCGCAGACATGCCTCGCCATACCGTTCGTGGTCACCAGCGTCAGCGCGACGCTCGTCGGCTATGACCGGCGGCTGGAATGGGCGGCGATGAATCTCGGCGCCAGCGAATGGGCGACATTCTGGCAGGTCACCTTTCCCATCGTGCGTCCGGGTATCCTGTCGGGCGCGCTGTTCGCCTTCATCACCTCGTTCGATGAGCTGATCATAGCCCTGTTCATCTCCAGTTCGACGGCGCTCACCTTGCCGCGCAAGATGTGGGACAGCATCCGTTTCGAGGTTGATCCAACCATCGCCGCGGTGTCCACGACGCTGATCGTGCTCACTTCGCTCCTGCTGCTGGTCTCCGAGCTCCTGCGCGCCCGAACCGAGCGCCTGCGGTCCAGGATCGGCTGAAACCGAACCGACATGTCAGGAAACGGAATGGCCGTGCTCATCAAGACGACGTCCGAACAGACGGCTGCGGAATGGAAGCGGCTTCTGCTTCGGGATCTGGGCGCATGGGATGTGCATATCTGGCCGGACATACCGGCGCCTGCGGACATCCGCTATGCGCTGGTCTGGCGTCCCATGCCCGGATTCTTCGCTTCCTACCCCAACCTCAAGGCAATCGTATCGCTCGCCGCAGGGATCGACCACCTGCGGAACGATCCGTCCCTGCCGCCCGACATACCGGTCATCCGCTCGACCGGCCGCCCGCTTGCCCGGCAGTTGACCGAGTACGTGCTCTATCACGCTCTCCGGTTCCACCGCGGCTTCGACGTGTATCAGCGCCAGCAGCGCGAGCGCGTCTGGAAAGCCCATGCCTGTCCGCTTGCTCCGGAGCGGCGCGTCGGGGTCATGGGCCTCGGGGCGATCGGCGCCGAGATCGCCTCGACCTTCCATGGGATGGGATTCGACGTTGCCGGCTGGTCCCGGTCCGGGAAGACCCTGCCTTTCCCAACCTATGTGGGTTCAGCCCAACTGCACGGCTTCCTGCAGCGCTCCGACGTCGTGATCTGTGTTCTGCCGCTGACGCTGGAAACGACGCGATTGCTCGACGCTGCGGCCTTCGCGGCCATGCCCGTGGGCGGGCTCTTCATCAATATCGGACGTGGTCCGCTTGTCGACGAAGCCGCGCTTCTACACGCGCTCGATACGGAACATCTTGCCGAGGCCGTGCTCGACGTCTTCGAAACCGAGCCCTTGCCGCGCAATTCGCTGTTCTGGACCCATCCGCGCATCACGCTCACCCCGCATATAGCTGGCGATGTACAGCCGAGTTGGGGGGCACCCGCCGCCGCCCAGGCCATTCGTCGAATCGAAGCGGGGGAACCAGTTGCAAATGTCACCAACAGCGACGCCGGCTATTAGAGACTTGTCGGGATAGTTGGGAAATGGAGCCATCAAGGACACCCATGTACTTTGGACCAGTTGAGTTTCGTCTCCCGTTAAATGATACGCCGGTCCACGGATCGTTCCGGCATGGAGTGCGCCAGTGACAGCTGGTGCGAGAGGTGAGTATTTTCGATGGATGAGGGAATCTCCGACGGGACGGCGATCCGAACCGGGACATTGCGCGACGTGGCGCAATTGGCCAAGGTGTCGATAACGACGGCCTCGCGTGCGCTGTCCGGCCGCGGCCCTGTGAACGAGCAAACCGAACAACGCGTCCGTGAAGCGGCTGAGGCGCTCAACTACCGGCCGAACACCCTGGCGCGAGGGCTCAAGACGCAGAGCTCGCGACTTGTCGGCCTTATCGTCCATAATCTGGTCGCCACCTCCTATCGCTTGTTGGCGGAGACGGCGCAGCGCCGTCTCGGAGCGGCGGGATATCAGCTCATTCTGTGCATCACCGAAGACAATGCCGAGCAGGAGGCCCGCTTCCTGGCGACCATCGAGGATTACCGGGCGGAGGGGTTGATCATCGTTCCCACCGGTCAGAACGGACCGCTCCTCGCCCGCATTGAACGCTCGGGTGTGCCGATTGTCGCGGTGATCCGCGCCGCGGGCGAGGCGGAGCTTGAAACCATCCTCCAAGCCGATGTCGACGGCGCCCATGCGGGTACCAAATATCTGCTGGAGCTCGGGCACAAGCGGATCGGCTTCATCGTTGGCAGGAGCAACAGCAATTCCGGTAGAGAGCGTCTCGCCGGCCATCTCAATGCGCTGCGAGAGCACGGAATTAAGCCCGACGAATCCTTGATCGTCGCCGGTTCCTATGTGCCCGAGACCGGCGTCAAAGCTTGTGAGCAGTTGCTAGCGCTCGGCGATCCGCCCACCGCGCTCTTCGTTGCCAATCACGAAGCCTCATTGGGGGTGTTGGGCTATCTGTCCGAGCACGATGTGAAGGTACCTGAGCAGCTGTCGCTGCTGTGCTACGAGGATGTGCCCTGGTTCCGGTGGCAGAAGCCCGCGATCAGCGTCATCGACAACGGAGCCCAGGCTATCGCCGACCTGGCCGTCGACGGACTGATGAAGCGTCTGAACCAGCCGTTGCCGGGCGGAGACGCGGGGCGCGAGCTCCGCGTGGGGGCCCGTCTGCTTATGCGCGATTCTTGCTCTCCTCCGTCACGCTGAATGCGTTCAGTGCCGGTCTGCGCGCAACGCGCTGCATAGATCGGCCCGAGTTCCTGGCATGCCTCTTTTTCCTCGGGACCCAGAAGATCGTCGCAATCTTGCAGCCAATGACCGTACCTGGATTGTTCGGCCTCGGTGGCAGGGTGAGCTTTCTCTTATTGCGGCCTTGTTGGAAGTTCTTCTCGGGGGCGTAGTGGTACGTCGGATTACGCGCGCCCGGTCGACTTGATGATGGCGTTCGAGCGTAGGCGTATCGGCACTGCCTATCGTGGCGGGATAGTTTGCTAGGATTCCGGAGGATGCGGCCGCCTTTGGCGAACGGTTCGGTGCTTTGCCGTTCGATCCGACGAAGCGCGGTCACGGCCGCCATTGGTTGCACTATTATCCGGATGGGAGGAAACGATGAGCGGCCTCAACGTCCATGTGGGCGCCCTTTCGGCATGGCTGTGCGTGGAATGTCGCTGTGGCCGCCGCCGGATGGGCGACCGTAAGATACTGATTGAGATCGGTGCGGATCCCGCCGAGCGCGTTGCAGAATTCGTAGCACGGCTGCGCTGCACGCATCGCGGACGGACGGAGCCAGAAGCATTCCTTGCCTCCGACAAGGATGCCAAGGACTGGAGCAAGCGGCCATGAACCGTGCAGCTAGCTCGCCATTTGCCGACGAAACTCGGGCAATGACCGCAGGGCGAAGTCGATCAAGTCGTCCTTATTGCCGAGGTCGGATTCCGCTCCTTCCATAATTGCTGCGGCAAGTCGCTGCCTCAGGTCCTCGCTCGGCAGGCTCCCTGTCACACGGCAGGCCGCTTCAGTGGCTGTGAATAAGCGTCCAAGCGGGACCCCACCACAGATGGCTTTCAACGCATTGAATTTTCTTCGAGAATCTTATGTCGCCTGGGGTCCCGATCGGCGCCGATCGAGACCCCAGCCATCTCCGGAATTTATGTGCTGAATGAAGGAGTTAGGCCATTTATGGCCGGGGTCCAATCTCCGCGCTTATTCACAAGTTGGGTCCTTCGTTTGGGAGAAGGACCATGCGGCGCAGCCGTTTCAGCGAGGAGCAGATCATCTCGGTGCTGAGGGAGCACGAGGTCAGGTCGAACACAAGCCGGTTCTGCGCGGAGCCGACGATCTTCTGTTCATGATGTCGAACATCCGGCACGACCGGCGGCCTATTCGCTCAAGCGGCGCTGGAGCATCGATCGAAGACATGATCACGTTCATCGATAATCCTCTTGTGCGTACCTCGAGGAGGGAAGCAGCAGGTCCATCTCACTAGGAGGGCATCAGCATTGCCAGTCGCATAATATAGGAACAGGGATCAATGCCGACATAGCTGAGTAGCCAGGCGGCTCATGGCCTCGTCGATCTCCGCGCCCGACAAGGCGGTGTAGCCGACGACGAGGGATCGCTCGGTGAAACGTTTGCGATTACCCTGCTCATAGGCGGCTGCGGCGGAGAGAGGGTAGAGGCCGACGTCACATAGCGCCGCGAACTGCCGGACATCGGCTGGCGGCGGCATTCCGGGCGGCAGGGTCCACATCATATGCATTCCGCCTTCGCCTCCGGACAGAACGCTCTTCGGAAAATGGCGCCCGACCGCTTTGGTCAAGGCGTCCCTGCTCGACATGTAGGAGCGCCGGATACGGCGAAGATGCCGGATAAAAGCACCCTCGTTCAGGAAGTCGGTGATTACCGCCTGCTCAAGCCAGGGCGCGCCGTTATCAAGCAGGGACTTCACGATGCGGGCCTGATCGAGGAGATGGCGCGGAAGAACGGCATAGCCGATCCGGATGCTCGCTCCGATCGATTTGGAGAAGGTCCCGAGGTAGATGACGGCCCCCCTTCGATCCAGACCCGCGAGCGCGGTGAGCGGCGGGCCGTCATAACGGAAGTCGCTGTCGTAATCGTCCTCGATGATATAGGCGCCGGTCCGATAGGCCCAGTCAAGCAAATGCAGCCTACGGTCGAGGCTCATCGTGTAACCAGTTGGAAATTGATGGGACGGCGTCACATAGACCAGGCTGCCGCCGAAATCCTCGAGTTGCGATACTATGAGCCCGAACTCGTCGACCTCAATGGGGCGCAGACGGGCTCCGTAGCTGTTGAAAAGAAAGGCAGCCCCCTGATAGGCGGGGTTCTCGATCGCGACGCTCGAATGTGCGCGGCCACTCAGGAAGACGCGGGCAAGGAGATTGAGCGCTCCCTGGATACCGGAGGTGACAATGATCTGGTCCGCCTGCGCCTTGATCCCGCGTGTCGCCCTGAGATGGTTTGCGATGGCCTCGCGCAGCGCGGGAAGCCCAAGTGGGTCGCCGTATTCCGTCTGCGTGCCGCGTGCATAAGAGAGATGCCTCGCGACGGAACGTTTCCAGAAGCTGGTCGGAAAGCTGTCCGGATGCGGGCGGCCCACGAAGAAATCGAATTTCGGGCGCAGCGCCCGGTCCGTCCATAGCATCGGCGCTCGCCCCGTGAACGAAGGATTGGCGCCGAGCCGGAGGCGCTGCCCCTTTCCGATCGAGGCCGTCTGGCGAGTTCGGACCAGCACAGTCGCATCGGGGAGCCGATCGTTGACGAAGATTCCGGATTTGGGTCGCGCCGCGATGTAGTCCTCGGCTGCCAGCCGGTCGTACGCGAGCGTGACGGTATTGCGTGCGATGTCGAGTTGTTCGGCGAGGTTGCGGCTGGATGGCAGTCTGTCACCCGCCTTGAGCGATCCGGAAAGGATCAGCCGCCGGAGAGTTTCATAGAGCTGCTGCTGTAATGACCTACCATCGGAACGATCCACATCGATTAGCAGTTCCATTCCGTCCCCCGGATGATGTGTGAACAGGTGTCCAGTCTGGCACCATTAGATTCGCAAGTTCTGGCACTATCCAGACGCCAGATGAAGCCTAATCTGGCCATGCTTGTCGATTGGATTGCGCCGGGAAGCGCGAGGGGAGCAAGAAATGTCCATTTATCTCAGCATGCAACGGGTAAGGTTTTCGAGCCCGGACGGTTACGAAAAGTTCAAGGTTATCTTCGCCGACACCCGCAATCACCTCATGAAGATGCCAGGTTTTCTGCACCTCACCTGGTGGGTGCATCCGGAAGATCCGGGTTGGTTCAATGAAGTCAGCTTCTGGATCAGCCGCCAGTCGCTGCGGGATTGGCATATGAACATCTACCACAAATACGCCAAGGAATGGGCCGCGCGCGGCGCCATCATGGAAGACATCATCACTAACTTCGAATTGACCAGTACGCGGCTGTTGCGCGTGTGTCCCTGCTGCGGCCTCGTCGAGGACAAGCCTTATGAGTTGCAGGAGGAGCAGAAGACGCTCGCCGAACCCTGTCCGAAGTGTCAGTTCAACTTCCCCATGATGCCGGCGACGCCGAGCAGCTTCGCCGTCTTCAAGGACATTCCGAAGTGCGAGGCCATTCCCGAGATCCTGCAAGCCGAACACCTGTCCGGAGAATAGGCGGGTCTCCAACATCCTCTCGAAGGAATCCTGACGAGACGGTCGGCGCAGCCGCGCCGACCTTGCGGATGTCTGCACAAGAAACGGAATGAGGGGACACGAATGACTACCCTTGAAGATGACGTCACATATCTGACGGCCAAAGAAGCCATCGCCCTGTTCAAGGCGAAAATGCTTTCGCCGGTCGAGCTTCTGAAGGCACAGATCGACCGGATCGAAGCCTGTGAGCCGGTGCTGAATGCCCTGACCTTTACCTATTTCGACGAAGCACTGGAGCAGGCGCGAGCCGCCGAGCGAAAATATGTGCGCGGAGAGGAGGTGCGCCCCCTGGAGGGCATAACCTGCACGATCAAGGACTGGCATTCCGTTGCCGGCAAGATCACCACATACGGATCGCGGGTATTCAGTGACTTCGTGCCGGATCAGACCGCGCCGACGGTCGAACGCCTTCTCGCCGCCGGCGCCATCATGCACTGCCGGACGACGACGCCGGAATTCGCCCATGCCGGCGTCACCAACTCACCCTTATGGGGGGCGACGCGCAATCCTTGGAATCCGGCCTATTCCTGCGGCGGCTCATCGGGAGGCAACGGTGCGGCGCTGGCGGCAGGCTATACGACGGTGGCGGATGGAACGGATGGCGGCGGCTCGATCCGGCTGCCCGCATCAATGAACGGCCTGTTCGGTTACAAGCCTCCGTGGGGGCGCAACCCAGTCGACCGGGAGCATCCGAACGAATGGCTGCTTCACTACGGTCCGATCACCCGCAGCGTAGGCGACGCAGGGCTGATGCAGAATGTCATGTCCGGCCAGCATCCCGCCGACATGTCGTCCTTACGGGAAAAGGTGGTCATTCCCGAAACCTTTGACGGCATCGAGGGCATGAAGATCGCCCTGTCGGCAAACCTCGGCTATTTCGCCGTAGACGGCGAGGTCCGAAAGAACCTCGAAAATGCCGCTGTCGTGCTGCGTTCGCTGGGCGCCGTCGTCGAAGAGGTGGACATCGGATGGACGCATGAGGTCGAGGAAGCCTGGAACATCCGTTGGCAGGGCGTTTTCAATGCGCTTGCGGGCGACCTGCTTCCGCAGCACCGCGAAGAACTCGATCCTTTTGTGGTCAAGATCCTCGAGGAGGGAAAGAGCCGAGATCTCGTGACATTCTATCGGCTCAATCTCGTCCGACAGAAGATGTACGCCACGCTGGCGGAATTGTTCGAGCGCCATGATGCGTTGATCTGCCCCACCACCGCAACAACGAAGATCGCGGCCGACCGCAGCAGCGAGGAGCCGCTCTTTATCGAGGGAAAGCCGGTCACGCCGTTTCACGGCTGGTTCCTGACCTATCCCTTTAACATGGTCGGCACATGCCCAGCTATGTCGGTGCCGACAGGCTGGGACGGGGAAACCGGCGTGCCGACCGGAATGCAGATCGTCGGTCCGGCCTATGATGACCTGACGGTATTCCGCGTGGCGTCGGCTTTCGAAGCGGCGACCGGGCCATGGAGAGTTCGTCCATCGCTTGCCGATCTTGGCAATGGTGCACAATGGACCACTTAGCCTCGGCCCATGGCCTCAACTGCCGGTTCCTCAGGCTTGTGCGAAGCGATTATCCACCAGCGGAGTTACTCGCCCTGAATCGCCCCGAGTTTTCTAGACGCCTTCGGCTTTCGCTTTGTGCTGCCGTTCGAACTCGATGGGCGACAGCATCCCGTTCCGTGCGTGCTTCCGGGTGGGGTTGTAGAACATCTCGATGTAATCGAACACGTCCCGGCGTGCCTCGTCGCGCGTGCGGTAGACCTTGCGGCGGATACGTTCGCGCTTGAGCAGGTTGAAGAAGCTCTCGGCCACGGCGTGTCATGGCAGTTGCCGCGACGGCTCATCGAGGGCTGCAGATCGTGGTGTTTCAGGAATGAAGCCCACTCCATGCTGGTGAATTGGCTCCCCTGATCCGAATGCACCAGCACACGGCCCTTCGGTTTGCGTCGCCAGACGGCGGCCAGCAACGCCTGAAGCACGACGTTGGTCGTCTGTCGGGCCTGCATGGACCAGCCGACGACGCGGCGGGAGAAGAGGTCGATCACGACCGCCAGATAGGCGAAGCCCTCGTGGGTGCGGATGTAGGTGATGTCGGTCACCCAGGCCTTGTCAGGCGCCTCCGCGTCAAACCGGCGATCGAGCGTGTTGTCGACCGCCAGGGATGGCTTGCCTCCATAGTGGCCGGGGCGGCGCTTGTAGCCTATCTGCGCCCGGATGCCGGCGAGCCGCGTCAGCCGCGCCCCCCGGTTTGGACAGCAGCTCTCGCCCATGTCCGCCAGATCGTCGCGGAGCTTGCGCCTTACGGTGATTGCAAGCGATCACCTGTCGGCCAATGGATAGCCATAGATCTTGCCGCTCTCGCTCCCTGCCGCGCGGATCAGTTCGGTCTGTCGGTGGTCTTCCAGCGCGCGCTTGCTCAGCGGGTCCTTCAGCCAGGCGTAGAAGCCGCTGGGCTGGACACGGAGGCACCGACACATGGCGCGGATCGAAAACAGCAGGCGATGCTCGGCGATGAACGCGTACTTCACTTTGCATCCTTGGCGAAGTACGCGGCCGCTTTTTTTTAGGATGTCGCGCTCCTCCGTCACGCGCTGCAGCTCGCGCTTCAGCCGGCGGACCTCAGCGGCCTGTTCGTCATCGCGGGCCACGGAGGCAGGCTTGCCGTACCGCTTCCTCCACTCGTAGAGCGAGTACTTGCTGATCCCCAGCCGCGCAGCCACCTCCGCAACCGGATAGCCCCGCTCGGTGACTTGAAGGACGGCGTCGCGCTTGAAGTCCTCGGTGAAGTTCGCTTTGCCCATCGGGGCCTCCTTGCCTCAAATTTAGGGAAGAAGGCGTCCAGGAATCTAGGGGCGATTCAGTCAAGCTGTCACGCCCGATATGCTCGACGCATTCGCCGGCGCTGCCCGCGATAGGCTGAGGCTCGAAGGGGGGCGGCTATAGGCGGGATCACTTGCGCGCTTTTGCTCAGCGCATCGAGGTGCGGATGACGAAGTTCGCATTATGGGATCGAAGTCAGAACTGCTGCGAACGCTCGTTGCCGCTTCCAGCGGGAAATCGGCGGTCTTCGGCGTTCATAGTTCTGTACTGAAATGGCGCACCCGGCACGATTCGAACGTGCGACCTCTGCCTTCGGAGGGCAGCGCTCTATCCAGCTGAGCTACGGGTGCCAGCGGCATGGTTCATGCCGGACGTCGCCTTCTTAGTCGAATGCTCGCGCACGGGCAACATGTGCCGGTACCCTATACGCGAAATGCCCGCGACTTCGGCTGCCGACCATATGGCACCGAGCCGTACGGTTGCTATATAGCGGCAGTCATGAGCACCGATGCGCCGATCGCCGCCCCGCGCAAGCCGTTCTTCTCCCCGGAGGAGATCGAACGCTATGCCCGTCATCTCGTGCTCGGCGAAATCGGCGGTCCGGGACAGCAGAAGCTCAAGAAGGCCAGCGTGCTGGTGATCGGCGCCGGGGGGCTTGGCGCGCCGGCCTTGCTCTATCTCGCTGCCGCCGGCATTGGTCGCCTAGTCGTGGTCGATGACGATGTCGTTTCGCTCTCCAATCTGCAGCGGCAGGTCATCCACACCACCGAGGCGGTGGGCCGGCTGAAGACCGACAGCGCCGAAGCCTTCGTCGCGGCGCTGAACCCGCATGTCGTCTTTCGCGGCGAGCCGGTGCGGCTCACCGCCGACAATGCGCTCGGCCTGATCGCCGAGGCCGACGTGGTGATCGACGGCTCCGACAATTTCTCCACCCGCTATCTGGTGTCGGATGCCTGCGTGCTCGCCGGCAAGCCGCTGGTGACGGCGGCGCTCGGGCGCTTCGACGCCACGGTGACGACGCTGCGCGCGCATGAGCGCGGGCCGGACGGCACGCCCTATCCGACCTATCGCTGCCTGTTCCCCGAACCGCCGCCGGCCGGCACGGTGCCGAGCTGCGCCGAGGCGGGAATCCTCGGCGCAGTGGCGGGAATCGCCGGCTCGCTGGTGGCGCTGGAGGCGGTCCGCGCCATTGCCGGTTTCGGCGAGGGCCTGGTGGGGCGCCTGCTGATGATCGACACGATGTCCATGCGCTTCGAGACGCTCAGCTATGGCTGGGACCCGGACAACCCCTTGACCGGCAACGCACCGACCATCACCGACCTGTCGTGCCACCGCCGCTGACCGGCCGCGGCGCGAGCCGGCGGCGGCGATCCGGCCGGCTCACAGCATTGCCGGCAGCACCCGGTCGGGCGGGCGGTGGCCGTCCATGAAGGCGCGGATATTGACGATGACCTTCTCGCCGGTGTCGATGCGGGCCTCGACGGTGGCCGAGCCCATATGCGGCAGCAGCACCACCTTGCCCTGCCGGGCGAGCTTGAGCAGCTTGGGGCTGACCGCCGGCTCGCGCTCGAACACGTCGAGGCCGGCACCGGCGAGTTCGCCGGTCTCGATCATGCGGATGAGCGCATGCTCGTCGATCACCTCGCCGCGGGCGGTGTTGACGATATAGGCGTCGCGCCGCACCAGCTTCAGCCGACGGGCGGAGAGCAGGTGGTAGGTCGCCGGGGTGTGCGGGCAGTTCACCGACAGGATGTCCATGCGCGCCAGCATCTGGTCGAGGCTGTCCCAATAGGTGGCCTCGAGCTCGTCCTCGATGTGGGAGGGCAGGGGATTGCGGTTGTGGTAGTGGATCTGCAGGCCGAAGGCCTTGGCGCGGCGCGCCACCGCCTGGCCGATGCGCCCCATGCCGATGATTCCGAGCCGCTTGCCCCAGATCCGGTGGCCGAGCATCCAGGTCGGCGACCAGCCGGGCCAGACGCCCTCGTCGCGGATGATGAGCGACGCACCCTCGGTAAGTCGCCGTGGCACCGCGAGAATCAGCGCCATGGTCATGTCGGCGGTATCCTCGGTGAGGACGCCCGGAGTATTGGTGATGGTGATGCCGCGCTCGACCGCCGCAATGACGTCGATATGGTCGACGCCATTGCCGAAATTGGCGATCAGCTTGAGATTCGGGCCCGCCTGGGCGATCACCGCGGCATCGATGCGGTCGCCGATGGCGGGAACCAGCACATCGGCCGTGGCGACGGCCTCGGCGAGCTGCGCCTGCGTCATCGGCACGTCCTCGACATTCAGCCGGGCGTCGAACAGCTCGCGCATGCGGGTTTCGATCTTGTCGGGCAGCTTGCGGGTCACTACGACCAGCGGCTTCTTGCGGGCCATTCCAATCCCCGTCGCGATCAAGGTCCCGTTAACGTCAAAGGCGGAAAATGGTGCCCGACCGGAACCGTGTGCCTCATTAGCAGACGGGTCGGCGAAACACAAAAAGCACCCATTCGCGGTGCAGGCGTGCGCGCGCCGTCGGCCGGATTTCCTTCGGCAGGCAACAGGTCGGGCGATCAACAGGTGATAGGAACGATGCGGATTTGCAGGCTTCGAGACGGTGCGAAGCTTCGAGGCGCCAAGGCCCGCTATAAGGCCGGTTATCTGGTCCTCGGACTGGCAGCGGTGGCGCTGCTTGCCGCAGAACCTTTCATTTACAAGACGTTGTCGCATGCGCAGGCGCAGTCGGCTCCCCCGGCGCCGACCGGCCAGGTCGGGCGCGAGAGCGGGTTGCCGGTGCCGCGATTCCTTTCCATCAAGGCCGACAAGGTGAATGTGCGCGCCGGCCCCTCGCGCGACCACTCGGTCGCCTGGGTGTTCACCCGCGCCGGCTTGCCCGTTGAAGTCACGGCGGAATTCGAGACCTGGCGGCGCATCCGCGATTCCGATGGCGCCGAGGGCTGGGTCTACCATTCCATGCTGTCGAGCCGGCGCACCGCGCTGGTCGGGCCGTGGCTGAAGGATGGGGCGACGGCGCTCTACAGCGGCCGCGACGCGCAGGGGCGGGTGGCGGCGCGGGTCGAGCCCGGCGTGCTCGGCCAGGTCGGCGATTGCGACGGCACCTGGTGCCATTTCTACGGCGATGGATTCGACGGCTTCATCGAGCAGGTGAAGCTGTGGGGCGTCTATCCCGGCGAGAAGATCGACTGAGATCGGCGCTATCGGGATACCGCAAGAGCCGGCCCCTCGGGCCGGCTTTTTCGCGCCGGCCCGAGTATGGTGCGGTGTACGATGAGCCCGATTTCGGGCCGGTGAGGCCGATCAGGCCGACAGGGGGCGTGATTCGATGTAGCGGCGCTCCTGGGTGCGCCCGCCATACCCATAGGCATCGCCCCGCGCCTCCACGACATGGACGTAGCTTTCCCGGTGCAGCGGTCCGAGCAGGTCCTCCATCTCGGCGAAGGTCGCGGCGATGAAGGCGGCCTTCTCGTCCCTGCTGTTGGTGCCTTCCGTCACCCGTATGTCGAGCCAGAAGCCGGCGAGCTGCTGCTCGGCCAACGAGAGGCCGCCGCAGAACCAATGCGCGGGGTCGACCGCCTGAATCGCGACGGTGGTCACCGTGGGGTCCTTGCCGAGTTCCAGCTCGGCGAGCCGCGCAACGGTGGCGGCGAGGCGGGCCGCGATATCCGGCGCCGTCGTCGGGCCGGGGGCGAAGGTCATCTGGATCATCGGCATGAAGGTCTCCTCGCGAAAGATCGGGTTCGCGAAGCAGGCTATTGCGGTCGCCATCATAATGAAATCATATTAAAGATGATATCAGTGATATTGGAATGAAATAATGAGCCGCCCGCTCGATCTCGACCTCGTCGAGGCCTTCGTGCATGTCGCCGAGTTCGCCAGCTTCACCCGCGCGGCGGAGCTGATGGGCACTACCCAGTCGGCGGTCAGCCTGAAGCTTCGCAAGCTGGAGGAGCGTCTCGGGCGGGTGCTGCTGGAGCGCTCGCCGCGTCTCGTCCGGTTGACCGGCGACGGCGAAGCCTTCCTGCCGCGCGCCCGCGCCGTGCTCGCCGCCGAAAGCCGGGCGCGGCTATGGGAGGAGCCGGCGCCGCTCCGGCTGCGGCTCGGCGTCAGCGATCATGTGGTCGGCAATGGTTTGCCGGCTCTTATCGAACGGCTGCATGCGGCGGCGCCGGGCACGGTGTTCGAGGTGCGGCTGGGGTTTTCGCGGGCGCTGCTCGATGCCTATGATTCGGGCGGCTTCGACGCCGTGCTGGTGCGCCGCGACGGCGACCGCCGCGACGGCGAGCGGGTGCGGGTGGATGCCTATGGCTGGTTCGCCCGCCCGGACCTGCGGCTGGCCGCGGGGGAACCGGTGCCGCTCGCCCTGCTCGACGCGCCCTGCGGGGTGCGCGCCCATGCGCTGCGGGCGCTGGATGCGGCGGGCATCGGCTGGCGCGAGGCCTTTGTCGGCGGTGGGGTCGCCTCGGTTGCGGCGGCGGTGGCGGCCGGCCTCGCGGTGGCGCCGCTCGCGGTACGGCTGGCGCCGGCCGGCAGCGTGGAGGTCGGCCGCGTCTTCGGCCTGCCGCCGCTGCCCGAGGCGCCGGTCATGCTGATCGCCCGCGCCTTTGAGCCCGCGCAGAAGCGGGCGCTGGCGGCGCTGGCGGCTTTCGCGAGGGGGTGAGGCGAGGGTTCCGGCTGCGCCGCGGCCGGGAGGACGGTGGAAGATGTTCGCCCCCAAAAGAAAAGGCCGGTCGCGGGACCGGCCTCTCACAATCCTTGTCGGCGAGCCCTCCCGCCCGGCGCGCGCCTCAGCCGCGCCGCTTGGGGCGTAGCCGCACCACGACGTCGACGCGGGCGACCTCGTAGCCTTCCGGCGGCTCGGGAATGCGCTCCACCTCGACGGCGGCGCTGGGAATGTCGAGAAGGTGATTCTCGCCTTCCATGAAGAAGTGATGGTGGTCGGACGGGTTGGTGTCGAAATAGGTCTTCGACCCGTCGATGGCGAGCTCGCGCAGCAGGCCCACCTCGGTGAACTGGTGCAGCGTGTTGTAGACGGTGGCCAGCGAGACGGGGAACCGCGCCTTGATGGCTTCCTCGTGCAGGATTTCCGCCGAGACGTGGCGATCGCCCTTGGCGAAGAGCAGCCAGCCGAGCGCCAGGCGCTGGCGGGTCGGGCGAAGGCCGACGTCGCGCAGCATGTGGCGCACGTCATGGAACGGGCAGCCGGTGCGGCTCGAACCGGCGCCGTCGCGCAGCCGGGCCACCGGAAGAACCGGTTCGTCGTCCATCACCATGCGCGATATGGCAATAGGGGCGGGGCGAAGCGTTTCGCTCATCTCAGCTTCCGAACAGACGATCCTACGGCGCCCGGCCCTGCAGCCGACGCCGAAACCATTGCAATGACGATGCCATCCGGCGCCAGAGGTCGGAGGCAGCGCGTTTTTCAGCATGCATTATATTCGCAGCCGCCCTCCAAGGGCAACAACGCGACACATTATCGTAATCATTCCAAACTGTAAGCCAAGTCCCGGCGACGCGCGCGCCCCGAGCGCCGCCCGGCACCTCCCCTGCACCGCCGGCGCGCCGTCCGCCGCATGCCCTGCCGTCATCCCCATGACACACTGAGCGGTAGCGCCGCACGGCGGATGGCTTTGAGCCGGGAGGGTGCTGTGATAGGAAGCCCCAGAAATCGGGTGGCGGACTCCGGGCCGGGCTCTCCGGCGGGGTATTCCCGGCAGGGCATTCTCGGCACGTCACTCCGGGCAGGGTCTCCTCGCCCACAATTGTAGATAGAGCGTGGTGATACGGCGGCGATGGTCGAACGGCAGAACAGCTTCACTTACGAGGAACTGCTCGCATGCGGGCGCGGCGAGCTTTTCGGGCCGGGCAACGCCCAGCTTCCGCTGCCGCCCATGCTGATGTTCGACCGCATCACGGACATTTCCGAGGATGGCGGTCCGCACGGCAAGGGCATGGTGCGCGCGGAGTTCGACGTGAACCCGGACCTGTGGTTCTTCGCCTGCCACTTCCAGGGCGACCCGGTGATGCCGGGCTGCCTCGGCCTCGACGCGATGTGGCAGCTGGTGGGCTTCCATCTCGGCTGGCTCGGCGCGCAGGGGCGCGGGCGGGCGCTCGGCCTCGGCGAACTCAAGTTCTCCGGCCAGGTGCTGCCGACGGTCAGGAAGGTGGTCTACGGCATCGATTTCAAGCGGGTGATGCGCTCCAAGCTGGTGCTCGGCATCGCCGACGGCTGGCTGGAGGCCGACGGCGAGGTGATCTACCGCGCGAGCGACCTGAAGGTCGGCCTGTTCAAAGCCTGAATCTTACCGCCGAGCATCGCCCGACCCACGAGGGGAGGGCATGCGACGGGACGGTTCGCGACGGGACGGCATGCGGCGGGAGGGCTTGCGGCCGGCGCGCCGCGGGGCCATCTCGCCGGTTCCGCACTTGAAGGAAGGGAAGCCATGCGCCGCGTCGTCGTCACCGGGATGGGCATCGTCTCGTCGATCGGCAATTCCACCCAGGAAGTGCTGGCCTCGCTGCGCGAAAGCAAAAGCGGCATCACCCGCGCCGACCGCTATGCCGAACTCGGCTTCCGCAGCCAGGTGCACGGGGCACCGCTTCTCGACGCCAGCGAGATCGTCGACCGCCGCGCCATGCGCTTCCATGGCGGCGGCACCGCCTGGAACCATGTCGCCATGGACCAGGCGATCCGCGATTCCGGCCTCGAGCCGCATGAGATCTCCAACGAGCGCACCGGCCTCGTCATGGGCTCGGGCGGCTCCTCCACCCGCACCATCGTCGAGGCCGCCGACATCACCCGCAAGAACGCCAGCCCCAAGCGCGTCGGCCCGTTCGCGGTGCCCAAGGCGATGAGCTCGACCGCCTCGGCGACGCTGTCCACCTGGTTCAAGATCAAGGGCGCCAGCTATTCGATCTCGGCCGCCTGCGCCACCACCAATATCTGCATCGGCAATGCCGCCGAGATGATCCAGTACGGCAAGCAGGACGTGATGTTCGCCGGCGGCTGCGAGGATCTCGACTGGACGCTGTCCTGCCTGTTCGACGCCATGGGGGCGATGTCCTCCGACTACAACGACCGCCCTTCGGTGGCCTCGCGCCCCTATGACGCCAATCGCGACGGCTTCGTGATCTCCGGCGGCGCCGGCGTGCTGGTGCTGGAGGAGCTGGAGCACGCGAAGGCGCGCGGCGCCCGCATCTATGCCGAGATCGTCGGCTACGGCACCTCCTCCGACGGGGCCGACATGGTCGCCCCCTCCGGCGAGGGCGCCGCCCGCGCCATGAAGCTGGCGCTGGCCGGCGTGAAGGGCCCGATCGACTATATCAACCCGCACGCCACCTCGACGCCGATCGGCGATCTCAAGGAGATCGAGGCGATCCGCGAGGTGTTCGGCGCCTCCTGCCCGCCGATCTCCGCCACCAAGGCACTGACCGGCCATTCGCAGGGCGCCACCGGCGTGCATGAGGCGATCTATTCCATTTTGATGATGCAGAACGGCTTCATCGCCGCCAGCGCGCATATCGATGAGATCGACCCCGCCTTCGCCGACATGCCGATCGCCCGCGAGCGGGTCGACAATGTCCGGCTGGCGCGGGTGCTGTCCAACGGCTTCGGCTTCGGCGGCGCCAATGCGGTGCTGGTGCTGCAGCACCCGGAAGCCGCCTGAACGAACGCCGCGCTGGCCGCGAGGAGACCGAAATGAGCCTGATGCAGGGCAAGCTGATGGACGGCAAGCGCGGCCTTATCATGGGCGTCGCCAACGACCATTCCATCGCGTGGGGCATCGCCAGGACCCTGGCCGGGCAGGGGGCGGAGCTCGCCTTCTCCTATCAGGGCGAGGCGCTGGGCCGCCGGGTGAAGCCGCTCGCCGAGAGCCTCGGCAGCGACACCATGCTCGCCTGCGATGTCGAGGACATCGAATCGGTGGACCGGCTGTTCGCCCAGCTGAAGGAGAAGTGGGGGACGATCGACTTCCTCGTCCACGCCATCGGCTTCTCCGACAAGAACGAGCTCAAGGGCCGCTATGCCGACACCACGCGGGCCAATTTCACCCGCACCATGGTGATTTCCTGCTTCTCCTTCACCGAGCTCGCGAAAAGGGCGGCGGCGCTGATGCCGGAAGGCGGCTCGCTGGTGACGCTCACCTATGGCGGCTCGACGCGGGTGATGCCGAACTACAACGTGATGGGCGTCGCCAAGGCGGCGCTGGAGGCGAGCGTGCGCTATCTCGCCGCCGATTACGGGCCGCAGGGGGTGCGGGTGAACGCCATCTCCGCCGGGCCGATCCGCACGCTGGCCGGCGCCGGCATCGCCGATGCGCGGCTGATGTTCAACTACCAGAAGCGCCACGCGCCGCTGCGCCGCACGGTGACCATCGACGAGGTGGGCGGGGCCGCCCTGTACCTGCTGTCCGAGCTCTCCTCCGGGGTGACCGGCGAGGTGCATTTCGTCGATTCCGGCTACAACATCATCTCCATGCCGCATCCCGAGGCGCTGAAGACCATCGAGGATGCTGTGGAGGCCGGCGAGGCGGCGGCGGAGTAGGCGCGCGGGGATGCCCGGCCGCTAGCGGCCGAGCGTGTCCTTGTGGATCCTGCCGTCCTTCATGATGACGAGGAACTTGCTCTCCGGCTGGGCGATCAGCGACAGGTCCTCCAGGGGATTGCCGTCGACCAGGATCATGTCGGCGAACGCGCCCTCCTGCAGCACGCCGAGCTTGCCGGGATAGGGGTTGCGCGGGCCCGACAGGGCGAGCAGCTCGCCATTGGTGGCGGTCGCCATGCCGAGCGCTTCGGCGCCGGAATACCAGCGGGCGAGGTGGGTCAGCATCACCCCCTGGCGCCGCGCCAGCGCCGGCGAGAACAATAGGTCCGAGCCGAAGGCGGTCTTGATGCCGTGCTTCTTCGCCAGCGCGTAGACGCTGTCGGTGCCGGCGAACACCTGCAGCATCCGCTCGCGGCTGGGGCCGGTCAGCGGCACCGAATCCTCGGCGCTGAGGAAGGGCTGGGTGCTGAGCCAGGTGCCCTTCTCCGCCATCAGCGCCGCGATCTCCTCGTCCATCAGGTGGCCGTGCTCGATGCAGGCGACGCCGGCGTCGAGCGAGCGCCGGATGGTCTGCGGCGCATAGGCGTGGCTGGCGACATAGGTGTTCCAGTCATTCGCGACCTGCACCGCCGCGCGCATCTCGCCTTCCGTGAAGGTGGAGGCGTCGAGCGGGCTGCGCGGCGAGGAGACGCCCCCGCCGCCGACCATCTTCAGCTGCGAGGCGCCCTGCAGCAGCTGCTCGCGCGCGCGCATCAGCACCTCGGGCTCGCCATCGGCGATGATGTTGCCGCCGACCTGCTCGGTCTGGCCCGGCACGCCGGCGGCGCGCGGCAGCTCGGTGAGCGGGCGCAGGTCGCCATGGCCGCCGGAGGCGGTGATCATGGCGCCGCAGGGATAGATGCGCGGGCCGGCGACGAGCCCCTCGTCGATCGCCTGCTTCAGCGCGAAGGCGGGGCCGCCGAGGTCGCGGATGGTGGTGAAGCCGCGCATCAGCGTGCGCTCGGCCTCCGCCGCCGCGGCGAGGAAGATGTAGCCGATCTCGGCCGACAGCATCACCGGGATCGGCAGCGCGGCCAGCATGGCGTGCCAGTGCATGTCGATCAGGCCCGGCATCAGCACCCGGCCGCCGGCGTCGATCACCCGCGCGCCTTCCGGCGGCGCGGGAGTGCCGGGCACGATGGACCCGATCAGGTTGCCGTCGACGAGCAGGGCGACGCCCTCGCGCAGCCGGCTGGAGGTGCCGTCGAACAGCCGGGCATTGATGAACAGCACCCGGCCCGGCCGTTCGACGGCACCTCCGGCGGGCGCCGCCGTCTGTGCCCGCGCCGGCCCGGACCGGCCGAGGACGGCGAGCGAGGCCGCCATGCCGGCGACGAAGCCGCGCCGGGACAGGCCCGCATCGAGCCGCCGCGTCAGCGCGCCCAGCTCGGGCCGGTGGCAGAGGCAGCCGGCATGGCCGGCGGGCCGGTCCGTTTCCGTCTCGCCCGACGTGCAGGAAAAGTCGGGGCGGGAGAAGTCGGGGCGGGAGAACATGGTGCGGGAGAACATGGGGTGCCTCCGAGCCTCGCCGCCGTCCGATTCGCGGCGCGACAACCCTACGAGGACGCGGCGCGCGCGCAACTCATGAGCGCGCGATCACTCCCGGTCCCGCAACCCGTCCCGGCCGCTCACTCCTGCGCGTGCAGCGCGACGCGGAAGGGGTGCGCCGGATAGACGCCGAGGATGCGCAGCTCCTTGGAGAAGAAGGCCAGCTCCTCAAGCGCCAGCCGCAGCGGGCGGTCGTCGGGGTGGCCGTCGACATCGGCATAGAACTGCGTCGCCGAGAACTGGCCGTCGAGCTGGTAGGATTCCAGCTTGGTCATGTTGACGCCGTTGGTGGCGAAGCCGCCCAGCGCCTTGTAGAGCGCGGCCGGCACGTTGCGCACCCGGAACACGAAGGTGGTCATGGTCGGGCCGTTGCCGGCCGGCGCCCATTTCGCCTCGCGCGACAGGATGACGAAGCGGGTGGTGTTGCGGGCGTCGTCCTCGATATTCTCGGCGACGATGTCGAGCCCGTAGATCTCGGCGGCGAGGCGCGGGGCGATGGCGGCGCGGGTCGGGTCGCCGGCCTCGGCGATCTGCCGGGCCGAGCCGGCGGTGTCGGCGCCGACCACCGCCTTCAGCCCGAGCTTGCGAATCATGTTGCGGCACTGGCCGAGCGCCATGACATGGCTCTGCACGCTGGTGACGGTGGCGAGGCTGCCGCCTTTCACCACCATGAGCTGGTGCGACAGCGGCAGGAAATACTCGCCGACGATGTTCAGCCCCGAGGTCGGCATCAGGTGATGGATGTCGGCGACGCGGCCGGCGACCGAGTTCTCGATCGGGATCATGCCGAGATCGGCCTCGCCGGACTGGATGGCGATGAAGGCGTCCTCGAAGGTGGCGCAGGGCATCGCCTGAAGGTCCGGGAACGCCTCGCGGCAGGCGATGTGCGAATTGGCGCCCGGCTCGCCCTGGAAGGCCACGGTGCGGAGGGTCTTCATCGGTTCGGTCCTTCACCTGTGCGCGCACGGCGCACCGTGGCGTGTCGAGACGGCGGCGGTGCGTGCGCCAAAAGCGCGACGGAACGCCGCGCCGGCCGCCCCGGCCTGCCCGTCCGCCCGCGCGGGCGGCGCCGGGCGCGCGCGGCCCGCCTGTGCCGCAGCGGCAGGGCGGGGCACGAAACGCCAGGCTTTCCAAGCCCTTGCGCGCGATGAGCGGCGACCCGGACGGCAGCGGGCGGTGGCGAAACGTAGCACCGACGGCGCGCTTATACGGGTTGCACGGCAACCGTCAAAATGATTAGTTCCGCCCGCCGTTGGCGGCCGTGCAAAGCGGCTGTTACATTACGCGCGGGCATTGATGATCCAGCCGGATGGGTCGCGTTGCCGTCGAGGGAGCAGAACTTAGATGGACAGCTTCGAGCTGAACAAGATCGCCGGCGCCATACTCGGCGTGCTGACCTTCACGCTGGGCCTGAACGTGTTCGCGGGGATCCTGTTCACCAGCCACGCACCGGAAAAGCCGGGCTTCGAGATCGCCGTGCCCGAGGGCGGCGGCGGAGCGGCGGTGGCGGCGGTGCAGCCCGACCTGCCGATCGCCCAGTTGCTGGCCAAGGCCAGCGTCGAGAAGGGCGCCACCGTCGCCAAGAAGTGCGGCGCCTGCCACAATTTCGTCGAGGGCGCCGGCGCCAAGGTCGGCCCGGACCTCTATGCCGTGGTCGGCCGCCCGGTGGCCAGCACCGAGGGCTTCGCCTATTCCGCCGCGCTCAAGGCGCATGGTGGCACCTGGACCTTCGAGGAGCTCAACGCCTTCCTGAAGAATCCGAAGGGCGACATTCCCGGCACCGCCATGGGCTTTGCCGGCCTGCCGAAGGAGACCGACCGCGCCGACCTGCTGGTCTATCTCAACTCGCTGTCGCACAGCCCGCAGCCGCTGCCGGCGCCCTGAGCGCCCGCAGCCGCCGTCCGCGGCGCCCCGAGCGAGAGCCGGCGCCGGTTTCGGCGCCGTCCGGTTCACGATCACGTCAGGCCGGAGGCGCGGTGCGCTTCCGGCCTTATTGTTTTCGGAACGTCGTCCTTCACATACGCATCCCGCACGTTAGTGTTCGCCGGGTGGTAGTCGGTGCCGGAACGCCGGTGCGCCGGCTCGCCCGTCGTGCCCAGCTTGGATAAGGAAGTGCGCCGCATGGTCGATCGCCACGCCGCCCGCGTCACGGCCCGCCGCCGGACGCTCGGGTCCCACCTCGCCGCCGCGCTCGCCGGCGCCGCGCTGGTGCTGGGCACGCTCGGTGCCCCCGGCATCGCCCGCGCCGAACCGGAATGGCACCACGGCCTGTCGCTGATGGGCCAGCCGAAATATCCCGCCGACTTCAAGCGCTTCGACTATGTGAACCCGGACGCGCCCAAGGGCGGGCTGCTGCGGCTCTCCGCCGACGGCACCTTCGACACGCTCAACGACATCGTCCCGCGCGGCAACCCCGCCGCCGGCATGCAGCTGATCTACGATACGCTGATGACCCCGGCCGCCGACGAGGTGGCGAGCGAATACGGCCTGCTCGCCGAATCGGTGCGCTTTCCCGAGGACTTCTCCTCGGTCACCTACCGGCTGCGGCCGGAGGCCAGGTGGCACGACGGCCAGCCGGTGACGCCGGACGACGTGGTGTGGTCCTTCGAGCAGCTGACCAAGAACAATCCGCGCCAGGCCTTCTACTACAGCCACGTCAAATCGGTGGCGAAGACCGGCGAGCGCGAGGTGACCTTCACCTTCGACCAGGCGGGGAACCGCGAACTGCCGCAGATCGTCGGCCAGCTGCGCGTCATGCCCAAGCACTGGTGGACCGCCAGCGATTCCGGGGGAAAGCCGCGCGACATCGGCCAGGGCACGCTGGAAGTGCCGCTCGGCTCCGGCCCCTACAAGGTGAAGCAGGTGGTCCCCGGCCGCTCGATCGCCTTCGAGCGGGTGAAGGACTATTGGGGCCGCGACCTGCCGGTGAATATCGGCACCAACAATTTCGACGAGCAGCGCTACGAATATTTCCGCGACGACACGGTGGAGCTGGAGGCCTTCAAGGGCGACCAGTACGATTTCCGCATCGAGAGCTCGGCCAAGGACTGGGCGACCGCCTATGACTTCCCGGCGGTGAAGGCCGGCAAGGTGGTGCGGGAGGAATTCGCCAACCGCGCCTCCGGCCAGATGCAGGCCTTCATCCCCAACCTGCGCCGGGCCAAGTTCCAGGACCAGCGGGTGCGGCGGGCGCTGAACTACGCGCTCGATTTCGAGGGCATGAACCGCACGCTGTTCTTCGGCCAGTACAAGCGCACGTCGAGCTATTTCCAGAATACCGAGCTCGCCTCCTCCGGCCTGCCGCAGGGCCGCGAGCTGGAGATCCTCGACGGCGTGCGCGACAAGGTGCCGGCGAGCGTGTTCACCACGCCCTACCAGAGCCCGCCGCAGGGCGGCGAGGAGGACCGCCGCGCCAACCTGCGCGAGGCGGCGCGACTGCTGCGCGAGGCCGGCTACACGGTGAAGGACCGCAAGCTGGTCAACGACAGGGGCGAGCCCTTCGTGCTGGAGATCCTGATCGCCAACCCGGCCTTCGAGCGCATCGCGCTGTTCTACAAGCCGGCGCTGGAGCGGCTCGGCATCACCGTGAACGTGCGGCAGGTCGACACCTCGCAATATATCAACCGGCTGCGGGCGCGCGACTACGACATGATCCTCTCCGGCTGGGGCCAGTCGCTGTCGCCGGGCAACGAGCAGCGCGACTTCTGGGGCTCGGCGGCGGCCGACCGCGAGGGCTCCGCCAATTATGCCGGCATCAGGGATCCCGGCATCGATGCGCTGATCGAGAAGGTGATCTACGCCAAGGACCGCGAGGACCTGGTGGCGGCCACCCATGCGCTCGACCGGGTGCTGATGTCCTACGACTTCGTGATCCCGACCTGGAACTACCCGAACACCCGCACCGCCCGCTGGAACCGCTTCGGCCGGCCGGCGGCGCTGCCGGAATATTCCTTCGCTTTCCCGGATATCTGGTGGTGGGATGCGCAGAAGGCGGCCGCCACCGGCGGCACCCAATAGGGCGGGGCGAGACGGGCGATGGGCGAGGCGGGAATGCGCGGCGGGAATCGGATCGCACGGACCGGATGCAACCGGCGAGGGGTGCTGGCGCTCGGCCTCGGGGCCGGCGCGTCGCTGGTACTCGGCGGGTCGGCGCGGGCGACCGAGCCGGCCGCCGGCGCGCCCCCGCCCGGCGCCTCCACCGTGCCGGCGGCCGGCGAGCGGCATGGGCTCTCGGCCTTCGGCGACCTGAAATACAAGGTCGATTTCAAGCATTTCGACTATGTCGACCCCAATATCGCCAAGGGCGGCGCCTTCTCGCAGATCGGCCCGCAGGCGCGGTTCAACCAGTCGCTGCAGACCTTCAACTCCTTCAACGGCTTCATCCTGCGCGGCGACGCGGCGCAGGGCATCGAGCTGACCTTCGACACGCTGATGTCGCGCGCGCTCGACGAGCCGGACGCCGTCTACGGCCTGGTCGCCCGCTCGGTGGCGGTGAACGAGGACGGCACCATCTACCGCTTCCGCCTGCGGCCGCAGGCGCGCTTCCATGACGGCTCGACGCTCGGCGCCGAGGATGTCGCCTTCTCGCTGAACCTCCTGAAGGCCAAGGGCCACCCGATCATCGTCGAGAACCTGCGCGACATGGAAGGCGCCGAGGCCGAGGGCGCCGACGTGGTGGTGGTGCGCTTCGCCAGGCAGCGGGCGCGCGACGTGCCGCTGTTCGCCGCCACGCTGCCGATCTTCTCGCGCGCCTATTACGGGTCAAAGAATTTCGAGGAATCGACGCTGGAGCCGCCGCTCGGCTCCGGCCCCTACAAGGTCGGGCGCTTCGAGCCGGGGCGCTATGTCGAATATGCCCGCGTCGCCGATTATTGGGGCGCCGGCCTGCCGGTGAATGTCGGGACCAACAATTTCGACACCGTGCGCTACGAATTCTTCCGCGACCGGGATGTCGGCTTCGAGGGGTTCAAGGCCAAGGCCTACCTGTTCCGCGAGGAGTTCACCGCCCGCACCTGGGCGACCGGCTACGACTTCCCCGCCTTCAGGGACGGGCGGGTGAAGCGCGAGGAGCTGCAGAACGACACCCCGTCCGGCGCGCAGGGCTGGTTCCTCAACCTGCGCCGGCCGCAATTCGCCGACCCCAGGGTGCGCGAGGCACTGAACTACGCCTTCGACTTCGAATGGACCAACAAGAACCTGATGTTCGACGCCTATCGGCGCACCCACTCCTTCTTCGAGAATTGCAACCTCAAGGCGGAAGGAACGGCGGACCTCGCCGAGGTGAAGCTGATCGACCAGCTCGCCGACATCATCCCGCCGGAGGAGGCCGCCGCGCTGCGCGCCGACCCGTGGTCGCCGCCCGCCTCCAACGCCTCCGGCCAGGACCGCTTCCTGCTGAAGCAGGCCGCCGAGCTGCTGCGCGCCGCCGGCTGGACCATCCGGGACGGCCGGCTCACCGACGGCTCCGGCCGGCACATGACCATCGAGTTCCTCGACGACGAGAGCGGGCTGGAGCGCCACACCGCGCCGTTCATCAAGAACCTCAAGCTACTCGGCATCGAGGCGAATTTCCGCCTGGTCGATCCGCCGCAATATCAGCGCCGGCTCAACGATTTCGACTTCGACGCCACGGTGCGGCGCTATTCCATGACCACCGTGCCGGGGGAATCGCTGCGCAGCTTCTTCGGCTCCAGGGCGGCGGAGATTCCGGGCTCGTCCAACCTGTCGGGCATCGCCGATCCGGCGGTCGACCGGCTGATCGACATGGTGATCGCCGCCAATTCGCGCGTCGACCTCACCACCGCCTGCCAGGTGCTGGACCGGCGGCTGCGCTGGAAGCGCTTCTGGGTGCCGCAATGGTATTCCGGCCTCTATCGCGTCGCCTATTGGGACGAGTTCGGCTGGCCGGCCGCGCCGCGCCCGGCCTATGACCGCGCCATTCCCGCCATCTGGGCGGCCAAGCTGCGCAAGGCGGGGTGAACGCCAGTAGGGAAGTTGCGTCGATGTCCTTGCTTCAAGAGCGCCGTCATCCTGAGGCGCGAGCGCAGCGAGCCTCGAAGGAGGGGCGTTGAATGCACCCGGAGGACCATCCTTCGAGGCCCGGCCGATGGCCGGGCACCTCAGGATGACGTCGCTCGGGATGCGGCTGAAAGCTGAACGCAAGTGGGTCCGTGCATTAACATGACACGACGTTAAGTTGACCGGCGGGTCCCGGCCCGCCACCTTGTGCGCAACGCCGGAGGACATCTCCCCGCATGCTCGCCTACATCATCCGCCGCGTCGCCCTGATGGTGCCGACCCTCATCGGCATCATGCTGATCTCATTCCTAGTGGTGCAGTTCGCGCCCGGCGGGCCGGTGGAGCGGGTGATCGCCGAACTGACCGGCGAGGGGTCCTCCGCCACCCAGCGCATTTCCGGCGGCGGCGGCGATTTCGGCGGCGCCGCGCAGGGGGCGCCGCGCAGCGACCCGTCGAGCTCGAAATATCGCGGCGCGCAGGGGCTGGACCCGGCCTTCATCAAGCAGCTGGAGCAGCAGTTCGGCTTCGACAGGCCGGCGCATGAGCGCTTCGCCAAGATGCTGTGGGACTATGCCCGCTTCGATTTCGGCCGCTCCTATTTCCGCGACATCACCGTGATCGACCTGATCAAGGAGAAGATGCCGGTCTCGATCTCGCTCGGCCTGTGGATGATGCTGATCACCTACGCGATCTCCATCCCGCTCGGCATCGCCAAGGCGGTGCGCGACGGCTCGCGCTTCGACGTGTGGACCTCGGCGGTGATCATCGTCGGCTACGCCATCCCGAGCTTCCTGTTCGCCATCCTCCTGATCATCCTGTTCGCCGGCGGCTCGTTCTTCTCGTGGTTCCCGCTGCGCGGGCTCACCTCGGACAATTGGGAGCAGATGGGCTGGGGCGCGCGCATCCTCGATTATTTCTGGCACCTGGTGCTGCCGATCACCTCCATGGTGCTCGGGGCCTTCGCCACCATGGCGCTGCTCACCAAGAACTCGTTCCTCGACGAGATCCGCAAGCAATACGTGGTCACCGCGCGGATGAAGGGGCTGTCGGAGCGCTCGGTGCTGTACCGCCACGTGTTCCGCAACGCCATGCTGATCATCATCGCCGGCTTCCCGAGCGCCTTTGTCGGGGCGTTCTTCTCCGGTTCGCTGCTGATCGAGACCATCTTCTCGCTGGACGGGCTGGGGCTGCTCGGCTTCGAGAGCGTGCTCAACCGCGACTATCCCGTGGTGTTCGCCAATCTCTACATCTTCTCGCTGGTCGGGCTGGTGGTGAACCTCATCTCCGACCTCACCTATAGCTGGGTCGATCCGCGCATCGACTTCGAGACGCGGGAGGTGTGAGATGGACGCCGCCACGCTCGACACCGCCGCGCCGGCGCCCGCCCGCTCCCGGCTGACGCCGATCAACCAGCGCCGGCTCGCCAATTTCCGCCGCAACAAGCGCGGGTTCTGGAGCTTCGTCATCTTCATGGTGCTGTTCGTCGCCAGCCTCGGCGCCGAGTTCATCGCCAACGACAAGCCGTTCCTGGTGAAATATGACGGCGGCTATTATTTCCCGGCGGTGCACGCCTATCCCGAGACCAGCTTCGGCGGCGATTTCGAGACCGAGGCGGATTACCGCGACCCGTATCTGAAGAAGCTGATCGCCGATTCCGGCGGCTACATGCTGTGGCCGCCGATCCGCTACAGCTTCGACACCCATAATCTCGACCTGCCGACGCCGGCGCCCTCGCCGCCGACCTGGATGCTGACCGAGGCGCAATGCGCGCCGGTGGCCGAGAAGCTCGGCCGCGCCGGCGGCGGCTGCGACGCGCTGGAATGGAACTGGCTCGGCACCGACGACCAGGGCCGCGACGTGCTGGCGCGCCTCATCTACGGCTTCCGGCTCTCGGTGCTGTTCGGGCTGATCCTCACCATCATCTCCTCGGTGATCGGGGTGGCCGCCGGCGCGGTGCAGGGCTATTTCGGCGGCTGGACCGACCTGTTGTTCCAGCGCTTCATCGAGATCTGGACGGCGATCCCGGCGCTGTACCTGCTGCTGATCATCTCCTCGATCCTCGCTCCCGGCTTCTGGGTGCTGCTCGGCATATTGCTGCTGTTCTCCTGGGTGGCGCTGGTCGGGCTGGTGCGGGCGGAATTCCTCCGGGCGCGCAATTTCGAATATGTGCAGGCCGCCCGCGCGCTCGGCGTCTCCAACGGCGTCATCATGTGGCGGCACATGCTGCCCAACGCCATGGTGGCGACGCTGACCATGATGCCGTTCATCGTCTCGTCCTCGGTGATGACGCTGACGGCGCTGGACTTCCTCGGCTTCGGCCTGCCGCCCGGCTCGCCCTCGCTCGGCGAATTGCTGGCGCAGGGCAAGTCGAACGTGCAGGCGCCGTGGCTGGGCCTGACCGGCTTCTTCACCGTCGCCTTCATGCTGAGCCTGTTGATCTTCACCGGCGAGGCGGTGCGCGACGCCTTCGACCCCAGGAAGACGTTTTCGTGAGGGATGGGTCTGATCCATCCGTGATTTGTCGACGGATCATGCAGAACGTATATAACGACTATGCGGAACGTTGCTGAAATTTTCGAGCTGTGGCCGACTGACGCCGATTTGGGGCGGGATATCGGCGTGTCCTATCCGACGGTGTCGGCCTGGAAGCAGCGGGGTTCGATTCCCGTCGGCTACTGGCGCGATCTGGTGCGGGCGGCGCGCCGGCGTGGCATTCATATGACGGCCGATCTATTGGCGGATATCCATGCCCGGCAGACGGTCGAGCTGCCCGGTCCCATGCTCGCGGAGCCCGAGCTTGCGGCGGGTGGCCATTTCAGCCGTTTCGGGCATCTGCGCCGCTCGCGCTTCGCCAATGCCGAAGAGATCGTCGACCATGTCCGCGCCCTGCGCGACGAATGGGACCGTCGATGAACGACATGGTCAGGGTCTATCTCGATTCCAACGTCTTCATCACCGCCTTCGAGAATGCGGGCGCGCGATCCGACCATGCATGGTGGCTGCTTCGCGCCATAGAGGGCGGCGAGATGATGGCGGTGACCAGCGAGATCACGCTAGCGGAAATCCTCGTGAAGCCGATGGAGATCGGCGACGACGAACTGGCCGCCAGCTATCAGGCCATGCTGACGCCGAGCCCGGCAATGGAGGTTCGCCCCGTCGCCCGCGACATCCTTGTCGAGGCGGCGGGTATTCGGGCGCGCCGCCCCTCCGTACGACTCCCCGACGCCGTGCATGTCGCTACCGCGCGCAGAGACGGCTGCGCCTTCTTCATCAGCAACGACGAACGGCTCGCCATGCCGGACGGCATGAAGCGCCTGTCCCTTACCCCCTTCACCCTCGACGACATAAGGGCTGCCCGGCTTGACTGACTCCCCCCTCCTCTCCGTCAACGACCTCTCCGTCGCCTTCGCGCGCGAGGGCGGGGCGCCGGCGCTGGCGGTCGACCGGGTGTCGTTCGCGCTCAAGCGCGGCGAGACGCTGGCGCTGGTTGGCGAGTCCGGCTCCGGCAAGTCGGTGACCGCGCTGTCCATCCTCAAGCTGCTGCAATATCCCGCCGCCTCGCATCCTTCCGGCCAGGTGATGTTCGAGGGGCAGGACCTGCTGGCGATGAGCGAGCGGCAGATCCGCAAGGTGCGCGGCAACGACATCACCATGGTGTTCCAGGAGCCGATGACCTCGCTCAATCCGCTGCACACGGTGGAGCAGCAGATCGCAGAGATCCTGAGCCTGCATCGCGGCATCGCCGGCAGCGCAGCGCGGAAAAGGGTGATCGAACTGCTCACCGAGGTCGGCATTCCCGAGCCGGAGACGCGGCTCGGCTCCTATCCGCACCAGCTCTCCGGCGGGCAGCGCCAGCGGGTGATGATCGCCATGGCGCTCGCCAACGAGCCCAAGCTGCTGATCGCCGACGAGCCGACCACCGCGCTCGACGTCACCGTGCAGGCGCAGATCCTGACGCTGCTCAAGGAATTGCAGGGCCGGCTCGGCATGACCATGCTGTTCATCACCCATGATCTCGGCATCGTGCGGCGCATCGCAACCCGTGTCTGCGTGATGAACAAGGGCCGCATCGTCGAGGAGGGCACGGTGGCAGACGTCTTCGCCGCGCCCAAGCATGCCTATACGCGCCAGCTGATCGCCGCCCAGCCCTCCGGCGCGCCGGCGCCGCCGCATCCCGAGGCCGAGCTGGTGATGGAGGCGAAGGACCTCAAGGTGTGGTTCCCGATCAAGGCCGGGCTGCTGCGCAAGACCGTCGGCCATATCAAGGCGGTGGACGGCGTCTCCATCGCCATCCGCAAGGGCGAGACGCTGGGCGTGGTGGGCGAGAGCGGCTCCGGCAAGACCACGCTCGGGCTGGCGCTGCTGCGGCTGATCTCCTCGCAGGGGCCGATCGTGTTCATGGGCTCGCCTCTCGACACGCTCGGCTTCAAGGCGATGCGGGCGCACCGGCAGGACATGCAGATCGTGTTCCAGGACCCGTTCGGCTCGCTCTCCCCGCGCATGTCGATCGCCGACATCATCGGCGAGGGGCTGCGGGTGCACCGGCCCGAGCTCTCGGCCGAGGCGCGCGACGCGCGGGTGGTGGAGGCGCTCGCCGATGTCAGGCTCGATCCCGAGAGCCGGCACCGCTACCCCCACGAATTCTCCGGCGGCCAGCGCCAGCGCGTCGCCATCGCCCGCGCCATCGTGCTGGAGCCGACCTTCGTGGTGCTGGACGAGCCGACCAGCGCGCTCGACATGATCGTGCAGGCGCAGATCGTCGACCTGCTGCGCGACCTGCAGCAGCGGCGCGGCCTCACCTACCTGTTCATCAGCCACGACCTGAAGGTGGTGGCGGCGCTGGCCTCGCGGCTCGTGGTGATGAAGCAGGGCGTGGTGGTGGAGGAAGGCGCGGCGGCCGAGATGTTCGCCAACCCCAAGAGCGCCTATACGCGGGCGCTGTTCGCCGCCGCCTTCCACCTGGAGGAGGTGCCGCCGGCGGACGAGGCGGCTTTGGGAGTGACTTTGGGGGCGGCCTCGGGGACGACCTCGGGGGCGGCGCCCGAGGCGACGGCGTGAGCGGGGCCGGGCGCGCGGGACCGGGCGGGGGACTGGGCGACCACGCGGTGCCGGTGACGCTCGAAGGCCCGGTGTCGATCGGCGACGGCTTCCGCCCCTATGACCGCTTCACCGTGACGCTGCCGGGCGCGGGCGGGCAACCGCTGACCCAGACGCGCGACATATTGCGTGTCGGGCCGGTGGTGGCGGCGCTGGCCTGGGACCCGGCGGCGGATGTGTTCGTGCTGATCCGCCAGTTCCGCCTCGCCGCGCATCTGGCGACCGGGCGCGGCGAGCTCACCGAGATCGCCGCCGGGCGGATCGAGGAAGGCGAGACGGCCCAATTCGCCGCGCGGCGCGAATGCCGCGAGGAGCTCGGGGTGGAGCCTTCCGCGCTGCTGCCGATGCTGGCCTTCATGCCGACGCCGGGCGTCACCGACGAGCATGCCGAGCTGTTCCTGGCGCTGGTCGATAGCACGCGGGTGCCGGAAGAGGCCGGCGAGCCGGGCGAGAGCGAGCACACGCGCCCGTTCCTGCTGCCGGTCGGCGAGGCGCTGGCGGCGCTCACCGAGCCCTCGCCGGGGCGGATCGGCAATGTGTTCGTGCTGGCGGCGCTGCAATGGTTCGCGCTGAACCGCGCACGGACGGAGGCGTTCGCCGCCGGAGCGGGGCGCTCGGCGCGATAGAAGAGCCGGCTAAATGATCGCGACGCCGGCGATTGTCACCCGCGCGACATGGAAGGTGCCTAGAGGGTTTTTCCGATCCGCGGCCCCCGCCGCCTGTCCGAAGCGGAGATCCCTCGATGCGCACATCCTTGCCGACAGCCCGCCTGCTGGCCGCGGCCAGCCTTGCCCTGCTCTCCGGCACCGTGCTCTCGGGCACGGCTGCTGCCGACGCCGTCTACCCGATCGATCGCGCCACCATCCTCCAGGGCGCGCCGTTCGACTTCAAGGTGGAGTTCGACGGCGTGGTGAAGCCGGACGAGGTGAAGGTCACCATCAACGGCGAGGATTACGCCAAGCTGCTCGGCAAGGACGCGACCTTCGTCGAGAAGGAGCCGGGCGTCGAGGCCTCGGCGCTGGTGCTGCGCGCCGTCTCCATCGCGACGCCGGGGACCTACAAGGTCGAGGCCAGCGCCGCCGGCAAGACCAAGTCGGTGACCTGGGAGGTGTTCGGCACCCCGGCGACGCCGAAGGTGAAGAACGTGATCTTCGTGCTCGGCGACGGCCTGTCGGTCGCCCACCGCACCGCCGCCCGCATCATGTCCAAGGGCGTGACCGAGGGTAAGGCCAATGGCCGCCTGA
This sequence comes from Ancylobacter sp. GW821-FHT10E12, assembly GCF_058809335.1. Taxonomy (NCBI): domain Bacteria; kingdom Pseudomonadati; phylum Pseudomonadota; class Alphaproteobacteria; order Hyphomicrobiales; family Xanthobacteraceae; genus Ancylobacter; species Ancylobacter sp. GW821-FHT10E12. The sequence continues at coordinate 14,734 of NZ_JBXASN010000026.1, read as the reverse complement.
ACATGGACGGCCTCGACCGCATGGCGTTCATCGGCACCTCGTCGACCGATTCGATCGCGGTGGACAGCGCCAATTCGATGTCGGCCTACATGACCGGCCACAAGAGCGCGATCAACGCCATCGGCGTCTATGCCGACCGCACCAAGGACAGCCTCGACGACCCGAAGGTGGAGACGCTGGGCGAGGCGGTGCGCCGCACCGGCTCCAAGTCGCTCGGCATCATCTCCACCGCCGAACTGCAGGACGCCACCCCGGCGGCGGTGGTCGCCCATACCCGCCGGCGCTCCGACAAGGCCGAGATCGCCGAGATGCTCTACAATGTCCGCCCGGACGTGGTGCTCGGCGGCGGCGGCGCCTACTTCATCCCGAAGAGCACCGCCGGCTCCAAGCGCAAGGACGAGAAGAACTTCGTCGAGCTGTTCAAGCAGGACGGCTACCAGATCGCCACCACCAAGGCCGAGCTGGACGCCGCCTCGATGTCGAACTCCGGCAAGATCTTCGGCGTGTTCCACCCCGGCAACATGGACACCGCGCTCGACCGCATGCAGCTCAAGAAGGGCACGGTGTCGAAGTTCCCCGACCAGCCCGGCCTCGTCGACATGACCAAGGTGGCGCTGAACTCGCTGTCGAAGAACCCCGAGGGCTTCGTGCTGATGGTCGAGGGCGCCTCGATCGACAAGATGTCCCACCCGCTCGACTGGGACCGCGCGGTGATCGAGACCATCGAGATGGACCAGGTGGTCGGCGTCGTGCGCGCGTTCGCCAAGGCCCATCCCGACACGCTGATCGTCGTCACCGGCGACCACACCCATGGCGTCTCGCTGATCGGCACCATCGACGACGACAAGCCGGGCACCGACATGCGCGAGAAGGTCGGCACCTATGCCGATGCCGGCTTCCCGAACTATGAGGACAAGGACGGCGACGGCTATCCCGACCGCATCGACGTGAGCCGCCGCCTCGCCATCTTCGCCAACAACTACCCGGATTACTACGAGACCTTCCGCCCGAAGCTCGACGGCCCGTTCGTGCCGGCGGTGCAGAATGCCGACAAGAAATACATCGCCAACGAAGCCTATAAGGACGTGCCCGGCGCGGTGCTGCGCATCGGCAACATCCCGCGCGACGGCGACAGCGGCGTGCACGCGGTCGACGACGTGGTGCTGCAGGCGACCGGCCCGGGCTCGGAAGAGTTCAAGGGCTACATGGAGGAGAGCGACGTCTACCGCGTGCTGGCCGACGCGCTGGCGCTGGGCGCGCCGACCCGGAAGGCCGCCGCGCAGTGACTCAGGCGGGCGCGGCAAGCGGGCGCGGCAAGTCGCCGCGCCGCACCGCGATGAGACTGACGACGCCCGCCCCGCTTCGCGCAGGCCGGGCGTCTTCGTGTGTGGGGGCGCGCTTCTTCCCTCTCCCCGGCGGGGTGAGGGGCGGTCTGGGTGGGTGGGGCTCAGGCCCCTCACCCCAACCCTCTCCCCGACGGGGAGAGGGAGCCCGCGCGGTGATTTCGGGAAGCGCCGCTCAGAGCCGACGCACCGTGCGCACCGGCGCGCTGGCGCGTTCGATGCGCGCCAGCGCCGGGCCGAGCGGTTCGCGCACCACCGCCATGAAATGCGCGGTCGCGTGCAGCAGCGTCCGCTCATCCTCGACCATGCCGACATGGCCGGGCCAGAACACGAGGTCGCCGCGCCGGAGCGTGGCGAGGTCGCCGGAAAAGCCGATATCGGTGCCCAGCGCCCGTTCCTGCATGTCGCTGTCGCGCGGGCAGGGGATGCCGCACGCGGCGAGCGCTGCCTGCACTAGCGCCGAGCAGTCGAGCCCGAGGCTGGAGCGCCCGCCCCAGAGATAGGCGGCGCCGAGGAAACGCGCGGCCACCTCGACCGGGTCGGCCTCCAGGAAATCCAGCGCCGCGAGATGGCCGGCGAAGATGTAGCCGCCCTCCTCGGTGACCAGGAAGCGCTCGCGCGCCTCCGCCACCGCCACCCGGCTGCCCAGCGACAGCAGGGCGGAGGGCGGCAGCTTGATGCTGGGGCCGGGGAAGACCGGAGTGCGCAGCGCGCTCACCTTGTGGGTCGCGGGCGGGCCGAGCGGCGCCAGCGCCTCCAGCGCCATCCAGCCGACATAGGAATCGGCGTCGAGCTGCACCCAGGCCCAGCCTTCCTCGGTCGCCTCGTAGACGGTGACGGTCTCGCCGAACAGCGCCTCGGTCACCAGCGGCGCCATCGGGTCGGGATCGCGGGTGACGCCGGCGCGCTCGCGCGCGACGCGCCGCGGCGTGCCCTCGACGAACAGGTCGGCCTCGACCAGCCCCTCCAGATGCGCGGCGGCAAGGTCGGGGCGGGCCGGGGAGAGGCGGGGATCGAGCTCGGTCATCGGGTCAGGTCGGGCCGGGTTGGAGACGAAGCAGGGGCCGGTCGCCGGCGGCCTTCACCGGCGGCGCCAATGTCGGGTATCGGCGGCGGCACCGCAAGCTTCAGCGCGGCAGGCCGCGGGCGGTGGCGACGACGAGGTCGCCGAGCTTTTCGAGATAGAGCGCGCCTTCCACCGTGCGCTGGACGATGACGTTGCGCCGGTCGGCCTCGTCGCGCCGGCGCGAGACCAGGCCCAGCGCGCCCATGGTGTCGAGGGCGCGGGTGATCACCGGCTTGGTGACGCCGAGCCGGGCGGCGAGGCCGCGCACCGTATGCGGCGGCGCCTCCAGATAGACGCCGAGCAGGATGGCGAGCTGGCGCTGCGAGAGGTCGGGCGCGTCATCGCGCACCTGCGCGAGCGCCAGCTCGTGCAGCAGGCGCAGCGCCTGCGAGGCCCGCATCTCGACCGCCATGGTCCACAGCCTCCGAGGCCTCACGCCTCCGCCCGTCCGCCCGCAATCGTTACGGCTACGGATTGTTCGCCAGACTACAGGGAGGCGACCCGGCAAGAAAAGCTCGACGCGCGAAAATGGTTACAAATTCGCGCTATGGCCCTGGCCGGGCCGGCTTCAGCGGTCGCGCCGCGTCAGCCGTAGCGCTCGGCCAGCAGGGCGTCGAGGGCGCGGATGACCTGCGCCTCGCCGCCTTCCGGCCGTCCGGGGCGCGAGGAGGGGTTCCAGGCGAAGATGTCGAGATGCAGCCAGGCGCCGGCGCGCTCGACGAAGCGCTGCAGGAACAGGGCGGCGGTGATGGAGCCGGCAAAGCCGCTGCCCGGCGCGTTGTTCATGTCGGCGATCGGACTGTCGAGCATGCCGGCATAGGGCTTCCACAGCGGCATGCGCCAGAGCGGATCGGCCTCGGCGGCGGCATGGCGGGCGAGCTCGGCGGCGAGCGCCTCGTCGTCGGTATAGGCCGGCGGCAATTGCGGGCCGAGCGCGACGCGGGCGGCGCCGGTCAGGGTGGCGAAGTCGATCATCAGCTCCGGCGCCTCGTCGTCGGCGAGGCTGAGCGCATCGGCCAGCACCAGCCGGCCCTCGGCGTCGGTATTGCCGATCTCGACCGACAGGCCCTTGCGCGAGCGCAGGATGTCGCCGGGGCGGAAGGCGGAGCCGTCGATGGAATTCTCCACCGCCGGGATCAGCACCCGCAGCCGCACCGGCAGCTTGCGCGCCATGATCATGTGGGCGAGGCCGAGCGCATGGGCGGCGCCGCCCATGTCCTTCTTCATCAGCAGCATGCCGCTCGGCGGCTTGATGTCGAGGCCGCCGGTGTCGAAGCACACGCCCTTGCCGACCAGCGTCACCTTGGGCGCGTCGGCCTCGCCCCAGCTCATGTCGATGAGACGGGGCGCGCGCGGGCTGGCGCGGCCGACCGCGTGGATCATCGGCAGGTTGGCGGCGAGCAGCGCGTCGCCGGTGGTGACGGCGATGGCGGCATCATGGTCGGCGGCCAGCGACCGGGCGGCGTGCTCCAGCTCGACCGGGCCGAGATCGTTGGCCGGGGTGTTGACGAGGTCGCGGACCAGCGTCACCGCCTCCACCGTGCGGGCGAGGCCGGCCTCGTCGACGCCGTCCGGCAGCACCAGGCGCGGGCGGGCGCCGTTGCGGGCGCGGTAGCGCTCGAAGCGATAGGCGCCGAGCGCGAAGCCGAGCGCGGCAAGGCGCGGATCGGCCGGGCGAAGTTCCGCGGGATCCTGGGCGATGCGGTAGTCGCCGGCCGGCAGCGAGGTGGCGAGCTTGCCGAAGGCCAGCGGATCGCGCGGGGCCGCCTCGACGCCGAACAGCACGCCGGCAATGGCGCCACCCTCGTCCGGCACCACCAGCAGCGTGCCGGGATCGGCGCGGAAGCCCGACGCCTCGGCGAAGGCGAGCGCGATGGGCGGCAGCTCGGCGGCGAGCCGGCGCCAGTTCTGCGGCGTGACGCACCAGATCGGGCGCGGCTGGTCGGCGGCGTCGGGGCGGATCAGCACGGTCTGCATGTCTTGAACCTGCATCTCTTCAACGGACTGCCGCCTTCAACAGCCGGCGGCGGGACCCTTCACGCGACGGCGAGCTCGAAGGCGCCGTCCTCGATCAGATAGACCGCCCCCTGGCGCACCGGCAGGAAGGCGGCCTGCTGCGGCGGCATGCCGGTGAGCGCGTGCAGCATCGCCCGCACCACCCCGCCATGGGTGACCACCACGGCGTCGCGGGTGATCTCGGCCATGGCGGCCATCACCCGGACCGACAGCTCGGAATAGCTCTCGCCGCCCGGCGGGCGGTAATGCCAGGGATTGGCCCGGTGCTGCGACACCGAATCGGGGTCGCGCCGACGCAGTTCCGGCCAGGTGAAGCCTTCCCAGCGGCCGAAGGAGATTTCCTGCAGCCGCGGCTCACGGCGGAAATCATCCGGCGGCAGGCCGAGCTCGGCGCGCAGGATCGCCATGGTCTGCGCCGCGCGCGACAGCGGGCTCGCCACGTAGTCGGGCGGCAGCACCTTGCCGGCGAGCCGCTCGATGACGCGGGCGAGGCTGGCGGCCTGCTCGCAGCCGAGATCGTTGAGGGGAATGTCGTGGCCGCCCTGAAGGCGGCCGGCGAGGTTCCAGTCGGTTTCGCCGTGGCGGACGAGGAAGATGCGGCGCTTGGTCATTTCGCGGGAATGGCCACGACATGCGTGTAGCTGCGGCCGGAGCGCCCGACCTGCGGATAGGCGACGCGCAGGGTGGCGGTGGCGCCGCCGCGCGGCAGCCGGCCGCTGACGAACACGCGGGTGCCGCCGATGACGCGGCCGAGGCAGAAGGTGGAGCCGGCATCGTTGCGGCGGGCGGTGAAGCGGCCGATATCGGTGGAGAGGTTCACCCCGGCGGGGGCCTGCAGTACGGTGACGCGCGGCACCTGGCCGTCCTGGCAGCGGCTGTCGGCGGTGCCGGCGGCGAAGACCATGCGCCCCTCGCCGCCGCCGGTGAGCAGCGCGATGCGGGTGTCGCGGCGGTCGTCGATCGGCGAGACATAGCCGGGGAAGATGGCGCCGCCCGGCCCGAAGATGCGGTCCCACAGCGAATATTCCTGGAAGGTCGGCGGCACGCCGCGGTCCTGCACCGCCGGCGCGGCGGGCCGCACCGTGACCGAGGCGCCCGAGCCCGACTGCGCGAGCGCCGAGCCGCCGGCGAGCGCCAGCGCCAGCATCGCCGCGGCAAGGCGGCCGCCGATGCCGATGCCGATGCGGGGCAGGCCAACCCGAGGCTTGCCGACAGAAATCCTGGTCATCGCCTGTCTCCTGCCATCGCCTGCTCCTGCTATCGCCTGTGCGCCGTCCTCGTCCGCCCGCCGGCGGGTTTCCGGTCAATCGCGGTCGAGGGTGAGGTCCGGGGCCTCGGGATTCTTCATGCCGACCACATGGTAGCCGGCATCGACATGGTGGATCTCGCCGGTGACGGCGCGACCGAGATCGGAGAGCATGTAGACGCCGGTATCGCCGACCTCGTCGATGGTGACGGTGCGGCGCAGCGGGGCGTTGAGCTCGTTCCACTTCAGGATATAGCGGAAATCGCCGATGCCGGAGGCGGCCAGGGTCTTGATCGGACCGGCGGAAATGGCGTTGACGCGGATGTTCTTCGGGCCGAGATCGGCGGCGAGATAGCGCACGCTCGCCTCCAGCGCCGCCTTGGCGACGCCCATGACGTTGTAGTGCGGCATCCATTTCTCGGCGCCGTAATAGGTCAGCGTCAGCATCGAGCCGCCATTGGTCATCAGCTTCTCGGCGCGCTGGGCGACCGCGGTGAAGCTGTAGCAGGAGATCAGCATGGTCTTGCTGAAATTCTCCGCCGAGGTGTCGACATAGCGGCCGTCGAGCTCGTTCTTGTCGGAGAAGGCGATGGCGTGGACGAGGAAGTCCAGCCCGCCCATCACTTCGGCGGTCCTGGCGAACACCGCGTCGATGGTCGCGGGATCGGTGACGTCGCAATGGCCGACCAGCGCGGCGTCGAGCTCGGCGGCGAGCGGCTCGACGCGCTTCCTCAGCGCCTCGCCCTGATAGGTGAAGGCGAGCTTCGCCCCCTGCGCATGCGCGGCCCTCGCGATGCCCCATGCGATGGAACGGTTATTGGCGACCCCCATTACGAGGCCGCGCTTGCCGCGCATCAATCCCGCCGAAACCGTGCCCTGCTCCGTCACACCTTGCTCCGTCCACCCGCTTCAACGCCCGTCGGCGAGAGGTTCCTATCGCACAGCGGCGATGAGCGCTCAAGCGAGCCGGTGGCCGGCTCGCCTCAGGCCGCCTCGCCGGCGCGCTTGCGCATCAGCGCCTCGAGCTCGGGATCGGGCGTGTCGGGCAGGGCGATGCGCAGCGTGGCGAGGATGTCGCCGTCGGCGGTTTCGCCGGCCGGCAGGCCCTTGCCGCGCAGGCGGAAGGTGCGTCCCGAGCTGGTCCAGGCCGGGACGCTGATCTCGACCGAGCCGGTCAGGGTCGGCACGCGCACCTTGCCGCCGAGCACCGCCTCGGCCAGCGGCAGCGACACGTCGATGCGCAGGTCGTTGCCGTCGACGCGGAACTGCCGGTGCGGAGCGTAGGCGACCACCACATAGGCGTCGCCGGGCTGGCCGCCAAAGGCGCTGGGCTCGCCCTGGCCCTTGAGGCGCAGTCGGTAGCCCTCAGTGCTGCGCGGCGGGATCTTCACCTCCACCGGGCGGCCGTCGGGCAGCGTCACCTTGACCGGGCCGCCGCCGACGGCGGTCTCCAGCGGCACCGCGACCCGGATGTCGACATCGCTGCCGCGCGGCCCCTCGCCGGCGCCGAAGCTGCCGGAGGCCCCGCGTCGGCCGCCACGGCCGCCGCGTCCGAGCCCGCCGAGAATGTCGGAGATGACGTCGTCGAAGCCGCCGGCATCCTGGGCGCCGTGATGGCCGGCGCGCCCGCCGCCCTGGCCGAAGGAGAAGCTCTCGAAGATGCTGTCGTCGTCGGCGGCGCCACGGCGGAAGCCGCCGCGCCGGAAGCCGGCATTGCCGAAGCCGTTGCCGAAACCGGCGCCGCCGCCGGGAAAGCCCTCGAAGCCGCGCGGCTTGCCCTCGGCGTCGATCTCGCCGCGGTCGAACTTGCCGCGCTTCTCGGTGTCGGAGAGAATCTCATAGGCGCCGTTGATCTCGGCGAACTTCTCCTGAGCCTTCGGGTCGGAGGTGTTGGCGTCGGGATGCAGCTTCTTGGCGAGGCGCCGGAAAGCCCGCTTGACATCGCTCTGGTCGGCGGTGCGGGAAACGCCGAGTATCTCGTAAGGGTCGCGCATGGGTGCAGATCTCGTCCGGCGGTTCCGGGCTGTGCTCCCCATATGGAGCCGGTGTTGCCCGGATGCAACGGTCGAGCGCCCTGTCGAAACGGAAATCCGCCGGAATTCGTACGGCGTCCCCGACTTCCCCAGCTTAGCCGGAATTCGCCGCGCCGCGCGGAAATTCGCCCTGCGGCGCGCGAATTCGCCCCCTGCGCGGAAGCCGCCGGCTCAGCTGCGCTCCAGCAGCCGCGCCTGGTCGACCTGCCAGCCGCGGGAGGCGGTGCGGCACGCCTCGCCCTGCAGCCAGCTTTCGTCTTCGGCGCGCACGAAGCTGACCAGGAAGGCGCGGCACTTGCCGTCGCCGGAGCCGGCCAGCGGGGTGACGGTGCCGCGCGTGGCGGTGGAGGCGTTCTCCCACGGCACGCTCGGGGCGGCGCCGCGCTCGGCCAGCGCCTCGGCCAGCGCCAGGCGGGCGGCGACCCAGTCGTCCGGCGTCACGCCTTCCGGCACCGGCTCGCTCGACGAGGCGGCGACGGTGGCGGGGGCGATGGAGCCGGTCGCGGTGGTGTCGAGCCCCGGCGACAGGCCGGCGCAGCCGGCCAGCGCCAGACAGACGCCGATCCCGGCCAGCCCGCAGAAGAGCGGGCGCAAAAACGCTGTGCGCGATGCCGGCCGCCGACTATATGAGGGTCGAGGGTCGCCGGCGCCATCTGCCGTCGATGCCGCCCGCCTGATCGCTGTCACCATTGGGCCGCCCCCGGTCCCGCTGCCACTGAAGATGCGATGGATAAACAAGAACAGTTAACAGCCGGTGATTTCACCGCGGCCGACGAACCTTTCGCGCTGTTCGAGCAATGGTTCACTGACGCACAGGCCAGCGAGCCGAACGACCCGCACGCCATGGCGCTCGCCACCGTCGACGCGGACGGGCTGCCGGACGTGCGCATGGTGCTGCTGAACGCCCGCGACGCGCGCGGCTTCGTGTTCTTCACCAATACCGGCAGCGCCAAGGGAGGCGAGCTCGCCGGCACGCCGAAGGCGGCGGCGGTGTTCCACTGGAAGTCGCTGCGCCGGCAGGTTCGCGTGCGCGGTCCCGTCGAGCGGGTAAGCGACGCCGAGGCCGACGCCTATTTCGCCAGCCGCCCGCGCCTGTCGCAGATCGGCGCCTGGGCCAGCCAGCAGTCGCGCCCGCTGGAGGGGCGCTTCGCGCTGGAGACGGCGATCGCCAAGGTGACGGCGCAATATGCCCTGGGCAGCGTGCCGCGCCCGCCGCACTGGACCGGCTTCCGCATCAGGCCGGTGCAGATCGAGTTCTGGCACGACCGCCCGTTCCGCCTGCACGACCGCATTTTGTTCCGCCGCGAGGCGGACGGTGCGTCCTGGATCAAGACACGCCTTTATCCGTGAGCTAGACAGAGGCCCATGACACAGGCTTATCCCCCGCAGGGGTCGACATTCCCGGCTTCCAGATCGCAGGGCTCCAACCAGCCGCGGCGCACGCTGCTGCTGACCGGCGCCTCGCGCGGCATCGGCCACGCCACCGTCAAGCGGTTCTCCGCCGCCGGCTGGCGGGTCATCACCTGCTCGCGCCATGCCTTCCCGGAAAACTGCCCGTGGGAGATGGGGCCGGAGGATCATATCCAGGTCGACCTCTCCGACCCCGCCGATACGCTGAAGGCGGTCGACGAGATCAAGCAGCGCCTGCCCGACGGGCAGCTGCACGCGCTGGTGAACAATGCCGGCATCTCGCCCAAGGGAGGCGAAGGGGTGCGGCTCGGCACGCTGAACACGCCGGAGGAGGACTGGCGGCGGGTGTTCCAGGTGAATTTCTTCGCGCCGATCCTGCTGGCGCGCGGGCTGCTGGAGGAGCTGAAGCGCACCCATGGCGCGGTGGTGAACGTCACCTCCATCGCCGGCTCGCGGGTGCATCCCTTCGCCGGGGCGGCCTATGCCACCTCCAAGGCGGCGCTGGCCGGGCTGACCCGCGAGATGGCGGCCGATTTCGGGCCGCTGGGGGTGCGGGTGAATGCGATCGCGCCGGGCGAGATCGACACCTCGATCCTGTCGCCGGGCACCGAGAAGATCGTCGAGCAGATCCCGATGCAGCGGCTCGGCACGCCGGACGAGGTGGCGAAGATCATCTACGTGCTGTGCACCGAGACCTCGTCCTATCTGAACGGCGCCGAGATCCACATCAATGGCGGCCAGCACGTGTGAGGCGCCGGCGGCGGGCCCGCGCGGCCGGCCCGCCTACAGCCAGCGCTTCCACTTGAAGAACCAGTAGGGCCCGATGGCGGCGCCGAGCATGGCGAGGAGCGCCACCGGATAGCCCCAGCGGTCGCCGAGCTCCGGCATGTACTGGAAATTCATGCCGTAGATCGAGGCGATCAGCGTCGGCGGCATGAACACCACCGAGAGCACCGCGAAGATCTTGATGATGTTGTTCTGCTCGATGCCGACCATGCCGAGCGTGGCGTCGAGCAGGAAGGTGATCTTGTCGCCGAGATAGGACACGTGGTTGTTCAGCGAGGAGATGTCGCGCTGCATGCTCTTCAGCGTGGCGCGCTGGTCCTTGCCGATGCGGCGGGCCTCGCTCTCGGCGGCGAGGAAGGTGACCAGGCGGGCGATGGAGACCAGGCTCTCGCGCGCCTTGGAGGCGAGGTCGCCCTTGCGGCCGATCTGCCGCAGGATCGCCTGGTAGCGCTGGGCGCCCGGTTCGGATTCGCGCTCGAAGATCCGCTTGGAGATGACGTCGATATCCGCCGCCACCCGCTCGATGATGTCGGCGGTGCGGTCGATGATGGCGTCGAGCAGTTCCAGCACGAGCTGGTCGCCGCGCAGCCCGGCCGGGCAGGCGCGCTCCAGCTTGGCGATGACCAGGCTGAAGGCCTTCGAATCGTGGTAGCGCACGGTGATCAGCCGGCCCCTGAACAGGATGAAGGTGACCTCCGACAGCTCGGGGCGTTCGTTTTCGCTGTCGAACACCAGCGAGCCGGTCATGTAATGCGCGTCGTCCTCGACCCGGAGGCGGCTCGACGGCTCGATCTCGGCCATTTCCTCGTGGGTGGGGATGGCGATGTCCAGCGCCGCCTCGACGAAACGGTCCTCCGCCGGGCTCGGCTTGAACAGCTCGATCCAGGTCGCGTCGGTCGGCATGACATCACCGATCAGCACGTCGACGCGCCGCAGCGCGCCCTCGCGCAGGCAATAGGCGTGAATCATGGCGTCTCCCCGGCCCTCTAAGTCTGCGCGTGGCGATGGACCGGCCGCAGAACTGCCAGGCGTGCAGGCGGCCGTCGGGCACGCATAGCAGTTCTGCGGCCGCGTGTCGGGCCGGCTCGGTCGGCGCAGCGATGGGAAAGGGAGGGGCGGATGGCGGTCCGGCGGGAAGCCGGAAGTCAGGCCGCGAAGAACTCGATGTCCCGAAGGGTGACGATCTTGGGCTCGGCTGCCTCGGATTTCGGCACGGCAGCATCGGGAGCGCCGCGGGTGGCACCGGCCGCCGGGTCCGGGGCGGCGGCGTAGCGTGCCGCAGCGGCAACGGCGGAAATTCCTATGTCGCGCCAATGGGCGCTCTGTTGCGAACGCTCCCAGCGTCCGCGGCCGGGCTCGATTTCCCGGCTGTCCTCGGCTGACATGATATCCTCCTATACGTCGCCTGTCGGTCGACTGCTAATGAATTGGGCGACGACTGCGTCAAAAATAAGCAATTCGCGCCGAGTCGATAGGGGCGGGAGGAGATTGCCGGCAACTTGGTTAACTATTTGAAACGTTGCAACCTGAGTGATGTTTTTCGGCAACATTTTCGCGCGACAAACATGCGGCCGACGAATGGCCTCTTCAAGGCGAACCCGAGTTCGGCTAATTCGAGTACAGGAACTCGGCGGGTAATGCTTGCCGCTGCGGAAAGTGATTCGGAGAATCGAAAATGAATTTGCGTGGGGTGAGTGCGGTGGTGATCGCGCTCTGCTTGGGCGCCTGCAGTAATTCGGTGAAGGCTCCGGCGCCGGAAGCTTCCCTGACGCCCCGCGACAAGCAGTTGCTGGCGAAGGCGCCGTACGTGAAGGTGCTGCCGCCCGATATGTACCAGCGGCATATCGTCGATTACGCCGGGGCGGAAAAGCCGGGCACGATCGTCGTCGATACCAACAACAAGTTCCTTTATTTCGTCGAGGATGGCGGCAAGGCTATCCGCTACGGCGTGACCGTCGGCGAAGAAGGCCTGGCCTTCAAGGGCGAGGCCAAGGTGGGCCGCAAGGCCGAATGGCCGACCTGGACCCCCACCGCCGAGATCAAGGAGCGCATTGCCGGGGTGCCGAACTTCGTCGGTTCCGGCCCGCACAACCCGATGGGTGCGCGCGCGCTCTACCTCTACCAGGGCAACAAGGACACGCTGTTCCGCATCCACGGCACCAACCAGCCGGAATATATCGGCCAGGCGATCTCCTCGGGCTGCATCCGCATGCTGAACGAGGACGTGATCGACCTCTATACCCGCGTGCCGGCGGGCACCGAGGTCGTGGTGCTCTGAGCACCGCAGCCGACGGACGGATTTCGGACGAGGGCGCTGCCGCGGCAGCGCCCTTTTTCGTTGCGCGGGCGGGATGGCGAGGCGGGGAGGCCGGCGATCCTGCCGCCCGCCCCGCAGCCCTCACGCCGCCAGGTGCTGCTCGCGCACCGCCCAGTCGAGCGTGCTGTCCAGTGCGCGGGTGAGGCGGTCGAACAGTTCGTCGATCTCCGCCGGCGAGATCACCAGCGGCGGGCAGATGGTGACGGCGTCGCCGAACACGTTGCGCACGATGAGGCCCTCCGCCTGAGCGAACGCCACGCACTTGGCCGCCAGGCCGAGCTTGGGGTCGAACTGGCGCTTGGTCTTCTTGTCGGCGACCAGCTCGATGCCGGCCACCAGGCCCATGCCGCGCGCCTCGCCGACCAGCGGGTGATCCTCCAGCGCGGCGCGGCGGGCGTCGAATTGCGGGATCTTCGCCCGCACCCGCTCGAACACGCTCTCGCGCTCGTAGATCTCCAGAGTCTTCAGCGCCACCGCGGCGGCCACCGGGTGGCCGGAATAGGTGTAGCCATGGCCGAAATTGCCGAGCTTGCGGCTCTCCTCCACCATCGCCTGGTACATGTCCTCGGGGATCATCACCGCGCCGATCGGCTGGTAGGCCGAGGACAGCGCCTTGGCGATGGAGATCGAGTTCGGCTTCATGTCCAGCGCCTCGCAGCCGAAGGCGGTGCCGAGCCGGCCGAAGCCGGTGATCACCTCGTCGCCGATGAAGAACACGTCATACCTGTCCAGCACCGCCTGGATCTTCGGGTAATAGGTCTTCGGCGGCACGATGACGCCGCCGGCGCCCATTACCGGCTCGGCGATGAAGGCGGCGACGGTGTCCGGCCCCTCGGCGAGGATCAGCGCCTCCAGGTCGGCGGCGAGGCGGGTGGCGAAATCCTCCTCGCTCTCGCCCGGCAGGGCGAGGCGGTAATGGTGCGGGCAGGTGGTGTGCCGCACGCCGGCGATCGGCAGGTCGAAATCATTGTGGTTGCCGGCCAGCCCGGTGAGCGAGGCGGAGGCGATGGTGACGCCGTGATAGGCGCGGATGCGCGAGATGATCTTCTTCTTGTTCGGCCGGCCGAGCGCGTTGTTCATGTACCAGACGAGCTTCATCTGGGTGTCGTTGGCCTCGGAGCCGGAATTGGTGAAGAACACCTTGGAGATCGGCACCGGCGCCATCTCCTTCAGCTTCTCGGCGAGCTCGATCACCGGGTCGTGGCTCTTGCCGCCGAAGATGTGGGTGAAGGGCAGCTTGCGCATCTGCGCCGCCGCCGCCTCCACGAGTTCGTCATTGCCGTAGCCGAGCGCGGTGCACCACAGGCCGGCCATGCCTTCGAGATAGGGCTTGCCGTCGACGTCGTGCACCCATACGCCCTGGCCGCGCTCGAGGATAAGCGGGCCGGTCGAGCGGATGGTGTCGAGATTGGTATAGGGGTGCACCAGCGTCTCGACGTCGCGAGTCTGAAGGTTGGTCAACATGGGTGGGCTCCGAACCAGAGTTTCGGCGCTAGCCTAGTGCGCCGCGCCCGCGCCCGGAAGCGCGCCCTTGGTCGGGGCCACCTACTTTCGCGTGCCGCCGTTCGACCGGCCGGCCGGGGTGCCCGCCGGAGAACTGGCCGGAGCCTGGGCCTGGGCGTCGGCGGCGCCGGATTCCTCCGGTTCGGCCTCCTCCGGCTCCGCGTCGGCGGGCTCGGATGCGGCATCGTTCGCCGTCGCCGGGGTGGAGCCTGAAGCGGGCTTGCCGCCGCCACTCTTGCCGTCGCTTCCGGCCTTGGGCTTCTCGCCCCCGGCGCCGGGCGGCGGCGTGCCGGTCGCCCAGCGGCAGAGCACGAGGTTGTTGCGCCGCTGCGCTCGGTCCACATGCAGGTGCAGTTCGTGATAGCCGTCGGAACCCGGGCCGAGAATGGTGCCGAAATCGGCGCAGGCGCTGGCCTTGAGCTGCTCCTGGAAGGCGATCGGCATGGCCTGCGCGCCGGTGCCGCCGACCAGGACCGAGCGCCCGTCCGCCAGCGTGTAGCCGCGGGTGTCCATGGCGTTGCCCTGGCCGTGCTCGCTGATCTTGGCGCCCTTGATGCGGTTGCGCGGGCGGCACTGGTAGGCGGCGGCGACCTGCACCTTGGCCAGCGGGCTGCCGAGCGTCTCCACCGCCGGGGCGACGCCCTCGCGCAGCCAGCGCGCCACGGCGGCGGCCATGTCGCAGCGAAGCAGGGCGGCGGGCTCCAGCGGCACCAGGCGGCCGTCCTTCAGCTTCACCGCCGACAGCGTGACCGGCCGCTCGATGCGGCAGCCGGCGGCGGCGGTGGGGGCCGGCGCCGGCGCGAACACGCCGAGATCGCCGATGGCAAGCTCCGGGCACGGCATCGCCGACAGGCCGGGCGGGATCGGGGCGGCGATGTCCGGTGCGGCCGGCGGCGGGGTGAGCATGGCGAGCTGCGCGGCATCGGGCCGCGACGGAGGTAGGGGCACCGAGGCGGCGCCGGCCGGACCGGCGCGCGTGGGCGGGACGATCGCGCCGGCCACCTGGGTCGCGGG